>QEVD01000371.1 GCA_003576975.1 Candidatus Zhuqueibacterota bacterium
TGCGCTTGCTGTGACCAAGCGCTTTGTGCATCCCTCGATTGCGGGCGGAATGCAAGGGATGCTGCTCTTTGTCTACGCCGTCCCGGTTCTATGTCTTGCGCTTGTCGCCGGGGCTGTGGTCAGCCGTGGCCTCTCTACCGGCCCTCGACGCGCAACCATTATGGGCGCGATCCTGCTTGCCTGCGGCGTGTTCACATTAATAAGAACTGCCGGCATTATAGGCATTGGTTCGGAATTTCACTGGCGGTGGACGCCGACGCCCGAGGAGCTTCTTCTGATTCAAGCCAGCAGTGAGAAAGAGCCGGAAAACGTTCCACTATCGCTGCCCGCTCCCGCAGCCGCGCCGGTTGAAACTCCGCTTCCAGCGAAGACCAGCATTAAGCCTGCGGCTGTGGCATCGCCCACTCCGGTCGAGAGAGTCGCTGAGAAAAAAGTTGAGTGGCCAGGTTTTCGCGGCCCCGAGCGTGACAATGTCATTCACGGCGTGGGCATTGAAACGAACTGGTCTCAGTCGCCGCCGGTCGAGTTGTGGCGCAAGCCTATCGGGCCGGCCTGGTCGTCATTCGCGGTCAACGGCAGCCACATTTATACTCAAGAGCAGCGTGGCGAAGAAGAGATTGTTTCGTGCTCTGATCTGAACACGGGTGAGCTGGTTTGGAAGCATGGCGATTCAGCCCGGTTCTGGGAATCGAACGCAGGCGCCGGTCCGCGCGCAACGCCGACTTTGAGCAACGGCCGCGTTTACACGTTTGGCGCGACCGGCATTTTGAATGCGCTCGACGCTCGCGACGGCTCCGTCGTCTGGTCGCGCAACGCAGCGTCTGACGCCGACGAAAAGCTCCCGGCCTGGGGCTTTGCGGGTTCGCCGTTGGTGATTGATAGCCTGGTCGTCGCGGCCGCCGCGGGCAGGCTCATTGCCTACGAACTCGCCACCGGAAAGCCACGCTGGTACGGCCCGAACGGTGGCTGGGGCTACAGCTCGCCGCATCTCGCGGTAATCGACGGCGTTGCGCAAATTCTGCTGCTAAATGGAGAGGGCGTGATCAGCGTCGCTCCGGCTGATGGCAAATTGCTCTGGAAGCACGAGTGGAAGAGCGACGGAATCGTGCAGCCCTGCGTGATCGCGGGCAGTGACGTCTTGATCGGCAGCGGCTCTGGAGGCGTTGAAGTCGGTATGCGCCGCATTGCGGTTGTGCGCGATCCTGAGGGATGGCGTGTCGAGGAGCGCTGGACCTCAACCGGGCTGAAACCGTATTTCAGCGACTTTGTTGTGCACAAAGGACATGCCTTCGGCGTCGACGGCAGCATACTTTCGTGCATCGATCTCACCGACGGCAAGCGCAAGTGGAAGGGCGGGCGCTACGGCGCCGGCCAGATGGTCTTGTTGCCCGACCAGGATTTGCTGCTGGTACTGTCGGAGCACGGTGAGCTGGCGCTGGTGAATGCGACGCCAGATCAGTTTACGGAGCTGGCGCGGTTCCCGGCAATCAAAGGCAAGACCTGGAACCACCCGGTGTTGGTCGGCAATCTCCTCTTGGTGCGCAACAGTCAAGAGATGGTGGCGTTCCGGTTGCCCGTTGCGCGCACTTGAGACATGTCATTTCATTTGCTATTCACAAGCATGCCTTGATCTAAGGATCGACGTTCAAATAGCTTTCTCAATCTTCCACCGCGAATACACGCGAATCATCGCCAATTAAAAAGCATTAGCGGCCCTTCGCGTTGATTAGCGGTTTAAAGAAAATGAGCAGGTTATTTAAATGACGATCCTACTGATGTTCGGTATTTACCTTGACAAGAATAGCCTTGATTCTACTGGCTAAAATGTGTCAAGTCAATTCGCGATTGTCAGTAAATTGGGATAATTTTAGTTTTTGGTTCCGATTCACCCACGTTAGGAGCAGCAATTGATCATCGAACCCATCAAAGCGGAATATCAACGCTACAAATTTTTGGCGGAGGGGGCAATTGCCCAAATCAAAGATGAGGATTTGCACAATGCCGCCGGCGATGACACCAATGCGATCGCTGTCATCATGAATCATATCTCTGGGAATCTCAAATCGCGATTCACCAACTTCCTGACAGAAGACGGCGAGAAACCGTGGCGCAATCGCGATGAGGAATTTGAAGAGAAACGAGAAGATCGAGCGACTTTGTTAAAGAAGTGGGAGGAGGGGTGGAGAATTTTGTTTTATGAAATCGACGCGTTACAAGATTCTGATCTAGGCAAAGTGGTCAGGATTCGAGGCAAAGAACTAAGGGTATCCGATGCCTTGCAGCGATCACTCGCGCATGCCGCCTATCATGCGGGCCAAATCGTTCTGCTGGCGCGGATTCAAGCCGGCAAGAATTGGAAATCACTCAGCATCCCGCGCGGCAAATCGCAAGAATACAATTTAAATCCAACCAAAGAACGGCCCCCAGGCGCCCGGCAATGATCTCAAAGAGGACATTTGAAAAGTCCTAACTTAAAAAACTGACCGATCGGTTGGCGATAACTTGTTTGAAAAATCGCCTGATTTGACCATTCTCTGGAACAAGCCGACCGGTCAGTTGCCGACTTTTCACATACGCTCAAAGACGATAACGCTTCCGCTGGTGCATCACAAGAGAGAACAAGAGATCAACGCCCCTCTTGCGGAGAACCCGGACTGATTGGGTTTCGAGTTAAGCAAGTACGAAGCGGGGTGCGTCCTTGCGCTGGTAATATAACTTCACACCCGTCATGAACAAGATAACTCATTCACCATTCTCAATAACTTCCAACCTAATGAGGCGCGCATGAAGACCTTTGCCCTGTTGTTGCTGGTGTTGACCACCTCCACTTTAGCTCAGCATTCCAGCTCTGCCCAGCTTGAAGAAATGAAGAAACTCGACTTCCTGATCGGAGAATGGAGAGGGGAAGGCTGGGCCGAGTTCATTCCGGGCCAGCGCCGGACTTCTTCTATTACTGAAAACGTTCAGCCGAAACTTGGCGGTATGGTTCTTCTGATAGAAGGATTGGGCAAGGCCAGAGTCGCCGGGAAAGAGGAAGAGGTTGCCGTGCATCATGCCCTTGGGGTCGTCTCCTACGACGCAACGGCAAAACAATATCGTCTAAAATCGTATTTGGCCGATGGGCGCAGCACGGAGGCAGAAGCTGAATTTGTCGAAGAGGGTTTTCAATGGCGATTTCAAACTCCGCAAGGCGCTAGCATAAGATATACGGTCAAGCTGACGGAACAAGGTGAGTGGTTCGAGAAGGGAGAGCTGTCGCAGGACGGAAAGAGTTGGCGACAGTTCCACGAGATGACGTTGCAGAAAGTGAAATAGGATCGAAGTTTTATAACAAAAAGAACGTTCCCATCTATCCAATGATTCATTACATGGAGATCGAGCAATGAAAACAAGAGTCCTGCAGAGTTCAGTTGTTATGGTGCTGCTGACTATCATGAGTGCATTCGCCTGGAATCAAGATGAAAAGTCGGCAGTGATCAAAGTGGTGGAAGAGGCCTACGTCCAGGGCGTGCACGCCAATCCTGACGGTGAGGCCATGCGCCAGGGCTTTCACGCTGAGTTCGTCATGTTCGTGCAAGAGGGCAGCAAGATCAACAAAGTGACGCGTGATGAATGGATTACCCGTATCGAAGCCGCAAAAGCAAAAAGCGCAAACAAGCCCCGGCCGGAAATCAAAGCGGAATTCCCGCTGGTTGAGATTACTGGCAGCGCCGCGGTCGTGAAAGTGGAGCTTTATCGCGACGGCAAACACACCTTCACTGATTATATTTCGCTCTACAAATTCGAGGAGGGCTGGAAGATCGTCGCCAAGACGTTCTATCGCCATCCCGCCAAATCGGAATAACAGCATGAAACCGCGAATTAGTTTCATCACGCTCGGCGTTGACAATCTGCAACGGGCATTGCAGTTTTATCGCGATGGACTTGGTTTGCCAACGCCGGGCATCGTTGGCGCTGAGTTTGAGCACGGCAGCGTGGCCTTTTTTGAATTGCAGGCCGGCCTGAAACTGGCAATCTGGCCGCGTAAGAGCATTGCGCATGAGACTGGCCTTGCGGAAACTCATCGAAGCCCGACAGAATTCATGTTGAGCCATAACGTCTCGTCGAAGGAGGAAGTCAATGGCGCTATGGAACAAGCCGCAAAAGCCGGTGCGAGGATTCTCAAACATGCACAGGATACCTTCTGGGGCGGTTACGCAGGTTACTTTCAGGATCCTGACGGGCACTTGTGGGAAGTGGCCTGGAACCCGCAGATACAAATCAATGAGTAGCCAACTCGGCCGTTTATTCACGCAACAACCGAAAGGAGGATGACATATGACTGAATTGACGCGAGGTTCAGCGTTTTTGCAAGAACTGAAAGCCGAAGCTCCTGCCACACGCAAATGTTTGGAACGCATACCGGAGAGTCGATTCGGCTGGAAGCCGCATGAGAAATCCATGACCATGGGTTATCTCGCCCTGCTGGTTGCAGAAATCCCAAGATGGATAACCTACATCGTCGAGAAGGGTGAAATCGACTTTGCCACATTCGGACATTTTCAGCCCAAAACTACGGCGGAATTGGTGAATCATTTTGATGAAAATCTCAAAGGCACAAGAAATGCACTGGCCAAAGTTACCGACCAAGAACTGGACAAAACTTTTTTTCTCAAAAACCAGGGTCAGGTGATGCTCAGCTCTCCTGCCGGAGAAATGGTTGGCTCATCCATAAACCATCTCGTGCATCACCGCGGACAACTGACAGTCTACATGCGTCTCAACGACATACCGGTGCCCTCCATTTATGGCCCTTCTGCAGATGAAAGAACTTTCTGAAACGCCACGGCAGCACTCGGGTGTGTTGAAATCCGTGGCCTTGCCCGCTGGCCCGGGTGAGGAACGAAACCTGACGAAAGCTTCGCAACTTCGATGAATGATAAGCTGCAACACCTCATCTTTCACGAAGTCGATCGCCAGCGCTTGAATGACTTTGTGACACTCTTCGAAAGCCGCGGCGGGCCAAAGTATTGTTGGTGCATGGCCTGGCGTGCCACGCCAGCAGAAGCAAAGCAGCAAGACGGGGCCAGCCGTTTATGGGATTTGTGAGTGCCTTTAAAAGAGCGGGCTTTGTGGAAGTGGGACGCACCGGAACCCGGCG
>QEVD01000372.1 GCA_003576975.1 Candidatus Zhuqueibacterota bacterium
TGTCGATGAACACCAATTCCATGCTTGCGCCCGGCAAGGGCGTCGCATGTGAATTCACGCACAAAGACATTTTGGCTTGAGCCAGAGAATGGAGAAGCGTATCAATCGGCGCAACCAGCCGCAGTTCGGCGTCAAACGGCTGCCAGGCGCGCGCCTGCGGCAACAACGTGTCCCTCACGGAAAGCCGGAAAGAAGAATCCGCTGCGGCAAAACCACCCGTGCGCAGCGCCGTTGCAAAATAATCCATGCACACATTGAAATCCTGATTGCCGGCGTGACGCCAATAGTTTTGCATGAAAGCAGCGGCTCGCAGCGCGGTTTTGCCGTCGAGGTGCTGGCCGGCGACTTCAACATTCTTGATGAGATTTCGCGGCGCATCTTGCGCAAAGCCGGGCGGGATGGAAGAAGAAAGCAGGAAGGCGAAACAAACGAGGCGCGGGAGATTAGGCATCTTCATGCAGGCGGCGCTCCAAATACTGTTGCAGATCCGGTCCGGCGGGATTGACTAGAACGGTTTCGAGCCAGGCCTGGCGCTCGAAACAAATCACGCGCAAATCCCACACACAAGCGATCAATCCGGTGGGCGTGACGTATTCGAGTTTTGCCGGTTGCGTGGCAGGCGAGACATAAACATGATGATGCAATTCGTTTTCGTCCGCCCAGTAGTCCACAAAAACGAAGTTTGCACCGCGGCCGTCATGCACGCCCATGAAACCGAGATGATAATGATTTTTTGTTTGTATACTGGCCAGTTGTGCGGTTGCGACTTCTTTCGCAGCAACCAGCAACTCGGGCCGCGGCAAAGGACGGCGATAGGCAATGCCATAAAGCTTCAATGTCCAGCCGGCGGTTTGCCAGAGTTCGAGAAAACGAATCGGGCGGGGTTGATAAGGTTCCTGCAATTGCATCAAGGTGGAGGGCTTCATTCGTTCGATTTTTGTGATCGTACAGTTTCAACCGGAGGCAATTTTTGCAGCGCTGCAATTTTGAGTAACTGGCTGTTACCTTAATTTGAGGAGTACCCCCTCGAAATGTCATCCCGCCCGGCGGGATCTTGTGAAGTATGGGGGAAAACCGCTCGAGACGGCTGTGAATCCGGTACATCACAGGATTCCTCCTGACGTTGACAAAGGCAAGGGGAAATCTCGAACTTAGCGTTGCAGTACCAACTACGCCGCTTTCAACTCCCGCTCGTTTGCTTCCGCTTCTGCAAGGAGAGCAATAAAATCTTCGGCGCGCGTGCAGGTGATTAAACCGGTGCGCAAGGCCGCCGCCCCGCGAATCTCGGAGATGTATTTTACCACGTGTTTGCGAAAGAGAATCAAGCCGTAATTTTGATCATAATAATCGCGCATGAGGCTAAGATGGCGGCGAATGAGCGCGGCCTTTTCTGCAAAGGATACTTCGTGGCGATCCTTGCGGCTGAAGATCCAGGGATTGCCAATCGCGGCGCGGCCGATCATCACCGCATCACAACCGGTTTGTTCCTTAATGCGCTTGATATCGTCCAGGCATTTGACGTCGCCGTTGCCAATGACGGGAATTTTCAACGCCTGTTTGATTTCCGCAATCGCGTTCCAATCCGCGACGCCGTTGTACGCTTGTGCCTTGGTACGCGCGTGCACCGCGATCAGGGCGGCCCCGTTGTCTTCCAATGTCTTTGCCACTTCAATGTAGTTGCGCGATTGATGATCCCATCCCAACCGAATCTTGCCGGTCACCGGAATCGGCAAAAGTTTGGAGAGGCGATTGAAGATGCGCCCGATTTTTACCGGCGTGCACAGCAATCCGGCGCCCGCGCCGCGGCCTGAAACCTTGGCCACAGAGCAGCCCATGTTCAAATCAATGATATGCGGGCCCAATGCGGCAATGCGCTGGCAGGCTTCAACGATTTTGTCCTCATCGCTGCCGAATACCTGAAACGTCATGGGATATTCGGAAGGGTGAAAATCGAGCATGCGCATGGTCTTGGCATTGCCGTGCAGAATGCCGTCCACCGAAACGAATTCCGTGTAACCCATGGCGCTGCCGAATTCGCGCGCAATGATGCGGTAGGGCAAATCGGAGAATCCGGCCATGGGCGCCAATACGAGATCACCGTAGATGGGCAGATCGCGCACCATGAAGTGCGGCGCAGGAGATGCCGGACCGGCGATGTGCATGTGAGTATCCAATCGCAATAACTCTATTCAAAAGGATGAGAAAATGGTCTGAATCTGTAGACAGAACAAAAGCTGTGGCATTTGCCAAAAAACGAATCAAATTTAAAAAAATTCTTGCAGGAATCCAGTATCAAGTTGCGCGAATTCCAGTATGGCAGTGCCTTTCAGATAGAAGATGAACTCCGAACTTTGCCATACAACTCCATCACCGCCTCCGCAAATCCCGCCCAACTGAAATATCCTCGTTTCTGCGCGATCGCCTGCCGCATTTTCTGCTCCAGTTTACTTTCGAAGTAAAAACGAATCTTCGCGGCCAGCTCTTGCGGCGTTGGTGAATCCGCCACCAGCCCGGTTTCGCCGTTTTCCACCATTTCAGCCAGCCCGCCGACATTGGTGACGATTGCAGGCAGATTGAAGTTAAACGCAATTTGCACGATGCCGCTTTGGGTAGCGGATTTGTAGGGCAACACACAAACATCCGCGGCGGAAAAAAACGCCGGCACTTCGGCATCGTCAATATATCTCACAAACAATTTGATTCGATTAGCGGTTTGCGTTTCATCAATCAAGGTTTGATAAGAAGAAAAATCGCCGTACATCTCGCCGGCAATCACCACGCAATAATCATCCGGCAGGAAAGCGGTGGCGCGAATGAGATTATCCAGGCCTTTATAGCCCCGGATGAAACCGAAAAAGAGAATGATTTTTTTATCATAAGGCAGCCCCAATTTTTGACGGGCCTCCACAGTTGGCAGCGTTGCGCCAAAATGATCGTAAAGCGGATGCGGTTTGAGTGTGTAACGCGCTTCAGGCTGCAGCCTCAACAAATCGCGTTCCACGGTTTTGCTCATCACGATGAAGCCGTCGTAACGCCGAAGGAAGTATCGTACCAACAGCATATCGCCCGGGCGCTGTTCGTGCGGAATAAGATTATCGAGAACGGCAATGGCCGTCGCGCCGAGGCGGCGCAGTTTGCCGGCGACATAACCCAGGCTGGGTGCAAAAAACGGCATCCAAAACTTGGTGAGAACAAGATCCGGCGCATAGGCGCGCATCAGCGCGGCTGTTTTACGATAGGAAAGCGGATTGATGCTGTCCAAAATCGGCTGCGCCGGAATCTCGTCGACTTTGTCAGCGGGTGTGACATGTTGCGTCGCGCCGGGAAAAAGCAAATGCGGATACTGCCGTGTGAAAGTGAATGCGCGTATCTCATGATGCTTTTCGAGTTCACGATACAACGAAGCGTTGAATTGCGCAATGCCGCCGCGAAAAGGATAAAACGTGGAGAGGTAGGCGATCTTCATAACATCCGGCTCGACACAGGCTCGCCGGCGCGAAGAGACATCTCCTGAATGGCATTGAACACGGTTGCCACCGGCAGATCAAGCATGCAATGGCGGGCGCGCCGGCAGGTGTTGCCGAAGTAACAATCGCAACCGGATTCCGGTTGCACCATCACGCCGTTGCCGTACAACTCGAACTCATGGGGATTGAAGATGTTGTTGAACAACACCAGAGGCTTGTGCAAGCCCAAGGCAATGTGCATCATCATCGTGACGGCGGTAACGACGACGTCGCATTGCGCGGTGAGCGAAAGAAATTGCTGCAAAGGAAACGTTCCCAAATATGTCGCGCCGGATTTTTGCGCGAGCGTGCGATTTTGCCCGTCTTCCTCCGGGCCGCCGAGCAACAAGGGAAATTGGTTCGCTTCCTGCAATTTTTTGATCAACTCGATCCAGTAGGTTTCCGGCCACAAACGCGTGAGCCAGCGCTTACCGCAACCGGTGTTGAGGCCGATAATTTTACGTCCGGCCGCGCGTTCACGCAATTCCTGCCAACCCGCTTCAAGACGGTCTTTCAGCTCCAGAACATACGGTTCTTTTTTGAATTCAAATCCGCAGATGGCAAAAATCTCTTCCAAATAACTTTTACGATTTTGCTTCGAGATGTTGTCAAACGCGCCGGTGATGAGTTTGTCTTCTGCTGCGGCATTCAACGCCGTGAGCCGGCTGTGTTCGAGGCTGAAGCCAAATTTGTGGGCGGCAGTCACGTCGTGCAGCAAGGCGCAGGCTTCCACATCTTTGTCCAGGTTCACCGCGATATCGAATTCCAAATGTGTCAAGGCATAGATCGCCTTAAAATCGAATTTGTAGATTTTGTCGATCTTCGAAGCCGGCAAAATCTCGGGAGTGAGCGTGACCCAGGAAATATGCGCGCCGGGATATTCTTCACGAAAACGCTGCAACAGTGGCGTGGTGCGAATCACATCTCCGATTGCGCCCAATTTGATGATGAGAATGCGTGTGCGGATGGGATCGAATTCATCACACGTCGTACAGACTTTGTCGCGCAGTTTGTTGGGCGTGCAGGGAATGTCGCCGCGGAAATGGCGGCAGTCGAATTTGATATCGGACAATTGCATGAGTTCAGATCAAAGAATGAAAGATTTCTGATTCAGCTTTTCAGTGGAATTGGCGATGGCGAGTGGCTTCAAATTTTTCGAATGAGGGCCGAGCCCCATTTATCCGGCAACTCGACGATTTTTTCAGGCTTGTCTTTCATGTACTCATTCACGGCGCGTGAGACGGCGCGCCGGGATTCCGGCGAGTTGTAATCATGCGCAAACAAATAGCCGCCGCTGACCAGACGCGGGTAGAAAAATTCCATGCCCGCCACAGTGGGCTTGTAAAGATCCAGATCAAGCATGACAAAGGCGAATTTTTCATTCTCCAGCCCTTGCGCCGTTTCGGGAAAATAGCCGGGCTTGAAAACAACATGTTTGAGATCGCCGAGCGCGCGCTTCACCAGGTCAATACTCGTGTCGCGAAAACGTGCGTCCTGCCTTTCCAAATCGGATTCGGGAAAGCCGGCAAACGTGTCGAATAAATACAGATCGCGTTCCGGCGCGAGTGTATGCAGAAGACGGCTTAACTCGCCGCGTTTCACCGCGAGCGCCACCGCCGCGTAGCGCACCGGATCATCGGCCGCAGAAACGAGTTGTGCAATGCTCTGATCATAAGTTGGGAATTTAATAAGTAATTTGCCGAGGCCAATGCCACTAATTTTACGCGTCACCGACCGCGCCAGGCCGTCAAGACGCCAGCGCATCAATAACATTTTCATTTGTTCTTTCATGGAAGCGGGAATCTAAACAAGAAAAGCCAAAAATGCACAAAAAAATCGCTGCTTGCTGCAAAAAAAATCGGCGCTCGCAGAATTCGCGATCGCCCACCTGAAATTGTACAGCGTCTTCCCGGTTTTTGGGACCGGGCTTTGGTCAAATCATCTCATCAAGATCAACTTTCTTGTCGCACAGAAATCTCCGGCTTCGAAACGATACAAATACACGCCATTGCCGGCTGCGCGCCCATGATCGTCAAGCCCGTCCCAATGCAGATGGTGGTAACCGGCGGATTGCAATCCCAACTCAAATTTGCGAATGTGCTGTCCAACAGCATTGAAGATACGCAGGCGCGCGACTCTCGCTTGAGGTAATTGATATGGAATTATGGTGGAGGGATTAAAGGGATTGGGATAATTCTGGCCCAGGGCAAAATGCGCCGGTATCTCACGGCCCAAGTGTTCTGCGATGTTGGTGACGGCAACCGCGACTTCATTCGAAGCCCCACTCTGATTACCGCTGCTGTCGGTGGCGGTTACAACATAATAGTACTTTTGCGTCTGGTTGAATGAAGCATCCACAAAATTCGGAATCGTTGTTGTTGCCAGCGGCAGCGGGCCAGGGTTACCGCTAAGAACGCCGCGATAGATCGAATAAAATGCCGGCGTTTCGTCAGCAGGTGGATCCCACCATAACCAAACCGTTTGTGAATCAACTTGAGCCGTCAAATGATTGGGCGCGCCCGGCGGCAAATTGTCAATTGAAGCTCCGCTGACGATGTTGGAGTTCACGAATACTCGCGGATTTTCCGTGTACGCTGCGATGAAAAACGGGATCGGAATCTTATCGCCCTTCGTCGGCGCGTGAAAACGATAAATCGAATCTGCTTGCGCCGGCAGGTTTCCAACCAATTCCCAAATCGCAGATGGATTAATGCGCCCTTCGCTGCGGGCGGACAGGCCATCAACGTTGCCGCGCCAGATGCCATATTGCGTAATCGGCGGGCGGGCGTAAATTCTGTCATTCGGCGCCGGCGACCAGACAAGCTCAACGCGCTTGCCCTGATCTTCCGGAACATCCATGACGCTTTTCAAATGCGCCGCTCGTAATCCTTTCTCGCCAGACACAACAACCTTCCACAATACCCAAAAGCCGTCAGCCTGCGACTCATAGCGAAAACGAATGGCAACGTTGGGCTGGCCCGCGACCAGCGAAGTGATATCGAGATTTGCTGGATTCATCACGGCAAGTGAGTCGCTGTAGTTGACTCCGGTTTGCGGATCAGTTCCCAAACGGCGTTCATAAACTTCGGACCATGAGCGCCCGCTGTCCGTGCTGACACTTACGGACAGCCGGGTGTATGTTCGCCCGCCCATCGCAAAGCCATTGAAGCTCAACCGCGCACGCGCTGTGAGTCTGCTGCAATCTAAATTTGGAATGATCAGTTCTTCATCCTGCCGGCGGCCAAGCGAATCGGCAGATACGACGGCGCCGCGAAAGCCGTAGCGCGGGCTTGTGCCCGTGTGCCACGATGAGGCAGCAGCTTCGCCCGAGGAAACAACCTGAAAACCCGACTGTTGCAGCATGGTGGCGGAAGAATCTGCGGGCAGGTCATGCAGCGCTGCCGCAAAAATGATATTCTCATCTGCGACTATGAAATGCGAATAAACGCCGCCACGAAAGCTCCGATCATCATCCGCCAGCACGCGCGTCGTGTCGTTTGACAAATCCTCATCACCCGCGAGTTGGGTGTAAGCTTCAATGTAATAGATGCCGGGCGAATTCGGCGTCCAGCTTGCCTGCGCCGGAATGAGGCGGCTGCTATCTGGCAGCAAAAGCTGTGAATCTGTACCGTTGAGTTGAAACACTTCTTGCCCTGCCGCATCGCGAATGATGCCGCGCCAGGCTATGTTGGTTTGCGCCGCGCGGCCGGCATTGATCACCCGCAGTGAAAAACTTGTTGGCTTCCCGCTAACTGCCGGAAACGAGCTGGTCAAGTCAATGGCAGCAATGTCGTGATCGAGTTGCGTGATGCCGGT
>QEVD01000373.1 GCA_003576975.1 Candidatus Zhuqueibacterota bacterium
GATCCTGGTTGTTGGTGGTTGGTTGCTGGTGTAACGTCACCTTGATTTGCGTGAGAACTCTTTAATTGTCATCCAGAAAGGACCTTGTGAAGTACTCGGTGCTAGTGTGCACTGTTACCTTAATTTTTTGTAGTCCCACCCCCTTGTGGGGTGCTGCTGCAGCCAATAAATTCACGGGTTGGGACAATGCCCCACAAAGGGGGCAGGGCTACGAAATCATGGTAACAGTGTACTAGGTTTAAAGCTTTGCAGGAGCCCTCGAGAGCGCAGCAATACAAGAATTCCGGCATTAATTTTTATTGATCATCAAGGAGTCTGAAGCGACAATGAGGCAAAAAACGAAAGCGGTTGCCGCTGTATGTGCCTTTTATTGATAAACGCGGCCGGCCATGCGCAAGAGGCGCGCGTACTCACATTGGAACAAAGCATCAATATCGCGTTGAACCGCAGCCATCAAGTCAAGCAACTCGAACAATCGCTGCTCAACTCGCGCTTGAATTTGCGCGCGGCAGAAGCGGGCTTGAAGAGTTACGGCGATCTGGTGTTCTCGAGCCTGCCCAACTTGCGGGAAGGCATCAGCCAAACGCAGATCGGCACCGGCGAATTCGTTTTTCCGCGGCAGAATTTCGTCGATCTGCAAGCGGAATTGTACGTCAATCAGCCGATTGCCCAAACCGACGGCGTTATTTCATTGGTCGGCGTGATGCAACGCTTTCGCCAGTCCATCACCACACCGATTGATTTTGGCGGCATGACATTCGAGCAGAAAGTGACCTCCACGACGTATATTCCGCAATTGCGTTTGCAATTCAGCCAACCGCTGTTCACACTCAACCGCCGCAAGACTCTTTATCGCCGGGCGGATTTGAATTTGGAAAATACCCTGCAAAGCTACAGCCGCAGCCAGCTCGATATCATTTACAACGTCACTTCGAATTTTTATAATCTCTTTCGCGCGCAGCAGCAATTGGAAATCGACCGCAGCCAGGTGGAACAATCTGAAAATGCTTATCGCCTGGCGCGGCTCAAACAGCAGGCGGGTTTGTTTCCCGAATTGGAAGTGTTGCGCCTTGAGGTGGAATTGGCGAACGCCCGCAACACCATGACCAACAGCGAGGCCAGTGTGCAGCGCACGGAAGACAATTTCAAAGTACTCATCGGCCTGCCGGTCGAGGAAGCGATCAGCGTGTCGACCGAGCTGGCGTATCGCCCGATTGCAGCTTCGCTCGAAAAGGCATTGACCGAAGCGCTGCAACGCCGTACCGAGCTGCGTTCCGATGAAATTTCCGTGCAGTTGAGCGAGATCAGCGTGAAAGAAACTGACGCGGGCAGCGAAATCAAAGGCGAGCTTTTTGCGAGTTACGGTTTCTTGAATGAAGAAAAAAACTTTCGCGATGCGTTTCAGAAATTCGATACCGATCGCAGCATTCGTCTCGGTTTGACGGTGCCGTTGTGGGATTGGGGTAAAAACAGGGCGGAAGTGCAGGCTGCGGAAGCCTCGCTGGAGAGTAACCGCCTGACGCAAAAAAATCGCATTGATCTGATCAAACAGGAAATTCGCGAAGCCGTGCGCAATCTCGCCTCGGCGCAGCAACGCGCGGAAATCTCGCAGCGCAGCGAAGAGCTGGCCGAGAAAAGCTACAGAATCAGCTTGTTGAAATTCGAAAACGGCGATTTAAGCTCGCAGGATTTGGCGCTCGAACAGAATCGCTTGACGCAGGCACGCACCAACTCGCTCAACGCCATTATCGATTACAAGCAGGCGTTGGCGGATTTGCGGCGCAAAACCTTGTGGGATTTTGAGAAAGATGAGCCGGTGAATGTGGCCGCGCCGCAGTAGGAATGAATTAACAACTGATTTGCGAATGAATTGCTTCAGAAAACAATAAAAATTCCAGAGGGAGTTTTCATGAGAGGCAAGGCTAATAAGGCAGGTTTGATCTGCTTGTTGTTATTGACATGGGCATGCAATCCCGGTGAAGATAGGTCGGCAGCCGATTTGACCATTCCTGTGGTTGTGGAGAAAGTCAAACGCGGGCCGATTGCGGCTTATGTTTCCGCCACCGGCACCTTGCGCGCGCAACGCGAAGAGCGGATGGTCGCAGAAGTCGATGGCGTTCTGCGGCTCGCCCGGCACAACGGCGGCGTGCTGACGGTGGGAACGCGGGTTGCGGCCGGGCAATTACTCGCGGAAATCGAGAATCAAGAGTATTTGCTCACGGTGCGCGTGGAATCGCAAAAGCTGGCCATGGAAAACGCGGAGCGCGAGCTGCAAAAACAAGAGGCGCTGTTCAAAGAGGGCGGCGTCACCGAGAAAGAGCTTGAGCTTTCCCGGCGCAATGCTCTTGATGCGCGCTTGAATTATGAGGCGGCGCAAATCAAAGCAGATAAATTGCGTCTTAAAGCTCCCATCTCAGGTTTCATTGCAAATTTGCAGACGAATGCCGTGGGCACGCGCGTGCCGGCAGGATTTCGTCTGTGCGACATTCTGGAATATAGCACGACCCGCGTGCAGGTGAATCTGCCGAATACGGATTTGGAGCGCATTCAAATCGGCCAGGAAGTTTTGGTGAGCAACTATGCCCTGGTCGATCAGACGTTCAAGGGCCAGCTCACGGCGATCGATCCCACGATTGATGCACAAACGCGCACATTCACGGCGATGATCGAAGTCGCCAATAAAAATTTGCTGCTGCGGCCCGGAATGTTTGTGAAAACCGAGATTGTCATCGAGCATCATCCGGAGGCGCTCATCATTCCCAAAACCGCGTTGCAAACGCGCGATAATCGTTCGGTGGCGTTCGTGGTGGAGGGCGCCAGCGCAGAGTTGCGCGAGGTGACCACCGGCATTGAAACGCGCGAGGAGATCGAGATTCTTGAAGGCTTGAATGAAGGAGAGCGGCTGGTGGTGAAGGGGCAGGAAACGCTGCGGGACAAGTCAAAGGTGAGAGTGACGGAATAGAGGCGAAAATCGAGGATCGAACAGTGAAGATCGCTTGCTTTCAAACATCACCGAAGAGGACTCTGTCAGGAACTATCACGGCTTGCAGAGACGCCAATCTCGACGCTGCGGAACCACACAGCAGAATTGGCAAAATCATTATGGGCAAGACCATTGATGAGCTTCACAGAGAAATCCGTTGGCCGCTTTCATCGGTTGGGCCGAATTATTTTTGGATCGGCTCATAAAAATATGACAGTACTTTTTTCGTGCGCTAGACTTTCACTTCCGCCCGGCGGAATTATGCCGACCTTCTTGAACTATTCGTATACTCAACTTCAATCATGAATCTCCCGCAATTCTCCATTCGTTACCCCGTCACCATCGCGATGATGATGCTCGGCATCGCCATTCTTGGCGTGATTTCATTCGATCGCCTGGGCACGGATTTGCTGCCGGCGATTTACAACCCGCGCATCGTCGTTGAGCTGCAATCCGGCGAACGCTCGCCGCAGGAAATGGAACAACGCTTTGCGCGCCGGCTCGAGGGTGAACTGGGCACGGTGAGCAAGGTTGTGGACGTGAGCGCCAGGTGCAGCCTCGGCCGCGTGCTGGCCACCGCAACGTTTAGTTGGGGCACGGACATGGATTTCGCGCTGCTGGACGTGCAGAAGAAAGTCGCGAGCTATGAATCCGATCCGGAAGTCAATCGCGTGACCATCGCACGCTATGATCCGCAAGAAGAGCCGATCATGATTTATGCCGTGCAGAGCAGCGGCGACCGCGATCTCGACGAGCTGCGCCGCATCGCCGAGAATGTCATCAAGCGCGGCTTGGAACGGTTGGACGGCGTGGCGCGCGTGCAGGTTTATGGCGGCCTCGTGCGCGAGGTGCGCGTCGAGCTCGATGAATATTTGCTGGAAGCCTTCAACCTGACGCCCGCCGAAATTACCGCCAAAATTCGCCAAGCCAATGCCAACGCCTCCGGCGGCAGATTGGTGCAGCAAGACAAAGCCTATCTCATCAAGGGCATCGGCAACTACACCAGCGTTGAAGATGTCGCCGAGACAGTGGTCGGTTACAAAGCTGCAGCCAACGGCGCCAGCGCGGATAGCGCGGCTCTGGGCGTCCAGCAAACCGGCGCGCAATTCTCGCCGGACAAAGTGCCGATTTATTTATCCGATGTCGCGCGGGTGAGCTACGCTCCGGAAGAGCGTACCGATATGGTCCGTTTGAACGGACGTGAAAGCATCGGATTTTATATTTACAAAGAAGCCGAAGACAACACCGTGCGTGTGGCCCAACAGGTCGCGGAAACCATCAGCCGCTTGCAGGCTGATTTATCCGGCCTGGAATTCACCCTCATCAACAGCCAAGCCTCGTTTATTGATAACGCGATCGGCGAAGTGAAAAGCACGGCGATGATCGGCGCGCTGCTCGCTGTGATTGTGCTCTATGCCTTTTTGCGCAGCCTAGGCGTGACTCTCATCGTCAGCCTCGCCATTCCGATTTCAATTCTCGCCACGTTCACGCTGATGTATTTGCAGCAGCTCACGCTCAACATTATGACGCTGGGCGGGCTGGCGCTGGGCGCGGGCATGCTGGTTGACAATGCCATCGTCGTGATTGAGAATATATTCCGCCGCCGCCAGCTTGGCGAATCTGCCGAAACCGCGGCAGTCGCCGGCGCCAGCGAAGTGGGCGCCGCGATCTTTGCCGTCACCCTCACGACGATTGTGGTTTTTTTGCCGGTGGTTTATGTCGAGGGCATTGCCGCGGAATTGTTTCGCGATCAAGCCTGGGTCGTAACCTATGCGCTGCTCGCTTCCCTGCTCGTCGCCTTCACGCTAGTGCCGATGCTTGCCGTTAAAACCCTGGCAAAAGATACTGCCGCCTTTCAACGCCAGCGCTTACGTGTTCCTTTTTATGAAAAGACGCTGCAATGGGCGTTGCAACATCGCGCGCTCGTGGTGGCAGCCGCGCTTCTGTTGATGGCAACTGCGGCGCTGCTCCTGCCCGTCGTCGGTGCGGAGTTCATTCCGCGCAGCAATGAAAATCAGGTGCAAATCGATCTCGACCTGCCGCCCGGCACACCGATGGAAAAAACCGCGGCCGTGCTCGCCGGCGTGGAAGATCGCATTCAGCAGGTTTTGGGTCAAAAAGTCTCGGCGCAGTTTGCCACGATCAATGTGAGATCGTCACAGAGCCTGTTCACACAGGAAATGCAAGGCGGCGAGCATCTTGCCGGGGTCACGATAAATTTGGCCGAGGGCAAAAACGCTTTGACGCCGGAGAGCGCCATTGCCGCCTTGCGGCCGCACATGAATCTGCCCGGCATCAATACCACCTTCCGCATTCGCGAGACCAGCTTGCAGCAAACCATTGGCAGCGGCGGCAAGCCGGTGATG
>QEVD01000374.1 GCA_003576975.1 Candidatus Zhuqueibacterota bacterium
TCTTTATCACCAACGCGCAGAATCAAAACAATGCGCTTTATGCCAATAACGGCGGCGCATTCACCAAAATCCTTGAAGGGCCTCTCGTCACAGACGGCGGCGCTTCGCAAAGCGCGAGTTGGGGTGATTATGACGGCGACGGCAAGGTGGATTTATTCGTCGCGAATTTCAATCAGGTGAATTTTCTTTATCACAATCAGGGCAACGGCGTTTTCGAAAAAATCACCGAGGGCGCTCTCGTTACCGATCGCGAGCTTTCATATGGCAGCAGTTGGGGAGATATTGACAACGACGGCGATCTCGATATGTTTGTGGCGAACGTGGGCGCGAACAATTCGCTTTACGTAAACGCGGGAGGCGGCAGCTTTGCAAAAATAACGGAAGGCGAAATCGTCACCGATCGCGGGTTTTCACAAGGCTGCGCCTGGGGCGATTACGATGGCGATGGCGACGCTGATTTGTTCGTGGCCAATGGGCGTAATGAGAATAATTTTCTTTATGCCAATAACGGCGACGGCGCTTTTGTCAAAATCACCGCAGGAGAAATCGTGAATGATGGCGGCAACTCGCGCGGCGCAAGCTGGGGCGATTATGATAACGATGGTGACCTGGATCTGTTCGTCGCCAACGAGCAGGGGCAAACCAACTTTTTGTATAACAATCTCAGCGACGGCACATTCACAAAAATTTTGGACGGCCCGCTTGTGACGGATATTGCTTCCTCATTCGGTTCGAGTTGGGGCGATTTCGACAATGACGGCGATCTGGATTTGTTCGTGGCCAACGCGGATCGTCCGGGCGTTTTGTATGTCAATCACGGCGACGGAACCTTTGAGGTATTCGCCGATAATCCGCTTGTCACAGATAACAAAACCGCAACTAGCGTCACCTGGGCGGATTATGATGATGATGGTGATCTCGATTTGCTGGTCACGGCCAACAATCAAACCAATGCTTTTTATGTCAACCATATCTCCGGCAAGCATTGGCTCAAAATCAAGCTGATCGGCAAACTCTCAAACACCAGCGCCATCGGCGCTAAAGTCCGGGTAAAAGCTCTGATCAACAATAAAGCTGTTTGGCAACTGCGCGAGATATCGGGGCAAACCGGTTTTGGCAGCCAGAACAGCTTGATTGCGCATTTCGGTTTGGGCGAGGCGAGCCAGGCGGATTCCTTGCAGGTCATCTGGCCTTCCGGGAGAGTGCAAACCTTTGAGAACTTCGCGGCCGATCGTTTAGTTACGATCGACGAAGACGGAAATATCACTTCAGTCAATCAACAAGACTCCGGCCTACCGCTGCAATTTGCCCTGCATCAGAATTATCCGAATCCCTTCAATCCGACCACCACCATCAGCTTTATGCTGGCGCACAAAACGAAGGTGACGTTAAGCATCTACAATGTGCTGGGCGAAAAAGTCGCGACGATCGTCGATGAAATCAAAGAGGCCGGTTCACATGCGGTATCATGGAACGGCAGGAACGAAAAGGGCCGGCTGCTTTCATCCGGAATTTATATTTACACGCTGGCCACGGATTCATTCGTACAATCCCGGCGACTCTTGTTGCTGAAATAGCAGGCAACCTCCGCTTGCGCTGGGAACAATGTTGCGGTGCGCATGAGGCGCGCGCCGGCCGGATAAAATTTGATCATTCAAACTCAGGCAACGCAATCTTCACTTTAGTTCAAGAGGAACGCATGTCAGTATCGCTCAAACAAACCCTGGTACTGAGCGCGATGGCGCTTGGCGTTACAGCAACCGCAGCCGTGGTCTATGATTGTGCTCTATTCACTGAGGCCTCGCCAAACTTGTCGCCGGCCCGGCAGTTTGATTTTTGGCTGGGGGAATGGGAACTGACGTGGCCGGGCGAACAAAGCGGATTGGCCGCCGGCGAAATTGGGCGCGGCAGCAATACGATTACCGCGCTTTTTGATAGTTGTGTCATTCAAGAAAATTTTGTCGATCTTGCGCCGCAAGGCCTGCGCGGCATGAGCGTATCGGTGTACAACTCCCGCCTGGGCAAATGGCAGCAAACCTGGGTTGACAATCAAGGCAGCTATTTGGATTTTGTGGGCGAATTTCAACAGGACAAAATGATTCTTTCCCGCACCGCGCAAACCAAAGACGGCAAAGAGTTCTTGCAGCGCATGGTGTGGTACAACCTCACACGCGATGCGCTGGACTGGAATTGGGAGGCCTCGCAGGATGGCGGCAAAACCTGGAAAGTGAATTGGCAAATTCATTATCAGCGCAAATCCTGATCTAACGGGGTGCGGTAAAATTCCCTTTTTAGAAGATTGCTCTGATGAACCCTTGCACACAAAAGCGGGCATCAAAGCGCCAATTCACACAAATTGCAGTTTGAACAAAAATTGCCCTTTGCCGCATCCTGGCAAAGAAGAAACGTGGAGACCCAGCAAATTCACCGCGCGCCCGTAATCAACTTGATGACGTTCTTGCGCAGATCGTCATATGCGCCGTTGTCTTGATTGCAAAAGGCCACAAAGGTGATATCGAGTTGAGGAAAATGGCGGAACTCGAAATTCACGCCGCGCGCGATGCCGCCGTGGCCATAGGAGGGCGCGTTACCTTCGTTCGAGAGAATGAATCCGTAGCCGTAGTCGCTCGCCTCGGCCAAGCCGCGAGTTTTGGAAGCGAGCATCGTGCTCAAATTTTCTTTGGAAAGAATCTTGCCAGCAACCAGCCCGCGCGCGAATTGCAACATATCGCGCGTCGTTGAATAGCCGCCGCCCGCAGAGCTGCCGCGCAAGCCTTGATTCACAATCACCCACCCCTTCTCCTCGCGCTTAAGCGGAGCGGCCAAAACCACTTTGCTGTCATTTCTAAAATATGAATCCGTTGCCGTCATGCCGAGCGGTTGATAAATATTTTTGCAAATGTAATCGTAATAGTCCATGCCGCTCGCTTGTTCGATGATCAAACCCGCGAGCAGAAAATTCGAATTGCTGTAATAAAATTCCTTGCCCAGCTCGTATCTGATTCCGGCTTTGTAAATCCACGGCAGATAGTCGCGCAGCGTCTTGATCTCGTGCCAATGCTGCACGTATTCCTCCGTCCAATACTCTCCGATGCCGGAAGTGTGCGAGAGCAAATGATGAATCGTTGCTTTCGCGGTAAATTCTCTGTGAGGAAAATCGGGAAAGAATTTGATGAGGGGATCGTCGTAGCTCAGTTTTCCGGCGGCGACAAGTTGGGCAATGGCGAGCGCAGTAAACATTTTGTTGCCGGAGCCAAGATTGAAGCGCGTGTTGGAGGTAACTTTTACAGCGCGCTTGGCATCGGCAAATCCATAGACGCGCTCGAACACGACGTGCTCGCCTTCGGCGATCAGCACGCTGCCAGAAAGATCGTTTTGCGCGATCAGCTTATCGATATAACTATTGAGCCACGTGAGCGTGTTCGGATCCGTGAGGGCGCTGTTCGGCAGATAAACCGGCTCGGCAACTTCCGCGATAAATGCCAGCTCGGTTAATTTGAACGGGGGATTGGCTTCGAAGCGAAATTGAAAATCTCTCCACATCGCCGAACGGGGCGGCTTGGCATAAACGTGCAATACGCGGCTGATAGCATTGCCCATATTGAATTCTGAAATTTCAGAGTGATGATATTCAAATGCGCCGAAATCGAGTTTAATTCTTTCCATCTGACTCTGAATGCGCGCGAGGCCGATTTTTTCAAGCGTGCTTGCCGCAAAAATGGCTTTAATGGTTTTGGCATAAGAATCCGCAGAGCCGGAATTGAGCGCATTGATGTACTCCGCACCGAATTGTTCCACGCGAGCGCGATCAGCTTGCGAAAGCGATTGCGCCGAGGCGTTTTCAAAAACGAGTGAGAACATTATTCCAAACAGCAAAAGAAGTCGATTCATCGAGTCTCCAGTTTTTTTCAAGATGCCAATTACGATTGCGCTTCCTCTCATTAACCAAAAAATCTCCAACAGCTAGAAACAACCCAACGGATGATAAAAAGCTTTTTATCAGTTGGTTGTTTCTATCCGTTGAAAAAAAATTTTTATTCGAAAAGCAAAGGTTTCACTTTTAGTAGACAAAGACGCTTGATGGTTCGAACACGTGATTCACGTTTATACTTTCACCGCAGCAAAATCATTTTTTGGGAATCCACCCGGCTCACGGTTTCGAGGCGATACACATAAACGCCGCTGGCAGCAAGCTTACCGCTTTCATCTTTGCCGTCCCACGTTATCGTGTGAGCGCCTGCGCTTTGCCGCTCGCCATCGACCAGCTTGCGCACCAACTGTCCGGCAATATTGTAGACAGCTAATTTCACTTCACTGTTTAGCGGCAATTGATACGTGATAGCCGTGCTCGGATTAAATGGATTCGGATAATTTTGCTGCAGCATAAATTGCGTTGGTAATGAGCCGCTTGCTTCATCTGCAACACCCGTTGTCTGCTTTGCAATCCAAGCCATCGCCGCCTTCACCACCGTATCTTCGCCGCGCGCAACGTCGTCGCGATCAAACCAAACTTTTTCGTGCGGCTCGAGCGCTTTGTGCGAAAGATACTCATGCGTGCTCACCAAATATTGCGGGCCGGTCGCGAGCATCGCGCTCCAATCACTGTTGCCAAGATTGATGTTGTCCGAGCCGGTATTTCCTCCCGCGGCCGCTTTTCCAAAAATTCTCGCGCGCGGATGAAACGCCAGCCGCCGCGCCTCCAACTCACCCGCGCTGATCGAACCCGGCCCGATTAAGATTGCAATCGGTTTGTTGTAAAAAGTATTTGGGTCTCCGCGAATAACGAGCGCCGAAGCCGGCCGCTGCGGATCGGGCTGCATGGCGAAATGATCTTCGCCGCGCACGCGACGATCAAAGCCGACCGTTGCTACGGTTTGATTGAACAACAGCACCAAGCCGTCGCGTGCGAGCGCAGTGCCGCCGGTGTTAAAACGGAAATCGAAAATGATGCCCTCGGTTTCGGTGTGATGCATCAGGCTGTCAACCGCGTTGCGGAATTGCACGAGTATAGTATTCTGCGCATCGGCAGCCCACGAGGTCACATAAACGTATCCGACCTTCGTGCCCGTCATCACGCCCCAACTCACGCGCCACTTCACGCCCGGCACGTCGATTTGCTCGCTGCCCCACATGATGCGATTTTCGTTGGCGAGCAGATTCGTGCTGAAGTGCAGCGTATCGCCCGTGCCGTATTTCACAATATCAATCGTGTCGAACAAATGCCAATTCAATCCCGCGGATTGCAGAAGATAATACGTGTTCGCTTCTTCCGTGGCGGCGTTGACGATGTTGAGCGCGAGGGGCAATTCCGCTTCGAGCAGTGTGGGATAAATATCTTTCCACAAAACGCCGTCATAACCGAGCACGAGATCGCCCGGCACAAGCCCGAGCGGGTGATTTGGCAACGATTTATAAACGAGTAGTGAGCTATCAGGC
>QEVD01000375.1 GCA_003576975.1 Candidatus Zhuqueibacterota bacterium
AAGGTGTGACCAAATAAAGCCGCCGAATATGGCCTCACAAAAGTTGTTTGCCACAGGCAAGGCGCGCATGTCGGCGAGCGCGAATGTTATATTTGAGTTGGGATATTGCTTTGCCCGCGCGATCGCCAAAACTTCCGGGTTGCGATCCGTTGCCAGAATGGCCTTCGCGGTGGCGCTGAGAGATTTTGTCCAATAGCCGGTGCCGCAACCAATTTCGAGAACATTTCGTTGCGCCAGCTCGGATTGCAACCAGCGCGCGGCAATCGCCAAATCATGCTGCCGTTCCGGCTTGGCATAAATTTTTTCATACTCGCCGGCGCGCTGCGCATAATAGCGCACGAGATCATGATCCGTCATGAGCGCAGGTTGCGATTGCCTCATTCACCCAGCGCCAACAACTGCAACGCCACAGCCTTGCCCTTCTCGCCGATTTCCAGCATCGGGCCAACGCAACTCGGGCAGCCGTCTTCACAGCCGCAGGCCTGCACCAACTCGCGCGCGGCAGCCAGCAATTCGGCGTGCATGCCGAACAAGCGCTTGCTGAAGCCGACACCGCCGGGGTGATTGTCATAAATAAAAATCGTCGGCCGTTGTGTCAGCACGGCGCGCGCCTGGGGCACCGCGCGAATGTCACTGCTGTCGCACATCAAGAACACTGCGGCCACGCCGTGCATGGCATGCGCGGCCGCTTTTAAGCCGTCGCCCAGCGCCGACTCCGGAATGTTCAATCGCTGCGCCATGTCTGCTGGCAATTCCCACCAATAAGCCGTGGTGTGCATGCTGATTTCCGGCAATTCCACCGGGCCGTAGCCGATATTCTCGTGTGAACCGAATTTGAGTTTCTTGAATTTCGTCGTCTGGCAATTCACGTTTACCTCCCCGTGCGCTATTTTTATCGCCTCGCCTGATTCCTCCGCGCGTTTTTCAGGAAGTTCTTTCTCACCTAGCCCTCTTTCTTCAAAAACTTCCAACACGTGAATACTCGTGTCCGTATGCGCATCGGTATAATAATCGACTTCCACCTGGCGCACGTAAGCCTTGCGCCGGTCCCAATCGAGTTTGTCCACATGAAATTGCCGGCTCTCGTGAATGTAAATGGCGTCATCGTGCAGCATGACGGGCGCATCGAGCAAATTCACCTCGCCGATCACGCGTTCGTTGTCCGTCGTGTCGATGATGATGACATTCTCCGGCGCCGCCGTGCGCAAACCCACAGCTTCTGCCGGGTACGCATCCGTCATCCAATGCCAGCGGCCTTCGTTGTGATGCAACACCTTGTTCTCTTCGAGATATTCAAGAATCTCCTGCGTGGCATCAACCACGCTGTTGCCATAGCCGAACTTCTCACCGTCTTGAAACGGCAATTCGAACGCCCCGCATTTGATGTGACACATCAAAATGACGAGATTGTTGGGATCGACGATGCCGGCTTCCGGCGAACGCTCGAAAAAATAATCGGGATGATTGATCATGTATTGATCGATGGGGCTGCTGGAAGCGATCATGATGGCAAGCGCGGAATCCGAGCGCCGGCCGGCGCGGCCGGCCTGCTGCCATGAGCTGGCAATGCTGCCGGGATAACCCACCATCACACAGGCGGTGAGCTGGCCGATGTCAATGCCCAGCTCGAGCGCATTCGTCGACACCACGCCCAACACCTCGCCGCTGCGCAATCCCGCTTCGATGGCGCGGCGTTCCGTGGGCAGATAACCGCCGCGATAGCCGCGAATCAGCTTGGGCGATTGTTGGTTTGCCGCCATGCTTTGCTTGAGATACGTCACCAAAACCTCGACGCGCAAGCGGCTGCGTGTGAAAACGATGGTTTGAATCTTGTTCAACAAGAAGCGCATGGCCAGGCTGCGCGCTTCTTTGACCGAGGATTTGCGAATGCCCAGCTCGCGATTCACCACCGGCGGGTTGTAGAGAATAAAATGCTTTTCCCCGCGCGGGGCGCCGTTATTGTCCACCAGCACGGTTTCCTGCGAGATGATTTGCTCGGCCAGCTCCTGCGGGTTGGCAATAGTCGCCGAACAGCAAATGAATTGCGGTTGCGCGCCGTAAAACTGCGCAATGCGCCGCAACCGCCGCATCAAATTCGCAAGATGACTGCCAAACACGCCGCGATAATTGTGCAGCTCGTCGATCACGACGTAGCGCAAGTTCTCGAACAGCTTGATCCACTTGGTGTGATGCGGCAGAATGCCCTGATGCAGCATGTCGGGATTGGTCACCACAATGTGGCCCGAGCTACGAATGGCCTGGCGCGCCGACACCGGCGTGTCGCCGTCGAACGTGTAGGTTTTGATATCGAAATTGATTTGGTCGCCCAGCAGCCGCACGACATCGTGCAGCTCCACGACTTGATCCTGCGACAGGGCTTTGGTGGGAAAAAGGTAAAGCGCGCGCGCATCCGGATCGGAAATCACGCGCTGCAACACCGGAATATTGTAGCACAGCGTTTTGCCCGAAGCCGTGGGCGTGACCACCACCACGTTTTTGCCTTCCGCAACTTTTGTGATGGCTTCCGCTTGATGCGTATAAAGCCGGGTGATGCCATGTTGGCGCAACGCCTTCGCCAACGCGGGATGCAACGAGTCCGGCAGATCCACCCACTGCGCCGGCCGCGCCGGTAGCGTGCGCCAGTGCGTGACGTTTTGCACAAAATCAGGGTCACTGCGCAGTTGCTCGATGACTTGCTGGAGATTCATTGATTGATTTCGGATTGATGATTGCGGATTGCAGAAAATGCTTTGCTGAACAATCAATAATTTGAGAGAGGCGCCAACTCAAGTTTTTGCTGTTGACGGGCATCGTTTTGCCGCAGAATATTGTCGATGGAGATCAAGTCTTTTGGGTTGAACTTGACGCCAGCAAAGGCGCGGCAAAATTAGACAACTATTCGCAATAAGGCAAACTTTTTCTCAAACGCAAATTTGTCTCGCGGTTATGCTCACCGACAATGCCCTCAAAAAAAGTCATGAACCGGCAGCTATTGTAGATTTTTGCCTAATGTTGGCAGAATGTGGATAACTTTCTCGGATCTATTGCGCCAAAATGATACAGTTTATTGTTGCATAAAGTTAATATTCGCAGTATCGTCCAAAAGTCTGCCCGAAGACGTACGGTTCGTCTCAATTCTTTAAAATGTTAACCGAATTTTAACCGTCTTAGTATTTTAAAAATAAAATCTTATGGACTCTAATTCAAAGGTCATCTAGGTGTAGTGGTATTAATGCCGCGACACACAATCTAAAGTATTTCAGCCTCGATTTCGGTTAAAAATTTTTTCCGCAGACAGTAATTGACTCGTTTTTGACCGCTTCTCAGGGGTTAGCAAATGTGGATAACTTGTGCGCAAAGATTTTTGCCTCGGTTATCGAGGAACTAAGCGCATCTGTGCTGCCAGATTACTGCGAGGGATCATATTTACACCATAGCGGATGTTTTTGGAGATTCTCTCTATTATAAGCCTCAACGCGAATAGGGACGAATAAACACGTATTCTAAAATTGGCGAATATTCGTGTTCATACGCGGTTTCAAAAATGAATAAGGATCGACGATTAAATAAATTTCTTAATCTCCAACCGCGAATAGACGCGAATCATCGCGAAATAAAAAGCATTAGCGGCCATTCGCGTTGATGAGCGGTTTAAAGAAACTGAAGAAAAAGAATCACAAGCAGATTATTCAGATCTTCAGTGAAGGTAGAGTTTGAAAAGGTAGACGATTGATCTTTTCTCAGTAACCCAAATTTCTTTGCAGCCGCATGAAGCAAGGCATCGCTGGTCGGAATATATCGAGCAGCGGCTAAATTCAAAGATTTGCCCGCGATCAAGCTCAGACATCGACCTCAGTCGCCTGACTTTGAAGCCAAAAAGCTCACTTTATGGAGCCGTGTGACCGACTTTGGGGCGCCGGAACTTTCCCTTGCTGAAGTTCCTTTGAATTGGTTATATTGCCCCGGGAACAATTCAAGATAGGAATTTGTTTATTTACTACGATTTCAAGTGCTTGCATGCTCGACTATTGGCGAAACAGGTTAACCGGGAAAATTTTACTGCGCTTTTTGTATATTGCCATCAGCCTTGGCGGGATTCTTTACGAATTCCTAAAAGTGCAACCGGTTCGCTGGCCATTGATTGCGGGTTATAGCTTCATTATTATAGCAATGATTTTTGCCATAAGGCAGCGACACAATGCCGAAGAAAGCGCTTAATAAGGATTGTCGATTAAATAACATGCCCAAATCTCAAACCGCGAATGCACGCCAATAAACGCGAATTTTAAAATTAGCGAATATTCGCGTTTATTAGCGGTTCCCAAATGAGTAAGTTATTTAAATGGCGTTCCTAAGCCAATGCCATCTGCGCCCTCAATAACACCAGCGCTGCCTGAGTATATTGACGCCTACGGTGGCTGAGCTTGTCGAAGCCGAGCTTGTCGAAGCCTGCGGTGGCTGAGCATGTCGAAGCCAATATCTATAATTCTTAACTCCGATCGGTTATGAAAACACACGTCGTACGCGTTCTCCTTTTGTTGTTAATTGCCGCGTTATCCCGGGCCGCCGAACCTGATGCGAAACTCGTGCAAGCGAATGCGCAGCAAACCACGATTGATCTCAAGCTCACCGGTTTCAGATTTGATACGCTGCGTGTTGGCGGCGCCATGTTAGGAGTCATTCCGAAATTTACCAATAGCTTTTCCGCGGAAAAACCCGGCGCGCCGGATTTGCCGCATCGTGTTTTCATCATCGGTGTTCCGGCCGGGGCGCGCGTCGAAGCGACGGTGCTGCCAGGCGCGGTGGAAGAGCTGCGCGGCCTCACTGTTGCCCCGTTTCCCTCCGCGCGCCTCGAGGAAGGCGAGCAGCGCGTGGAATATCTGCCCGACACTCAAACCTTCTCGCGTAACGATTTCTTCCCAACCGATTTGATTTCCGTTGATGCGCCCGACTTGTTTCGCCAGCAACGCGTTGTGCGTGTAGTGGTGTCGCCGGTGCAATACAATCCCGCCCAAAAGACTCTCAGAATTTACCAAGAGCTTCGCCT
>QEVD01000376.1 GCA_003576975.1 Candidatus Zhuqueibacterota bacterium
CGATCAATTCATCCAAAAACAGAAAAGCTTTGGCAGCCTGCAAAGAGACCACCAAAGCTTCTCGTGACACAAAGCAGCCAATGGTAGCGATTGGCGTCTTGAGAAGCAAAGGGCTTTTGGGGCTGCCAAGGGTGCGGAATAGTGATTTCTTAAATTTAGGAGACTGTCATCATGAGGCGCTTATTTGCTCTCGCACTCATTTTCGCCGTCGCATTTCTACTGCTGGCCGGCTTGGCTACGTCAAAGCGTGATGTTCCTACACAATTTCAAGGCTATGTGACCTATATGAACAATGGCCAGCCGATGCCAATCGGCACGCCAGTCAAAGCATATCTAGGCGGTGTCTTAAAAGGTCAGACAACGGTTCAACAGTCAGATGGTTATTATCGCATCACCGGGGAAAACGAAGATTTTCCCAGTGGTACGTATAATCTCATTTCAGATGACGGTTACAACTATGGTACGAATAACTGCTCGCACACCGAAACTCAAACCACGAACTGCAATATCCAGACTGTGCCTTATTCACCGTGACAGGTAGAACCGTGTTTTGTCAACTCGTGAGTCTCCCAGGTTAAAACAACTGGCCCACGTTCACGGGCCAGTTGTTATATGGCTCTTCTGGAGGCGTGTTATGCATTCTACCCGGCTTATCGGCTTGCTGTTTAGTGCAGTATTCTCATGCACGCTGCATGCACAAACTTCACCGCAGATCAAAACAGGTTTTCCCGTCTTTCTTGAAACCATTCGCCCATTTAAAAGCTTGGAAGGTCCCACACTTGCCGACCTGGATGGCGACGGCCAGCTTGATATCATTGTTGCCAGCGGCCGTAAGGTTTATGCATTTAATTATCTTGGCGAAACATTTCCAGGATGGCCGCAAAACACTTCATTTTCCGCCATGCTTTCACCTGCCGTTGGCGATTTGGATGCTGACGGCAATTTGGATGTTGTTGTTTTTGATCGTGAGGGATACAGCCGCAGAAGTTTTATCTATGCTTGGGATCACCAGGGCCGCCTCCTGCCGGGCTTTCCCTTGTCATATGGTTTTGGCGATTTTGCCTTGACGCTCTATGATTTGGACAGTGACGGCAAATTGGAAATCATCGGCAGTTTTGACAAAAATATTTTCGTTTTTCATCACGATGGTCAAATCGCAACAGGATGGCCCCAATCCATTCCCGGTTTCCGGGTCAATTCCAAAGCCAGCGTTGGCGACCTGAATGCCGACGGCATACCCGATATCGTTTTTGCGCTTGGCAGGGAAACCGAAAGATACACGGAAAAGGACAGCGCTCAGGGAAGAATATATGCCTGGAATGCCAACGGAGAGCTGTTACCGGGATGGCCGCATAGCACATTACGTGGTTATACTTATGTCGCGGGAAGCAATCCCGTTCTGGCGGACGTGAATGGCGACGGCTTTCTCGAAATCGCCGCGGGGACTTATGGCTTTATTCCGCCGCAGTACGGCGGGTATGTTCAACTTCTGGATTATCTTGGAAATTCGCTGCCCGGATGGCCGATTTTCACCGTCTTGGATGATTCACTCAGCAGTTTTGAAGCAGCGCCGGCCGTTGCCGACCTGGACCGGGATGGTGAGCTTGAAATTATTATCGGTGACGATTTCGATCATGTCGCGGCATGGAACCCAGACGGCACACTGGTAAATGGCTGGCCGGTCATTTATGGCCAACTTGATAGATCATTGGTCTTTCGATCAACTTCAGACGAGCCTACCGTTGGCGACATCGATGGCGACGGTGAACTGGAAGTCCTGGTCACCAATAGCCAAGCGGATTTAGTTGACGATGTCTGGCGGGGACGTATCTATGCCTTTAAGCAGGATGCAACACAACTGTCATGGTCACCTTTGCGACCCCGGCAGTTTGCCAGCTCCAATGCCGTGGCCATGGGCGATTTAGAAGGAGATGGCACGTTAGAATTAATTGCCGTTTCAGGAGATATTTTTGACGGCGAAACCTGGCTCACCGTGTGGGAAATCCCCGGCGTGCCCTATGTTGAAGAACGTTTCCCCTGGCCCATGTTCGGCCATGACCGCTGGCACACTTCGCAATATAGTTTTAAGCCGCCGGATGAGCCAGCCGTTCATGTGACGGAGAGAAGAGATGCGGGCATTTTGCCTTCTGCATTCATACTGCATCAAAATTTCCCCAACCCCTTTTCCAGCCAAGCCAGCGGTGACTCCCGCGCGCAAGCCGGCACTTCCATTCACTATGAATTGCCGGAGGCGGCTGAGGTACGATTGCGCATCTTGGACCTCCTGGGCAAGGAAGTCAGCTTGTTACTGCAAGCCCGGAAACCCGCAGGCCGGCATGAGGTTCATTGGGAAGGCACGGATCAACTCGGGCGACAGTTGCCGCATGGCCTGTATTTTTACCGCCTGGAAGCGGCGCCGGCCTCGAATTCCGCCAGAACGATCGTGCGCACGCAAAAGCTGGTCTTGTTAAATTGATTGAGTTATCGATTCCACGCAAAACAAAAAATCCCCGCGGCCGCTGGCGGCCAGGGGATTTTTCGTTTCACCGTGTGCAGTGGTGTTAAGCTTTTCGCAGAATAGTTTTAAACCCTTTTTGCTAATGGTTGCGGCTCATTCGCGTTGAGCCTCAGATCAATTCTTCTCTCGCTTCGGCTTGATTACCGCGGCCGGCAGCTCAGCAGCACGCTTCCCGGAAGCGCCATTGGCGCGGCGATCATCCACTCCCACGAAAACTGTGTCGCTCACCGTGCGCTGAATAAACAACACGTCATACAACGTCGTGTCTGCCACGACCAGCGTGTCTTGCCGCAGTACATGCACGATATCGTAGGCCGTCACCGTGTCCGGCACCACCGGCGGCGCGGGCTTGTATTGCAATCTCACCGGATTATAACCCCAAATCTCGAAGGTCGCGGTTTGCTGATCGCGCTCGAAATAAAGCTTGATCGGCCAATCCTGATAATTGCGCTCCAGGCCGCGCAACAACGATGCGAGGATGCCGTTCTGCGCGGCTTCGGTTTTCGTCCCCTCAAAAATTTCCGCCGGGCCGTTTTGTGTCACCACCTGAAAATTTGCGGAGAAGCGCCAGTTATTCATCACTTTTTGCGCAGTGTCCGAAGGCGTGGGCACATAAATGCGCTCAGAGGGATAGCATTTCACAATGTCTTCCACGCCAAAGCCGTTTGCGGTGGCGTCGATGATCTCCATTTTCGTCACCGGGCTGTCGGTGATGAGAAACTCCATCAAGAAAAACTCGATTAACGCCGGGTCGGTAACGGAGGCGACGCGAATGATTTTTTGATCGACGCTCGCTTTGGACTGCGGCCAAAGCGCCGCGGGCAAACCCAAGACGAGAAGCAACCACAAGAACTTTTGAACGAATCGTTGATTTATCATTTTTTGTGTCTTATCCGCAAGGTTTTTCAGTTCGATTGCCGCTGGCCGCTGACCAGCTCGCGATAGCGTTCGAACTGGCGGCGCGCTTCCTCAAATTTGCCCTGCCGCTTGAGCGCCTGCGTCAACAACTCATGTACGGTGATTTCCTCTTTGGGATCGAGTTGCTGCGCTGAAGCTAAAGCCTGCCGGGCAAACTCTTCGGCGCGTTTGGGATCATTGGCTGCCAGGCGCGCCAATTCGAGATAACTCTTGGCGCGATAATTCCAATCGATCTCCGCCGATTGCTGAAAATAAGCGAGCGCCGTGGTGAATTTGCGCGCCGCCAGCATCTGCTGGCCTTGATTAAAGCACATCGCGCCGTAACTATCGCGAAATTTTTGTGACATACTATCGGCATCCGTGTTGGTTTCTTTGACGACTGCCTGCATCATGTGCAACGATTTGTCAGGCTTGTTCAAGTGATTAAATTCGAGTGTTGCCAGCCGCCAGGACATCTCGTGGCGCGCGCGCCGGGTTTTGAGATTGGGCAGCAGGCGCTCCAGGCCCTTGGCCGCCTCTTCATATTTTTGTTGATTCACCAATTCCAGCATGGCGTCGCGCGTTTCAGAAGCAATGATATTGCCGTCATCCCAGGCCAGCCATTTCAAATTCGCCTGCGCCGCTTCGCGGTTTTGCGGATTTTGCGCGAACGTCAAGGCGCGCTCCAGCACCGCCTGCGCCGAATCCGCCGTTCGCATTTTGATATGACATTCCCCCTGATAATAAAGGTAGAGAAAGCGCTGGCTGCTGTCCGTGGCCGCGGCAATATTGCGGTCATTAAGCGGCTCGTTCGGTGGAATGCCAAATACGGCAGTTTCCGTCAATACCCGTTCGGCTTGTTGAAAGTTTTCCAATGCGGGTTGATACTCTTTCAACGCAAAATAGCAATCCGCCAGGCGCGCATACAAGCCGTGTTGATCTTTCTGCACGCGCACGAGAGATTCCAGCGTGGCCGCCGCTTTGCGATGATTCTTGTCATCCAAAAAACGCCGGGCCAACAGTTGATAGGTGCGCGCCAGCCACAAACGCGTGGTGGCGTCAAAGGGATTGTGTTGCAGCGACAATTCGAATCCGGCGCGCGCCGTTTCCAGCGCTTGCAACGATTGCCGGCGTAATTCCTCCGGGGCGGGATCTTCTGCCGCTTGTTTATCCAACGCCACCGCGCGCTTCAGCTCCAGGCCGGCTGTGTTAAAACTGTTAATCGCAGCCACCGAATCCACCGCCGTCGAATCGACGCGCCCCTCGAGCAATTCCCAGAGGCGATTGCTCTTCTCCACTCTGGCGGCAGCCGAATCGGAGATTTGTTTGGCCTTTTGCTGCTGCGGATATTCGACAAACAACATTTTTGCAGTTGAATCCGCCTGGCGCGCGACGCTGCTATCAACGCCGGCCGGCACCACCAAGGCTCTCGCCTTGCGATTGCTCTTCTGCGAGCGGCCGCCCGCGCATGCCGCCAGCAGCAACGCCGCGGATACGACGATCATGACAAAAACAGTTTTCCTGATCCGCCTGGTAAATCCTGTTACGTTCCGATTATTTTCCAACATTTTCATTTCCCGATAGACTTTTGTATTCAACTTGCTCGCCGTCCGCCGCGCAACGGCCAA
>QEVD01000377.1 GCA_003576975.1 Candidatus Zhuqueibacterota bacterium
GATTGTCGAAGGCATCGCGACGAAGAAACAACTCGATCGGTTTGAAGAGGAAGATCAAAAGCTCGTCATCGGCATTCGAGATCAAGCGTGGCAGGCTTATCTCGCGCCCATCCTGGCGGAACGCCAAGAAGTTGCCCGGCTGCTCGATGATTTGGCAAACGAGTCCGGGCATAAACAAGAATTGTTAAAGTACAAGGCTGCCTTGCTGGCTATTCCTCACCCGTTGCGGCGCGACTTGTTTACAACAATTTGGAAAGTCCTGCGCGTGACGCGTGAGGAGGCTGGCGCTGCCAGGCAGGCGCTGCTGGCGTGGGAGAAACGGGAGGATGAAAACAATCGCGAACGTTACGGCTCTCATCTGTATAACCCCTCTGCCAGCTCTGCGTTGCTGGTCAAGGAGATTAAACCGATCTATTCCAAAACCTCCCCACTGGTGAACGGCTTTGAAGTTTTGAATGCTTGCTTTGCAGCCGCCCTGGCGCGCGATGCCCGCATCATTGCATTCGGAGAAGATGTCGGCCGGCTGGGCGATGTCAATCAAGGCTTCAAAGGCTTGCAGGAAAAGTTTGGTGAACGATTGCCGAAATTCAATACCTCGATTATCTGCTCTATGCGCTGCAAATTTTGTCGGATGATCTTGCCACCCTGCTTTGGCGCACCAAAGGCGGGCAGAAAGCGCCGGTGATCGTGCGTACGCGCGGCCATCGCCTGGAAGGTGTTTGGCATGCCGGCTCGCCGATGGCCGGTACGATTCATCTGGTGCGTGGCATGCACGTGCTGGTTCCGAGAAACATGACACAAGCAGCCGGTTTTTATAATACCTTGTTGCAAGCAGACGATCCGGCAATCGTTGTCGAAGTGCTGAATGGTTATCGGCTGAAGGAGCGCTTGCCGGACAATATCGGAGAGTTCACGATTCCGCTGGGTGTCCCAGAAATCATTCGAGCAGGAGCGGATGTTACCGTTGTGACCTACGGCGCTTGCTGCCGCCTCGTGCTGGAAGCTGCTGAGATTTTGCACAACATGAACATTGACGCTGAGGTGATCGATGTGCAGACACTCTTGCCGTTTGATCTTCCGGGCGTCATTGCCAATTCACTCAAAAAAACGAATCGCATTGTGTTTGTAGATGAAGATGTACCGGGCGGCGCCACGGCTTATATGATGCAAGAAGTGCTTGAAAAGCAGAATGGCTATCGCTGGCTGGATTCCCCGCCGCGCACACTAACCGGGGCGCCGCATCGTCCGGCCTACGGCTCGGATGGCGATTATTGGTCCAAGCCGAATGTCGAAACAATTTTTAGAATCGTTTATGATTTGATGCACGAGGCCGACCCGCGCACTTATCCAAAGTTTTATTAATGATCGTATGTAGCGTTACAATCGAGCGAGATCATTGCCTGTTGTGTTAGCGGGAGGGATTATTATTCGTCGAAAAAGTCTCTCACGGACGATCGGCTCATTTCTCCAATTCTATTCTGATAAACCGATTCCTGCATGCGGCAAGGCAGGCCCCCTTCCTCAAGCTCGCAATTTCCCCACAGCGGGCATTGCACGGAGCAGATTCTGACCTCACTGGTTTCGCGCTGGTGAAGATCGAGCAATGGAACAATGGTGCGGGCGCCAAGAGATTCATACCGGACATTTGCTCCCAGAAGATGGCGCTGTACCATTTTGACCAGGCGAAGGTAATTCTCAGAGTCTGCCGGCAAAATATCTTCCGGACGCTTTGCGCGCAAGGCATTTTGCAGGCGCGCCTCATAGCTCAAATAGCCCCAAACCTCAAGACGCAGGCGCAACAAATCTTGCGTTGCGATTTGTAACGATAACCCCTCCCGGATTTCCCGAAAATCGTGCACACGATTCAAAATCAGCTTGGGTGAGAGCGCGTTGATGACGCGAAAAAATCGCACGGCCTCCCGTACATCGAGGGCGCGAACCTGTTTTCCGATTTCGGTGAGCAGGCGATGATCATGCACATGTGTGGGATCTTGCGAGCGTTTTAACAACTCCAAAACTTTAGGGGTATCGTGAAATGTGCGGTGCAACAAACGAAATACGGCAACTTTGAGGAAATTGTAACATTCTTGCATCGAGGTCGGCTCCGGATTCGCAACCACGATTTGAATGTCGCCGGCATTGAATAAATCGACCTCATTAAATGACGATCCGGCGCCAATATCGACAATCACGAAATCCGTGGTGAGTTGGCGCAAATGCCGGATGATTTTGAGTTTTTCGTTATAGTCGATATTCGCGAATCCCGTGGTGCCCGCAGCGCCGCAAATCAGTTGGACGCCGCCAATCGGAGAAGGGAGCAGGATTTCGGCCAGGCTTTTAACGCGCCGCGAGATGAAATCGTGCAACGTCTTTTCCGGATGATCAATCCCCATCAACGTGTGCAGGTTTGCCCCGCCGAGATCGGCGTCAACCAACACGACGCTGGCGCGCGATTGAATCAATGCCAGAGCCAGGCTCGTGCTCACGATCGTTTTGCCGACCCCGCCCTTGCCGCCGGCCACGGTGATGATCTTGAGTTGGCGATGAGAAGTGTTGCGTGAAGGAGAAATCTCGTGAGGGGATTCAGAAAGTGTCGGTGATTGTTCGGGCATCAAAATCCGTTCCTTGCGTTCTTTGCAATCCGTTAATTACATGCAGGTTTTGCAGATTGCGTAGCGGGTATGAGGCCGCGAAACAGAGAGTGATGCTATTTTGTTGCAGGTGTTTGCAGGAAATAACGCAAGGGCAGGCGCGCGAAATCAATGGGGGAAGGCAGGGTGAAGGGCGAAAACCACGGTTTGATGGGTTCGAGCGCGGCGTAAATGAAGCCGTTTTTGATCTCGAAACTCATCGACCGCACATTCCATTTGGCTTTGAGCAGGAGCCGCATGTTCTGAATACCGCGATCTGTGCCTTTGGGGTCGAGCGCTTGCAGCAGATTGGAGGCGACCTTCTTTTCCATTTTTGTGATATTCAATTTGCCGGTCAAATCGCTGATCAATTGTTCGGAGGTGAATCCCCTGCCGTTGAGATAAAAATCCGCGGACATGCGTGAGCCTTTGTCGAATCGTTTCGCCAATGGCTGCAACCGCGAAATGTCGATCGAAGAAATTTGCATGGCCGTGGAATAACTGAGTTGATCTGGAGAACCGCCGCCCAATCCCACCAATACGTTGCCGATCATGTTGCCGTCCAGAAATTTCATGCGCAATTGCGGAATATCTAACCGCGAGTTGCCCAGGCGTAAATCCGCTTCAATATCGTCGAGCTGATAACCCATCACCTCGAGCCGCGCGATGGACAATTGCGAGGGGACGCCATTTGCCGGCGCGGCGTGCGGCGCTTTACGAAAAATATCCTCCAGCAATAGCAACTCGCCCGCGTTCGCCAAAGCCGGCGTTTCCTCAGTCAAATGTGGTTTGAGAACGATTTGGGTTTCTTTGCCGATAAGCTGCGCTTCATAATGCTGCTCGTATTTCAAATCGGCGTTGAAATGTTTTATCGTCATCAGCGTGTCGACTGCAATGTCGAGATCACGCGCTTGTAATGTGCCTTTCACTGCCGCGGGCTGGCGCGCGAAAGGATCATCCGGCAGGAACTGATCGATCTCGAATGTGGCTTTGATTGATCCCAGCAATGACAGGCCGGCGTTGGGAGAAATCGCTGTTGGCGCATTCATGTCGAGGTCGAGGTCGGTTTTTACTTGCAAGCCGTTGGCCAGAAAGCTTCCGCGGCTGATGTATGCGCCCGTCACTCCCCAGCGGTGCATTTCGAACCTGCCTTTAGTTAATGCAAAATAGTCTTCGCCAATAATGATGCTGCCGGAGGCAATGGTTTGCGGCAAGGGTTCTCGCAAGTAATCCGGCATTTTCGGCGCGCGGCTCTTGGCCGTAAATTCGCCCTGCGTCGCCGCCGGCGTAATCGACCATCTGCTGCTAATTTGTAAATCATCTAAATAAAGGCCGAGCGCGCTATCCTCGTAGACGGCTTGCCCGGATTCAACAAAAAATTCACCATTGTAATCCGAGCTGTCGGGCATAATCGTTTTGCCCGCAAGCCAGCCTTTGAATGCGGCCCGGCCTACAATGCGCGGCGCTGGTGACAGCGAATCTCCTAAGAGATGATGCGGCAGCATGCCGACAATCTCATCTAAACTGATCATGCCATCGAAAAATTCAAAGCGATAGGCGGATGCGGATAGATCGTACTCGCCGTTAAACCTTAAACTGCCCGGTTCAGTTTGTATATTGCCGTCAGTAATTTTGATTTTTGTAAGATCAGAATGCAAAGCAATCGCTGCCGTTGTTTTGAGATGATAAGGCGGAATATCGCCTTCGTCGTCGATGGTGAGATAATTGAGCGGCGCATTATTCAGATTTAATGTGCAGCCAATCTCATTCAGGTTTTTGCCGGTTAACAGCAATTCGCCGCTGATTTTGCCTCGCACACTGTCTGCAGTGAAGGGAGAAAGTTCGATGCTCTCGGCCTGCAGCGCGGCATGAACAGCCACATTCGCTGGTGTGACTTTGCTATTTGTCTTGGTTGTGTTTGATTGAATTCGCCCTTGCCCGCGAATTATGCCGTCGGAAAAATTTTGTATCACGAAGGTGAATTGGCCGTGATGCGGCAAAAAATCGGCGGCGAGTGCGGCCTCGACCTGCAAGTCGAGCGGGCCGATGGCCAGTAGCCGGGTAGAATCGATGGGAAGATTGCAGGAGGCAAGGGCTAGTTGAGTTGACAAGATGGTTTCGTTAGTATCGCTAGCCGTTGCATAATTGAGCCGCACGCGTCCTTGCTCAAACGAAAAACCTGTCTCAGCATCTCGATAAGATAGATCTTTACCAACCAGCGCGAGGTTGTAACTCATGTTTTCGAGATTGCCTCGAAATTCACTTCCGGAAAACTCAAGGCGTCCCGAGAGGGCAATGTCTGCAAGGGCTGGAATCAACCACAAGCCCTCTCGCGGCTGAATGATTTGCATGAATTGATCAAGATCAATTTGCCCGCGATCAACGCGCACATCAAATGTTGCGAGTTTTTCATTTTGGCTGATGTTGATTCGGGCTGCCAATTGTTCCTCGCCGGCAAAAGCCAATCGGAGAGTCGGCATGTCGAGGCGCATCAACGCGAGATTGACGCCCGCTTCCGTGCGCAGATTTATGGGCGGCAAAGAAAAATCCGGGCGATTCTGCCAGCGAATCGACTTGGGGGCGAGAGTCATTTCTCCGCGGAGGGCGAGCGAATCTTGATTCACGACCCGGCAATGAATTTGCGTTTGCATCTCGGCGGCGAAATCAAAGTTGCGCGAAGAATTTTCGGGATGCAAAGAATAAGCGATTGCTGTATTCCGGCCGAGCAAATCAATCTCAGCGCTCAGATTATTCCAATGATCAAATCGCGCCGAGTGAATCGCAAGATCAAGCGGACCGGCGGCAACCAATGATCAAATCGCGCCGAGTGAATCGCAAGATCAAGCGGACCGGCGGCAAGCTGCTGCATCATGGTATCAGAAGCGATACCGGCTTTGATTAGAATGCCCGTGAGTCGAAGTGAGGAGAGATTGATATCGATGGGCAGGCGCGTGATCGCGGTATCGGGTTCCGCAGCGCTCGCCTCACTGAAGGCGCGGATGATTGCGTCAAGGTTGGTTGTGCTGTCCGGCGCCTGCCAATAGGAGATAATTGGGTTGTCAATTGCAATCTCGTCGATTTCGAGCTTGCGCTTGAACAATGAGGAAAAGCGATAAGCAAAAGCGATTTTGTCTATGGTCAATGGCGCGCGCTCACGCGCCAGCGCAATGCCGCCGGCTTTCACCTCCGGAATGGTGATCCCCTCCATTTCAAAGCCGGAGAACAAATTAAAATGCAAACGCTCGATGCTTACGGTGAGGCCGTAATCGTTGGCGAGCGTACTGATCAGCAGCTCTTTTAACCGCTCGGCAGGATATTTTATTCTAAGATAAAGCGTCAGCGCAAGAACGGCTGCGGCAAAACCCAGCAAGCTGAACAGCAAAATTTTTGCAAACCGCTTCACTAACGATTTCCGCTTTGACGATCACGCGCAAGATTCCATTTCACCCAATCGGTTTGTTCGTCGCGATCATTGGCTTTG
>QEVD01000378.1 GCA_003576975.1 Candidatus Zhuqueibacterota bacterium
GGGCTATATCAATCGCGCCAAACAATTGGTGCATGACAAAGGCTGCCGCGCGTGTCACGTCATCAACGGCCGCGGCGGCACGGTCGGGCCGGATTTAACGTGGGAGGGCGACAAATCTCCCGAGCAATTCAATTATGAACGCATCAAAGGCTTTCATTCGGAGTTCACCTGGCAGGCAGCGCATTTCAAAAATCCCAAAGAACTGGTGCCGGAAACCGTGATGCCAAATTTCAACTTCTCCAGCATGGACGCGCAAGCGCTGACGATGCTGGTGATGAGCTGGAAGAAAACCAATCTGCCGATCGAATATTTTCCCAATCACAACGTGCGTGATATTCCCACGCCGGAAGAGATCGAAAAAGAGAAACGCATGAGCGAAGGCCCAGGCTCATTCTTTGTGAAGAAGAATTGCTTTGTTTGCCATTCGGTTTCTTCGCTGGGCGTGGAAGCCGCAGCGCAAATCGGGCCGGATTTATCGCTGGCTGTGGAAGACGTGCAATCGCGTTTTGGCCGCACGCTGGATGATTTTTTCATGCGGCCCACGGGCACGATGGAAGTCGTGCTTGCCACCATGATTCCATTGACGCCGGAAGAACGCCAGGAAGCGATTGCCAAGATGCGTTTTGCGTATGAACAGAGGAAGCTACAGCAAGCGGAATCTGCCCAATAACCGTTCAAATATCCTTGTTGAAAACAACGAAGCAATCTTAACCCCACAACTTTTTATTCCTTGAAGGAGGAAACACATGCGCTCAAAGATTCTCTTGTGGATTGGCTTGACTCTCTTCATGGGCGTCATTATCGGCATGGGCTGCGGCGGCGAGAAAAAAGCCGGTCGCGCCGGCGTGCGCTCGGATGTGCAAGAAGCGGCGCTCAAAACGTATGTCGCGCCTGGTGACTTGGATGAGTATTACGTTTTCAAATCCGGCGGGCATTCGGGGCAGGTTTATATTTATGGCATTCCTTCCATGCGCCACCTCGCCACCATTCCAGTGTTCACGCCGTATCCCGCTACCGGCTATGGTTTCGACAAAGAAACCAGAGAAATGCTGGGCGGCTTCACGTGGGGCGATGCACATCATCCCTCATTGAGCGAGACCAACGGCGACTATGACGGACGCTGGCTGTTCATTTCCGACAACGCCAACAACCGCATGGCGCGCATCGATCTGCGCGATTTCAAAACCAAACAAGTTTTCGGGCCGATTGCAAACGTCTCCGGCAATCATTGTTCCTCGTTTACGACCGAGAACACCGAATACGTGCTCGCCGGCTCGCGCTTTTCAATTCCACTGCCGCGCGGCACGTATGAAAAAATTGAAGACTATGCGACAAAATTCAAAGGCATCGTGGCAGGCATTGCAGTAGATAAAAGTACCGGTGAGATGACGCTGGGCTGGGAAGTGTTGATGCCGCCCTTCAACTATGATTTGGGTGACGCGGGCAAAGGCCCGAGCGCGGACTGGGGCTTCTGGACATGCTACAACAGCGAGCGCGCCACCGGCAAGCTCGAAGTAACGGCCTCGCAAAACGATCGCGATTATGTTGTCGCCGTGAATTGGAAAAATGCAGAGAAGGCGATTGCGGACGGCAAGTTCAAAATGATCGGCGGCGCGAAAGTGATTGATCCCAAAGATGCCGAGGGCGTGGCTTATCTTCTGCCCGCGGCGAAATCTCCGCACGGTGTGGACATCAGCCCGGACGGCAAGTACATCATCGCCAGCGGCAAATTGCAAAGCATCACTACGGTGTTCAACATTGAAAAAATGCTGACCGCGATTCAAAACAAAGATTTCACCGGCAACGAAGATGGCGTGCCGGTGTTGAATTATGACAGCGTGAAAGATGCCGAAGTGAACGTCGGCCTCGGCCCGCTGCACACGCAATTTGACGACAAAGGCTTTGCCTATACCTCATTGTTCGTCGAGAGCGCAGTGGCCAAGTGGCAGCTCGGCACGTGGGAAGTCGTGGATAAGATTCCGATTTCGTACAACATCGGCCATTTGACTGCAGCGGAAGGCGACACCAAAAGCCCGGACGGCAAATATTTAATCGCGCTCAACAAGCTTTCGCATGGCCGGCATTTGAGCGTTGGCCCCTCGCAACCCGAGTCGTCGCAGTTGATTGACATCAGCGGTGAAAAAATGGCGTTGCTGTATGATGCTTTCACTGAGCCGGAGCCGCATTACGCGCAGATCATCAAAGCCGACAAACTCAATCCCATCGAAGTTTATCCCAAGGAAGAAAACAAGAATCCCAAGGCGATTTGGGACGTGAAGGATGCGCGCGTGGAACGCAACGGCAAGAGCGTCGAGGTTTATATGACGGCGGTGCGCTCCAGTTTCGAGCCGTGGAATATTGAAGTCAACAAAGGCGACAAGGTCACGATCTACATGACCAACATCGAGCAAACCACGGACGAGTTGCACGGCTTTGGTTTGAATGAGTACAATCTCAATATCGTTGCGGATCCGGGCGAAACCAAAGTCATCGAATTCACTGCGGACAAAGCCGGCGTGTTCCCGTTTTATTGCACGAACTTCTGCTCCGCGCTGCATCAGGAAATGCAGGGATATTTGCTGGTGAAGCCGTAGGGCTATAATCGCGCTGCTCGGGCGCCAAGGATCGCCTTTTGAATAACGCTTCCAATTTTTAAATCGCCAATTAACGCGAAAGAACGCTAATTTTTTTCGCGTGGATTCGCGCCTATTCGCGGTTGAAGTCTTGCGAAAGTTATATCCCAAAAGCGCCCGGGCAGTTAATGGAGAATGTGATGCAAAAATACATTGACAAGGCCAATTCCTTTTTTGAAACGCCGATCGATTTTCGCAGCCGGGTGTTGATCTTAGTCGCCGCGCTGTTTTTGCTGCCGACGTATTTCTTGCCGTTGTGGAATTTGAAACTGTACTCGAACCAGTTTCCGGAAGGGCTGCTGCTGAAGATTTATTCGTACAAATTGGAGGGCGGCCAGAGCGCTTATCGCGACGATCTAAGAGAAATCAACGCGCTCAATCACTACATCGGCATGCGCGAATTGAAAGAGGAAGAATTCACCGAGTTCAAGTGGATTCCCTTTGTCATTGGCGGCGTTATGCTGCTGGCGTTGCGCGTGGTGGTGCTGGGCAAAATGTCGAAGCTGGTCGATGTGTTTGTGATGTTTTCCTACTTTGGATTGTTCTCGCTGTGGAGTTTTTATCACAAGCTGTATGTTTATGGCCATGAGCTTGACCCCACTGCGGCGGTGAAGGTCGCGCCGTTTACGCCGCCATTGATCGGCCATCAAACGTTGGCAAATTTTGAAGTATACAGTTACCCCAACGTTGGTTCCTATTTCATGGCCGTTATGCCGCTGTTGTTGCTTGCGGCCATGTGGCTCTCGCGCAAAGCCTGGCAAAAGCAGAGAACAGCATCTTGAATACCAATGCTGCCGCTATGAAGATTTCGTCCTCACGTCTCTCGAAAGAATACGGCGCGGGCCGGGTACCACGGCGTCTTCGCGCCACATCTTTCAGGACAACGCTCGGCTTGGGCATCGGCGGACTTGTTTTGATGTTTTTCTTTTTGCAGATCAACAGCGAGGCGCAGCCAGCCGATACAAGCGTGGCGAGCTCTTCATTCGATCTGCATGCCGCAGTGCGCAACGCACAGCGCGGTGACACGATTTTCGTTCCCGCCGGCGTTTATGTAGACAATTTCATCATTGATAAGAAGCTCATATTGATCGGCCGCGATTGGCCGGTGTTGCATGCCAACGGCAAGGGCAGTTGCCTCACTATTACTGCGGATTCCTGCACCGTCACGGGGTTCGAGGTGGCAAGCTGCGGCGGCATGCTTGTGGAGGAAGACGCCGGCATTCTGATCAAATCGCGCGGCAATGTGATTGCCGGCAATCGCTTGCGCGATATTTTATTTGGCATTTATCTTTTTCAAGCCGATCACAATACCATTGCGGAGAATCACATTGTTGGCCGCAAACGACTTGAGCTGGGCGAGCGCGGCAGCGGCATTCATTTGTGGAATTCGCGCGGGAACCGGTTGATCGGCAATGTGATCACCGACGTGCGCGACGGTTTCTATATTCAAAACGCCAATCACACATTTATTACGCGCAATGAAGTTTTCGGCGTGCGCTACGGCCTGCACTATATGTACGCAGATTCAAATATTTTTCTGCAAAACGAGTTTCACCACAACGTGGCCGGCGCAGCCATCATGTACTCGCGCGGCATTCGCATGCGCCACAACGTATTCGCGCACAATCGCGGGTTCTCTTCCTTCGGCATCCTATTTCAGGATTGCCACGAGGCGGTCGCAGATTCGAATGTGATCGTTAACAATGCGGTCGGCATGTTCTTCGAGGCCTCGACGGGCAATCAGTTTCGCCGCAACCTCGTGGCGCAGAACGACGTGGCGCTGCAAATGTATCAAAATTCCGTGCAAAACCTCTTTTCAGAAAATAACTTTACTGATAATTTAAGCCCGTTGTCGCTGGTCGGCAAACGCACGGAAACGCATTGGAGTGAAAACGGCCGCGGCAATTATTGGAGTACTTACGAAGGCTACGATCTCGATCACGACGGCATCGGCGACGTTCCCATGAAGATTCAAAACGTGTTTGATTACCTCGAAGGCCGCGCGCCGAATCTGCGCCTCTATCTTTATAGTCCAGCTTCGCAAGCGCTGGCCGCGGCGACGAAGGCGTTTCCAATCATCGCTATCAACAAAGAAGCGGATGAGCATCCGCTGATGCAGCCGGTTGATCTGCGCAGCTCGAATGCAGCCAGGCTTGGACTCAAAGGGTTGGAGGATGCTTTGATCCGCTGAGTTCAGGCCTGGCTTCACTCAACTTTAGAGAGAAACATGATTCAAGTCGAACATCTCACCAAACGCTACGGCAAATTCACGGCCGTTGACGATATATCATTTTGCGTCAACGAAGGCGAAGTTTTTGCATTTCTCGGTCCGAATGGCAGCGGCAAAACCACGACCATGAAAACCATCGTGGGTTTGAATGTGCCGACCTCGGGGCGCGTGCTGGT
>QEVD01000379.1 GCA_003576975.1 Candidatus Zhuqueibacterota bacterium
ATACACGAGAGAGAGCTAAGTTCCCTACTTGAAGGTGTTGGCTCTTTGATTGTTACCCACACTACGGAACGCAGGGATATTCAATTTCGCAACACATTCAACTTCAAATTTTGATTCATTTAACAACCGCTAATCTAGTAGATTCGATACAAAAGTCAAGCATAAAATCTTTTTCAACTTTGCTTCGCAGAGCGAGATGTTATTTTGATCCTAATTTTATTGGCTTTTCTTGCACCACCTGTCGAAAAAAATTCCGCGAACTATTTTTTATAAAGAATATGCAAGAAGTTGGACGGTTGTTGATGATTGCTGGCCTCGTGCTTCTCATTCTCGGCCTGGTGCTCACGAATGCCAAATCTCTTCATTGGTTGGGCAAGCTGCCGGGCGATTTTGTTATTCGTAAAGGAAATTACACGTTATACTTTCCCTTGGTTACCTCCTTGGTGTTGAGTCTCGTAATCTCGTTCTTGATGTATTTACTCAGGAAAAAATGATATGAAAAGTCCAGACAAAAATGGTGTGAGATTGTTATGGATACTGATGGGCCTCCTCGCGGCAACGTTACTCGCCTTTGCAGCAGACGATGAAAATGCCGCTTCGACCACGGTTGCCGTTATTCGCATCAACGGCGCGATCAATCCCTTGACGGCGGAATACATTGCCGACGCCATCAGCGCTGCGGTTGACGAAAAACGCGAATGCCTGATCATCGAATTGGATACGCCTGGCGGTTTGATGGAATCCACACGCCTGATTACAAAAGCCATGCTCGCGAGCGAGGTGCCGGTCGTGGTTTATGTCTCTCCCACCGGCGCGCGCGCTGCTTCTGCAGGCGTTTTCATCACGTATGCTGCACACATCGCTGTCATGGCGCCCACGAGCAACATCGGCGCGGCACATCCTGTTGGCCTCGGCGGTGAAGGCGGGAAAACGGATTCCAGCAACACCATGATTGAGAAAGTCACGAACGACGCCGTCGCACAAGTCAAAGCCATTGCCGAAAAACGCGGCCGCAATGCCCAGTGGGCGGAAGATGCCGTGCGCAAAAGCGTCTCCATCACAGCAAAAGAAGCTCTAGCGTTGCACGTGATCGATTTGATCGCGCCCGACCTTGACAGCTTGCTGGTGTTGATCAACAATCGCGAGGTCGAGTTGGTGAACCGCAAGCAAACCTTGAAAACCGCCGGCGCAACGATCGTCGTCAAGGAAATGAATTGGCGGCACAAACTGCTCGATCGCATTTCGGATCCCAACATTGCTTATATTTTCATGTTGCTCGGCATCTATGGGCTCTTTTTTGAATTGTCGAATCCTGGTGCGATATTGCCGGGCATACTGGGCGGCATTTTCCTGATTCTCGGGCTGTATGCGCTGCAAACGTTGCCGGTGAATTGGGCCGGCGTGCTACTGATTCTCTTCGGTATCTTACTATTCATCCTGGAGGTGAAAGTGACGAGTTACGGAGCGCTTACCATCGGCGGCATCGTCGCAATGTTTCTCGGCTCTCTCATGCTCTTCAAAGAGCCCCAAACCGATTTCGAACCGGTAGCCAAACTCTCACTGCAAGTCATTCTTGCGGCAACGCTCTCAACTGCTGTCTTTTTCATTATTGCGATTGGCATGGTGGTCCGTTCGCAGCGCCGGCCAACCGTGACCGGCGCGGAAGGCATGATCGGCGAAATCGGAGAAGCCTTGACGGCCATCGCACCCACCGGCAAAGTGAGAGTTCACGGTGAAATTTGGCGAGCAAAAAGCACGGTGCCGGTTGAAACCGGAGAAAAGGTGAAGGTCGTTTTAGTGGAAGGCTTGCAACTCACGGTTGAAAAGGTGTAATGCGGTGATTACCGCAAACAATTTCAGGCACAAAGATATGCAGGCCAATACCTGATCATGTTTTTGCGCCGCAAAACGTTTTAACTCAAAAACTGGAACAGGTAAGGAGGAGACATGATGGGCTTGCCGATTTGGATGATTTTTGTGATCGTGTTCGGCATCATGATATTGGCCATGGCGATTCAAGTGGTGCGCGAATATGATCGCTTGGTGGTTTTTCGTTTGGGCAAGCATGTTGGTGCGCGGGGTCCAGGTCTGGTTCTGATTATCCCGTTTGTCGAACGATTTATTAAAGTCAGCACCCGCCTGATCGCCATGGATGTGCCGCCGCAAGATGTGATCACGCGCGATAACGTTTCGATCAAAGTCAATGCCGTGCTTTATTTTCGCGTGATCGATCCCAATCGCGCCGTATTGGATGTCGAGGATTTCTTGTTTGCAACCTCACAGATTGCACAAACAACGTTGCGCAGCGTGCTCGGCCAGGCCGAGCTTGACGAGTTGCTCGCCCAGCGGGAAAGAATTAATGACAAATTGCAGAACATCATTGACACGCACACGGATCCGTGGGGCATCAAGGTCGGCTTGGTGGAGGTGAAACATGTCGATCTGCCGCCGGAGATGCAACGCGCCATGGCGCGCCAGGCCGAGGCCGAACGTGAGCGCCGCGCCAAGGTCATCCACGCCGAAGGCGAACTGCAAGCCTCGGAAAAACTTGCTGAGGCTGCGCGTGTGATGAGCCAAGACCCGATCTCGGTGCAATTGCGTTACTTGCAAACTCTGACCGAAATCGCTTCCGAGCACAACTCCACAACCATCTTCCCGTTGCCGATCGATTTGATCAAGATCTTCTTGGACAGCAAGGACCAGAAGAAGGTTTGAGCAAGCACTTCCGAGGGAGATTTCTCATGCCGGAGTCTTTTTAAGCAACACGATTTTGCCCTGAAGAGGTCAAGACAAAAACGTTCTGATCTCTTCAGGATTGGCTGTCTCATCTGATCAAACAAAGTTTATAAATAAACGTTGCCGCCGGGAGGCAGATGAGATTATTCCAAACGCGTCGCGACGAAGAATATCTAAAAACGCTGCGTGAGCGTCTCACGATTGCCGGCCCGATGGGGCTTCTGGCAAGAGCCGTCAAGGTTTCGCGGACGGTTGAAGCGGACGGCAAGAAATTCTCGCATTGCTGCCGCATTGATTTCATGGGATTGGCAGCCAGCAACCTGTTGGATGCCGGGAGCGAGTATGTTTCATCCAGCGTCGCGGATTGTCTCGAGGACATCTTCAAAAATGCCGAAATCTTGAATGATAAAGGCTGCTTTGTGAAGATGCGTTTTTTGTTTTGTTATCCCTACTCTGCTTACGCCGTTTCCCGCATCCAGGCGGAATCCACACGCAATCGCTCCTCCATCGATGAACCCCGCTATCTCCGAGATTTTAATCTGGTCGAACAGGTCAATCAGACCACTTTTTTTCAATCAGCCCTCGTGCGCAATCAAACCAACGGCCTCGAACAAATACAGATCTGGGTGGATAAGTACGGTTGGACGCCGGGCGCCGTGAACAAAATCATTGTGCGCTTTACGCCGATGAGCCCCGATCTCTGCATGCTAATCATCAACGACACGATTTTCTGTGACGCTTATTTGAATGCCAAAAAAAGCCGCCTGGCCAAAAGGGCTGCCATCGTAGCGCCCTTAATGCAAATCGAGAGCCAGGAAAATCGCGACGCATTCGAAGGCATCGAGGATCATTTTCGTTATCTCTGGGATCACGACACCACGCTCGACTGCGAAGACGCAACGTACTACCAGGCCGGAGTACCCAATAGCCTCATGCAGATCCGGCCTCCACAACAAATCGACTTTTCCAAAAAGGTGGCGCGCTTGTTGCGCCGCAACAAGCAAATCACAGAACACGATCTCAATCATTGGCGCTTCGTGGTGACGCGCTTATTCGATCGTTTCTGCCTCGACCCTGTTCCCACACCCAGTTCGGAATCGCTGTTTATCGCATGCAGTTGGGAAAAAAGCAAGGATCAGCGCTATATCCCAAACCGCTCGGCTCGCCAAATGTTCGAATACCTTGATCAGGATTTCGGACTCGGCCTGGAGAAACCGCTGATCTCCGTCAATATTATGGAAGCCGCCTCCGGTGATTTCTTGACCCGCCAGCTCTACGCCCGGTTGCAGCAGTCAACTCTGGCAATCATCCTGCTGACGATGGACATTGCCAGCTTGAGTGGCGAGCGCTTCACCAAACCCAACGTCTATCACGAGCTGGGCTATTTGATGCGACATCTCGATTCCCAACGATTGCTTGTGCTGTGCGAGGAGGGTGTTCACGTGCCTTCGAATATTCATGATCTCGTGCGCGTCGATTTCCCCAAGGATAAACTGGCCCTGTGTTACAAGGATGTGCTGGATTGGCTCAAGCGCGCTAATACCTTTGTACCGACGCCCGTCATTGAGCAGGCGTGCCGTCATCATCTCAAGCGGCTGGACCGCATGACGCAGGCGGAAGTATTGACGCAGGAAGAGGTGGATACGGCCAAGCAACGCCTCAAAGAAGATATGGAAAAGCTGAAGAAATCTTGATGCGAGATGAGGCAGGCGATCTGCGGCGCGCGCCTAGCGTCCACGCTGTGAGAATACCCCGTTCAAACTACGTTTTCTTTCATCGCAATACTCACCACCGTAACATCATCGTGCAATGCTTCACTGCCGCCAAACTCGCGCACGGAATTTATCACGGTTTCACACAGGTCGTGCACGGGCAATGACAAATGTTGCAGCCAGCATGCGCGCAACCGTTCTTCCTCGAATTGCTCGCCGCTTTTATTCGCCGCTTCGATGATACCGTCGGTGTAGAGTAACAGCCTGTCATCGGCCTGCCACGCGAATTCCAACTCCTCGAAGGCCGTCTCCAACCGCAAACCCAAACCCAAACCCGGCGTACGCAAGACTTGCACGTGTTGCGCGACTGCGGCATAGTGAAAAACAGGCGGATGCCCGGCTGTTGCCAGTTTGATCAAACCTTCATTTTTATTGAGCAGTAGGCAGGCAAACGTCACAAACACGTTTTTTTCTGAGAGATGATAAAGCGTCTTGTTCAAATTTTCGAGAACCTGGCGCGGGGAAAATTCATGTTCGATCTGACTGCGCAGCGCGCTTTTCGTCATGGCCGCCAAAATACCCGCGCC
>QEVD01000380.1 GCA_003576975.1 Candidatus Zhuqueibacterota bacterium
AGCGGAAGGGAGGAATGAGATAGGCGGGATAAGTCAAAAGAAAAACTTTAGCTTAAGCCAAAGCAGCATTGCGGGCTTGTGAGACAACACACCCCGAGAAGCTTATGGATAATTGGAAACGGTATTTGAAGGCTTTCTTATCAAGAAGTTAGACTGACGAAAATTTGGAAGCGATGCCCCAAAATTCCAAATTATTGGAAGATCATCCTGCCGTACCTTTTATATGTGCTTAAACAAGCTTAACATACTCCTTCGGACTGCAGCCAAATTGCTCATGGAAGCACTTGGTAAAATACGCCTGGCTGCCGAAGCCGACTTGATAGGCAATCTCTGCCACCGTGCCGGCGTTTAGCTTGAGCAGTTCAACTGCTCGCTGAAGCCTCATCGAGCGAATAAATTGGCTGGCAGACTGGCTAGTGAGCGCTTTCAATTTGCGATGAATTTGCGAACGGCTCATCCCGACCTCATGTCCCAAGGCTTCGACCTCAAAGTCCTCGTCGCTGAGATGCGCCTCGACAACTGCCTTCACTTTGTTTAGAAAAACCTCGTCCATCGGCGTGATGGCGATGTCCTGCGGCTTCAAGACAATCTCGCGGCTGAAACGTTCGCGCAATTGCTGGCGCTGTTTGATGAGATTATGCATCCGCGCCAGCAGTTCTTTGGAGTCGAACGGCTTGATGAGGTAATCATCCGCACCGGTTTCAAGGCCGTGAACTTTGCTCTCGCTATCCGCTTTGGCGGTGAGCATGATGATGGGCACGTGACTGGTTTTCTCGTCGGTTTTCAAAATGCGGCACAACTCGTTGCCGTCGCGTTTCGGCATCATTACATCGCTGATGATCAAATCGGGAATGGTTTCGAGCGCCATTTGCACGCCTTCGACGCCATCTGCCGCTTCAATGACTTTGAACGAGGGTTCGAGATATTGCCGAATGTACGTGCGCACGTCGGTGTTGTCTTCGACCACGAGCACAATCGTTGCTTCGCTGGAGTCTTGCTCCTGGAGTGATGGAGCAGTGGAGTGTTGGATGAATGGTTTCTCGATGCTGGATTCTCGATCCTCGATCCACAATCCTCGATCTTCGAACCTTGCAGATTGCTCGTTAGCAATTTCTGCATCTTTCAAATGCGCGTTCCCCAGTGGTAGGCGCACAATGAACGTCGTCCCACGTCCGACTTCGCTTTGCACGCGAATCTCGCCGTGATGCAGTTCCACCAACTCTTTCGTGAGCGCCAATCCGATGCCCGTGCCTTCGTGCTCTTGCACCGAGCTTGTCGAGGTGCGCGAAGTTACGACTTGATAAAAACGGTCGAAAATTTTGTCAAGCTGCTCGGGAGGAATGCCGGGGCCGGTGTCGGTGGCGGAAATTTCGACATATTCCTTGGTAGAGGCGGTTGTCATGGAGGCAAATAACGTAGGGGCGACCGGCCCGGTCGCCCCTACCGTTGATATCTTCACCTCCACCCGCCCCTCGGGCAACGTAAATTTCAATGCGTTCGACAGCAAATTCGAAACAATTTTCTCCAATTTATCGCGATCAAAATAAACGACAATATCTTCTTCCGAAGCAGAAACGGACAAATTGATGCGCTTGCGCTCTGCTGCTGAGGCAAACGACAACACGAGGCCTTTGAGAAACGCTACGATGTTCTCCGCTTGCGCTTGTAAGGTCATGCGCCCGGCTTCGAGGCGCGCGAGATCGAGCAATTGACTGATCAGACGCAACAGCCGCTGGCCGTTGCGCAAAATCATCTCATAAGCTTCCTTAACGTTGCCCTTGAATTCGCCTGAATTCATTTGTTCCACCGGCCCGAGGATGAGTGTGAGCGGCGTGCGGAACTCGTGCGAAATATTGGCAAAGAAGCGCGATTTCATGTGATCCATCTCGTGCAGTTTCTCCGCTTCGAAATTTTTCATGCGCAATTCATTACGCAGTTTAACGCGATTGAGCTCGAACCGCCGCAAGCCATAAAGTGCGGCAACGAACAGCATCAAATACCCGGCATATGCCCAGCGGGTTTGCCACCACGGCGGTGTGATGGTGATTTTGAGCGAGGTGCCCTCTTCATTCCACACACCGTCGTTGTTGGAGCCTTTCACGCGCAGCGTGTATTCGTTCGGATCGAGATTGGTGAAAGTGACATCGCGCTTGGTGCCAAGCTGAATCCAGTTGTCGTTGAAGCCCTCGAGCTTGTAGGCATATTGATTCTTGAATGTGTTGCGATAACTCAATGCTGCGAACTCAAAATTCAGCACATTGTCTTGGTATGAAACCGTGACTTCTTTCTTTGCCGAGATGCCTTTCTCCTCGATGGCAATGCCTTCTACATCATCGATGTTGTAACGCCTGAAGGCTGTGATCACCACCGGCGGAATATAGGGGTTGTCTTTGATGCTGTCGGGGTGAAAGGCATTGAAACCGTGGGCGCCACCAAAAAACATTTTACCGCTTTTGCTTTTGTGATAAAGCTGCGACATAAACTCGTTGCCCTGCAGACCATCGCTCACATCATAGTTTCGGAAAGTTTTTGGCTGTGGATCAAAGCGAGATAAGCCCTTACCCGTGCTCAACCACAGATGCCCTCGATCATCTTCTAGTATACCACAAATTGCGGCACTGGGAAGACCATCTTTTTCCGTGTAATACGTAAATCTTTCCCGCTGAGGATCAAATCGATTGAATCCTTGACGAGTCCCAATCCAAAGCGTGCCGGCATGGTCTTCTTGGATTGCCCAGATCCAATTGTTGCTAAGACTGTGCGGATCTTTGGAATTGTGGACAAATCGGGTAAATTGCTCTCGGTTACGATCAAAGCGATTGAGCCCGCCAATCGTTCCAATCCAGAGTGTGCGGGTGTGATCTTCATAAATAATGGTGACGACGTTGTTGCTGAGACTGCGAGGATCTTGAGGGTCGTAAGCGAAACGGGTAAATCGACCCGTTTCGTGACTATTCTCATCTAGGCGGCAAAGGCCTCTGCCGCCGGTGCCAATCCATAGTGTGTGTGTATGATCCTCGTAAATTGAATAGACATTATTGTGACTGAGGCTGTGAGGATTTTGGGGGTCGTTGCTATAGTGACTAAATTTCTCTCGCCGGAGATCGAGTCTATCCAGTCCGCTGCCTAAAGCCCCAAGCCAGAGCGTACCTGTATGATCTTCAAATATAGGCCCGACGCTATTGCTACCGATACTATGAGGATTTTGGGGGTCGTGGACAAAAAGGGTGAATTCCTTCCGCCCGGGAGCGAGCCGATTCAGCCCACCGCCGGTTCCAACCCAGAGCGTGCCTGTATGGTCTTCATAAATTGAAAATACAATATTGTCACTAAGACTGTGAGGATTCTCAGGGTCATTGGAAAAGTGGGCAAATTGTTTTTGTTGAGGATCAAGTTTATTCAACCCACGCAAAGCAGTTCCAATCCAGAGCGCGCCGCCGCGATCCTCTTCAATGGAGACAACATGACTACTGCTAAGGCCGTGGCGGTTCTTGGCTTCGTAGACAAAGCGCGTGAATTGTTCAGTTTCACGATCGAATTTATTGAGGCCATCGCTTGTTCCAATCCATAATGTTCCAGAGCGATCTTCGTAAATCTCGGTAATCGCACCAGGACTGAGGCTGCGAGGATTCTGTGGATCGTGCGTAATAGAAGTAAGCAGTTCTTTCTCACGATCAAGTTTGTTGAGCCCCTTCCCCGTTCCTATCCAGAGCGTGCCGTTGCGATCTTCGTAGATCGAACCAATGCCGCCCTGCGAAATCTTGGAATCATTGGGATCATAGATATAACGAGTAAACTGTTCCTTCCCCCTATCAAATCTATTGAGTCCACGATTCGTGCCAATCCAGAGCATGCCAGTTCGATCTTCGTAGATAACCTGGACCACATTGTTGCTGATACTTTGGGGATTCGTTGGATCGTGAACAAAGCCAATAAATCGGTTTTCTTCCCGATCAAATTTATTTAGCCCGCCTCCGGTTCCAATCCAGAGTATTCCTGCATGATCTTCATGGATCGAGTAGACGACATTGTGACTGAGACTGTGAGGGTTCTTTGGATCGTGAACATATCGCCTGAACTGCTCCTTTTCTGGATCAAATTGATTCAATCCGACATCGGTTCCAACCCAGAGTGTACCTGCACGGTCTTCAAAGATTGAATATATAAAACCATCTGATATAGAGGTTGAATCTAGAATATCGTTGTTATAAACTGTAAACTCATAACCATCATATCTGTTAAGACCAAGCTGGGTTCCAACCCAAATAAAGCCTTCGCTATCTGTCAAAAGGCACATGACGGATTCCGACGAAAGGCCTTGCTCGATTGAGATGTGCTCAAATGTAACCGTCTGATTTTGCGCAAACAAGCCAGTCACGAGTATCGTCGCCAATAAGAGCTGCAGGCAAAAGATTTTTGTCGCGAAGTCTGGGTGAATTTCAGGCAACCATATGCTTGCGAGTTTCATGGTGATCCTCCCAGTTTATGAGTTGGCTATCCCAAAATGATTTCTTGTAGAAGGAAGCGGAGAGCAGGTGGCCAAAATACGGGGGGGCAATATTCCCCCCATTCTTTCGCGTGAAACCTCTCCTTGCACGAGTGCATGAGCAGCATAAAAACTTGCAGGATGAATGTCAAGCGGAGTTCAGCAATTTCAGCGTTTGCTCTGATGGCTGAGAATAGATCATCGGCCCCGCTTGTATACAAATTTCGCGTGTCGTCTTTACTTCGAACGGTTGAGCAAATCGTAAATTGCTTGCCATCGCTGCAAAGTAAATTAACACAATCTCCCATCATCAATCCCGCCTTCTTCAATTCAATTGTCTATTGACAGCAAAGAATTCAGGGTTGAAAGCACTCAATTTTTAGAGTTTTACTCAATCCTCACAAGATTCTTTCAGAATGACATTCTGAGAGAGTTGCGGCCATTATGCATGGGTCGGCGCGCGGCGATTTCAGGGCACATGCCTTGCATTGGGATTGCTCCGCCGCCTGTA
>QEVD01000381.1 GCA_003576975.1 Candidatus Zhuqueibacterota bacterium
CACGGCGATTGCGAATGTCATGACCGAGATGCAAACCAGCGGCGCAATGGAATTCGTGGCGGTACTCGATGCGCAACCCGAGCGCACGATGTCATTGCTTTACCGGCAATTTTTAGCGGCATTGCCGCATGGACTTTATATGACTCCGCCGGCGCAGGAAGGCGCGACATTGCGCGCGTTGCGTGAGATGTGTGAGCAACCGCAAGACGCTTTTGGTTTTGATTTCGAAAACACGCGCACAATTTTAAGCTTCGGTGCTCCGCTTTTGGATGGCTGGGGCACGCCCGGCCGCATGGCGCAACTCATCAAAAATCGCCGGCAAACTGATTTGAAAATCATTCAAGCTGAAACGCGGCAATCACACACGGCATTGCAAGCCGATGAATGGCTGCCAATAAAGCCTGGAACAGAAGCGGCATTGGTTTCGGGACTCGCTCATGCCATCGTTCAAGAACATCTTTATGATGAAGCCGCGTTGCGCCGCTCTGCGCTTGATTTTGACAATTACTTGCAAGCACTCAAACCATTCACACCGGAGCAGGTTGCGGAAGTTTGTGGCATCAGTTCGAATAAGATTTCTCAGCTTGCAAGCACGCTCGTCAATCGCAAACCGTGCGTCGTGATTGGTGATGGCGACCCGGCAGCGCCATTGAGCCGCGAAACCGAACGCGCCATTGCCGGATTGAATGTGTTACTCGGCAGCGTGGCCTGCAAAGGCGGCATCGTCGCGCATCGCGCGCTTCCGCTTGCGCAAGAATTTCAGCAACAACCATTGGCGCCGGCAACAGAACTAGAACACCTGCCGGATCATTCGATTCGAGTTTTGATTTTGGATGCAGCGGCCGCCAGCGGCGCGCTGCCGTGGGCGTTGCTCGAAAAGAAACTCGCGCCGCAGAAAAGTCTCGTCGTGAGCCTTGCGCCCAATCTTGGCGCATACGCGGAACACGTGGATTACTTCATTCCCGGCCCCGCGATTTTCGAATCGTGGCAAGATGTACCCACTCCTTTTGATGCGAGCACGGCCTCGTTGAATTTGTCGTGTCCGTTGTTGACTCCTCCGGCCGGCGCAATTGAGCCGTCAAGCTTTTTGCATCGTCTCGCAAACGCTGCGGGAATTCAATTCAATGCAAGCGGCGAGCAGCCTATGCTTGATTTGATCCGGCAGCGCGTTGCCGCCATTCACGAAACGCAACGCGGCAAAGTTTTCAACGTGCAAGCCCGCGAATATGTCGACAATACTGCGCTCAGTTCCTCTGATGAACTGTGGCAATTGCTCGCTGAAGGCGGTTGTTGGCTCGATGACGTGTTTGAGAGCAATACTTTGCCGCGTTCTTCTCTTTTGAAAAAAAATCAAGCCGATCTGTCAATAACCGCGAATAAAAAATCAGCGACAGAGTTTCCTCTCGTCCTTATGCCCTTCGGTTGGCGCGGCGCTCTGGCCAATCACCAAATTTCGCCGGTGATGACCAAAGTCTTTCAAGAATCCGAGTTGCGGCCGGGTGGGCAGCAGGCGCGCATCAATCCTCAAACAGGAAAAAGCCTCAACCTCGTTGACCGTGGCTTCGCGAAGATCACCACAGCCGCAGGCGTTGCAGAGGTGCGAGTGCAATTCGATGAAAGCGTCATGCCCGGCGTGATTCACGTTGCGCTCGGGCCCGCGCCGTCTGGCTTTGACAAAGATGAAGTGTTGAACGTGGAAAATATTTTGAACATTTGCGCAATCGCAGATGATGCAACCTGGAGAGTAACTCCCGCGAACGTGCAGAGAGTGTAACGACTATGACGAAGAAGCAAGAGGGAAAATCGCGCTACGGCATGGTGATCGATCTGGATCGCTGCAACGGTTGCGGCGCGTGCATGATCGCCTGCGCGGTGGAAAACAACGTGCCGCCCGCGCATGCCAAAACCAATGATCGCAACGGCCTCACGTGGATGCGCGTCACGGAATACTCGAACGGCAAATCCTTTCCGGAAAGCCGCCGCGTGTTCGTGCCCATGATGTGCCAGCAATGCGAAAACGAACCGCCCTGCGTGAGCGTGTGTCCGCAAAACGCCGTGCAAGTCGATCCCAAGAGCGGCATTGTTGCACAGATACCGGTGCGCTGTTTGGGTTGCCGTTATTGCATGACGGCCTGCCCGTATCACGCGCGCTATTTCAATTGGTGGGATGCGGAATGGCCGGAAGGCATGGAGAAAACACTGAACCCCGAAGTTGCGCCCCGCATGCGCGGCGTGGTTGAAAAGTGCAATCTTTGCCACGGCCGATTACAAGCCGCGCGCGCCAAAGCCGCAGCCGAGGGTCGCCGCGAATTAGCAGAAGGAGAATACGTGCCCGCTTGTGTGGAAGCATGTCCGCAAGGCGCGATTGTGTTCGGTGATCTCGCCGATGAAAACAGCGAAGTCGCAAAACTCGCGCGGGCAAAAGGTTCGTTCCGCTTTTTGGAAAGCCTGGGCACGGAATCGAAAGTTTATTATTGCTCGGAACAACCCTGGGTGAAAAAAATGGCGGAGCAAACCATGGCGCGTTCGAAAAAGGAGACGGTACATGGATAAGCAACTGCTCGCGCGCGGCGTCTCACGCAGCCCGCTGTGGAAGTTTTCATTATGGCTCTTTCCCTGGATCGCGCTTTTCGGTTTGGGATTATACGCCATATACCTCTGCCTGGCCGAAGGTCTCAATCAAACCAACATGGACAATCGTTTTGCTTTTGGTTTGTGGATTTATCTCGACCTCACCATCATTGCGCTCGGTGCGGGCGCGTTTTTTACGGGATTTCTGCTTTATATTCTCAAACGGCACGAATTGAAGGCCGTCATCAACAGCACGGTGGTGCTGGGATTCATTTGCTACAGCGGCGCAATAGCTGTGTTGATGGTTGACGTCGGCCAGCCGTTGCGCGCGTGGTTTACCTTCTGGCATCCCAACGTGCACTCGATGTTGACCGAAGTGACGTTCTGCATCACCTGCTATCTCTGCGTGTTGATTTTGGAATACGCGCCCATCGTGCTCAAGAATCGCAAGCTGCGCCAGATTCCTTCGTTTTTGGTTTTTGAATTCGAATTGCACAAGCTCGTGCCCGTGCTGGCGGGCGTCGGCACATTTCTGTCGTTCTTTCATCAAGGCTCGCTCGGCGGATTATACGGCGTGTTGAGCGGCCGGCCCTTTGCGTTTCGCGAGGGCATCGGCATTTGGCCTTCAACTTTCTTTTTGTTCGTGCTTTCGGCAATTGCCGTGGGGCCGAGTTTCGTACTGCTCACCACGTGGCTTGCTTCGAAACTTTCGAAGAAAACATTGGTGCGCAAAGAAACTTTCGGATTGTTGGGCCGCATTTCCGGCATCCTGCTGCTCGTGTATGTGCTTTTCAAAGCCATCGACACGATGATTTGGATCAACCAAACCTCGCCGGCGGTAGGATTCTCAGCTTATGAATTCTACACGCAGCCCTCGTTCGGCACGTGGATTTTGTTCACGGAAATCATCGTGCTCGGATTGATTCCGGCATTGATTCTGTTGAGTGAAAAGAAACGGCGCGACCTGCGCTGGTTGATCACGGCGGCAGTGATGGTCTGCGCCGGCGTGGCATTGAATCGTTTCGTGATGACGATTCAAACGCTTGCCCTGCCCACGCTGCCTTTTGATGAGTTTCTCTCGTATGTTCCAAGCTGGCAGGAAGTGGCGACGTTCCTGGGTGTGATTGCCTACGGCGTGCTGATCTATTCGCTTTCGTTCCGCTATTTGTCGCTCTTTCCGCAAGAGCGGGAACTGCGGCATGCGGCACAAAATGGCAAAGCCGCGCATGCGCCGTTACCACGACGGCGCGAGGTGGCTCAACCAGTGATCTAATTGCATAACGTATATTCAGCAGTACATTGTTGCATTTATCATCGTAGTCCCGACCCCTTGTGGGTCGCTGTTCGAGAGAGCTGCCCACAAGGGGCAGGGACTACAAAATTCATGGGCACTGCGTATCAGGAGTAATAAGTCGCGGTTCTATTCGCCTTGTGTGTAATGCAAATCATCAATGGAGACCCATCATGTTGCCGGGAGTTTATGGATTCACGTGGAATATTGGCCATCTCATTTTTCTGGGCATATTCTATACAGTCGTCGTGGTTATCGCAACGACGTTTGTGGTATGCTCGCTGCGCGCGCGCAAGGATTTGAAGGCGCGCAAAGACGAACTCATCCGCTGGCATTTGGATTTTGAGGATCTGCCGGAAGCCGCGCGTCATTGCCGCCATGAGTTGGCCGGTGAAGTGGATTATCGCCTCTGCCCAAATGAATTCGATTGCCGGAAATGCGCGCAACACCGCGAATTTGAGGCGCGAAAATCCGCTCTCGCGGTCGCGTCAAACAAAGCGCATGGTGAAGAAAACACTCTCGGTTTCGATATGCCGCCGGATCGCATGTATCATCGCGGCCACACCTGGGTGAAGCCGGAAGCCAATGACACGGTCACCATCGGATTGGATGATTTTGGCAATCGCCTGCTCGGCAAGCCGGATCACGTCACCTTGCCGGAAGTCGGCAGCAAGTTGCAAGTCAATGGCACGGCCTGGGAGATCAAAAAACAAAACACGACGCTGCGCATTCTCGCGCCCATTGATGGTGAAGTCATTGCAACCGGCGGACCGGAGCAAGAGTGGTATTTGAAAGTTAAAACGAATGGCAACGGCGTGAATACGACACATCTATTGCGCAACGGAGAAATTCAACCGTGGTTGCTGCGCGAAATGGAGCGTTTGCAATTGGCGCTGGCGCAAGAAGGCGTGGGTGAGAGTTTGGCTGATGGCGGTGTGTTGGTTGATGATCCTGCGCAGCAACAACCGGAAGTGAACTGGGACGCGGTGTGGGGCGAGATGTTCTTGGAGCCGTGAAGAATGTCCCAAGCGCGAATGCGCGCGAATCAACAGAAAACGCAAAATTTTTATTACCCGGAAACTTTATCTTCGTTTTCAGGCAAGTTAA
>QEVD01000382.1 GCA_003576975.1 Candidatus Zhuqueibacterota bacterium
ATAAAATCGCGGGATTCAAGATCGGCTGCGACGATTACATCACCAAGCCGTTCAGCCTGGAGGAGCTGGTGTTGCGCATTCAGGCGGTGCTCAAACGCGCCGCGCCTGACGCCGCTTCGCCCGCTGAAACCGGGCAATTCCTCCTGGGGCGTTACGTCTTCGACAGCGTGCGGCACACGCTGCAACTCGGCGAACAACAGCAGAAGCTCACACAAAAAGAAGCAGAATTGCTGCGCCTGCTCTGCTTGCACGTGAATCACGTGTTGGAGCGGGAAGTGGCATTGCGCTTGATTTGGGGCGACAACAGCTACTTCAACGGCCGCAGCATGGATGTTTTTATTTCAAAACTGCGAAAATATCTCGGCGAAGACAAAGGCATCGAAATCATGAATGTGCACGGCAAGGGATTCAAGCTGGTGGTGCAGCCCCACAGAAAGCAATGATTGCCGATTTTCCGGCATGTGTGCAAATTCCAAGCAGAGAGATGAACCTATAGACAAAGGATTCAAATGAAAAAAATCTTTTATGTGATCTTCAGTTTTCTGCTGTCAAGCTCCACAAATTCCCAGACATTTCAGAACTTCATCAGCCGTGTCACAAATGCCCCTCAAGCACAACGCGATGCCCTCGTTGACAGCTTCATGGCCGCCAACCCGGTGTTGCCGTTACGCGAAAATGATATGGCGCATTTTATCTATCGCGGCACGGCAACGCGCGTGAATGTACCAGGCGATGCCAACGGCTGGGAGGCCAATGCTTTTGCAATGATCAAGCTCTCGACAACGAATCTGTGGTATCACAGCAGGCCGTTCGAATCCGATGCGCGTCTCGACTACAAATTCGTGGTGAATGGCAGCAACTGGATTCTCGATCCGCGCAATCCCCACCAAGTCTCCGGCGGGTTCGGCCCGAACTCGGAGCTACGCATGCCGGAATATGTGCCGCCGCCGGAGATTCAATTCTATGCCGGCATCCCGCACGGCAGTTTGCGCGACACCTCGTTCTTTAGCGTCAATCTCAACAACTCGCGCACGATTCGCGTGTACACGCCGCCGGATTATGCCGTCTCGAGTGAACGTTATCCTGTGGTACTCTTCCACGACGGGCTTGAGTTCATTTCGCTCGCGCAGGCGAATAATGTTATCGATTATCTCATTTCGCAAAACCGTATTGCGCCGATCATCGCCGTGTTCGTGCCGCCTGTCAATCGCAGCGAAGAATACGCCACGAATCTGCTGCATCCGTTCACAGCGTTTATTACCACGGAAGTGATGCCGTGGTTGGATCGGCGTTATCGCACGCGCACCGATCCTGCGAGCCGCGCGGTGCTGGGTTCATCCAATGGCGGCAACATTTCTTTATGGCTGGGTTATGCGCATCCTGAAATTTTCGGCAATGTGGCTGCGCTGTCGAGTAATGTGGAAAGCTACATCGCCACGGGATTTCAAAACAGCCCAAAGACGAATTTGAAGTTCTATCTCGACATGGGCACGTATGACATTGCCATTCTCATCACGCGCATGAATAATTTCCTTCCCATTCTGCAAGCAAAGGGGTATGTGTATCAGTATCTCGAATTTCACGAAGGCCATAGTTGGGGCAACTGGCGTGCGCATATCGATAATGCCCTCGAAATGTTTTTCCCGGGCAGCTCCTCCGCTGTGAATGAACACGCAGAAATCTTGCCGCAGCGATTTAGATTGCATCAAAATTATCCCAACCCGTTCAATCGCTCGGCTGAGCGCTCGCGTCGAAGTTCCACCACAACGATCGCGTATGAATTAGCGCAAGCTTCGCCAGTGAATCTCGCGATTTACAATATTCAAGGCCAGCTCGTGCGAACGCTGATGGAGGGCATGCAATCCGCGGGCAGACATGCAGCGGTTTGGGACGGCAAGAATAGTCTCGGGGAAATGCAGGCGAGCGGAGTTTATTTTTATCGTTTACAGACGAACGGGAGGATGGTAGAAATGCGACGCATGATTTTGTTGCGATAAAATAAAGGGGAAGACGGCGAAGAGAGAACGCTTCTATCCACAAATTTTTGTTTTCAACGTCAACGGACCCGGCCATCCTGGTTATTTTTGGCTCTGCAGAGTGGCCGTGAGTTTCCTTTCCAGCAGATTGTGAACCTCCGCAATAGCCAACTTTTGCTTGTTCCACAATTCCAGCGCTGCCACGCCTTGATAAATCAACATCGGCAAACCGGGAACAGTTTTAGCTCCCGCTTGTTTTGCCTCGCGCAAGAATTTTGTCTCATAGGGATTGTACACAAGATCGATTGCTGTCACGTCCGGGCGAAACGCAGATGCAGGCAGCGGCGAGGCTGCAACGTTGGGCAACATGCCCAGACTCGTGGCGTTGATGATGATCGAAACCGCCGGCATTTGCAGAAGCTCAAGGCGTTCAGCCCAGGAAATCATTCGAATTCGTTCCTGCTCTTCCCCGGAAAAAATTTCGCGCAGCCGTTGCGCCCGCGCAGGATCACGATTACTGAGATAAATCACGCCGGCGCACATGTCGAGCAAGCTGAACAAAACTGCGGCGGCTGCCCCGCCCGCCCCCAGCACCAATACTTCTTCCTCTGCAACGTTAATCCCGGCGGATTCCAGCGTGCGCTGGAAGCCAATAACATCGGTGTTGTGACCCAACAGTACGCCGTTGGAGCTGATCACGGTATTCACCGCGCCTATGCGCTGCGCCCCCTCATCCAAATCATCCAGCAACGGTATAATCGCCTGCTTGTGTGGAATCGTGACATTCACGCCGGCAAACTCGCCGCGCCGCAGCCGCGCAATCACTGCGGGCAATTCATTCATAGAAACGCGCAACGCTTCGTATTGAAACGGCAAATCAAAATGTGCGATCAAGAAATTTTGCATGAGAGGTGAAAGCGAGTGAGATATTGGGTCGCCGATCACGGCCAGGCGTTGCGTGGTTGAAAATGATTTTCTTCTCACCGGCATTTGATTGATCTCCAATTGAAATGCAACGGCCAAGCCGTTGCCAGAACATTCTCTTCAAAAGATGAGCAGGCGGGGAGATTCAGGCTTCACCATCTGCCCGGGCTTGCACCACGCTGTTTGCGAGTAAAATCATTTCCGCAATCGTCAGCGTTTCCGGGCGGCGCTGCAGGTCGATAACCTCAGGCAAGGCAATGCCGCGTTGCAAGGCAAGTTTGTGCAGGCTGCGCCGCAAGGTTTTGCGCCGTTGTCCGAAGGCGGTTTTCACCACTTCGAGATAAAAATTTTCATCGAGAATCGGCAGCGGCGGCGCTTGCATCTTCCACTGAATCACGGCAGAATCGATTTCAGGCTTGGGCCGGAATACGTGTTCGGAAAGTGTAAAGAGCAGCTCGGCCTGCGCAAAGGTTTGACAAACAACCGAGAGAATGCCATAAGTTTTGTTGCCGGGTTGCGCCACAATGCGCTCCGCCACTTCCTTTTGCACGGTGAGCGTCACATCGCGGATCAAACCGCGTTGCGCAAACGCCGTGAACACGATGTGACTGGTGATGTGATAAGGAATATTTCCGATGAGCCGAATGCCGCCGCCAGGCACAAGTTTTTGCAGATCAATTTTGCGGAAATCGGCGTGCAACAATTGAAAATTGGGATGGCCGCTGAATTGTGCTTGCAGCCCGGGCAGGAGACGTTCATCGATTTCGATGGCAAAATAACGGTACCCGAGCGGTGCGATATGCTTCGTTAATGCGCCCAAACCCGGGCCGATCTCAACAAAAACGTCTGCCGGTTGCGGGGCAATCGCCCGCACAATTTTTTGTGCGACATTATCGTCGATGAGAAAGTTCTGTCCGAGCGAGCGCTTGGAATGAAAGTCGGCGGGCAGGTTCATCGTGAAAGTTTTTTATCCCAATTTGAACAATGCTGCCGCATTCGCCGTCGTGCGTTGGCAAACTTCTTCAAATGAAATCTCTTTGATCTCCGCCAGCTTCTCGGCAATGTGAACCGTGAAGGCCGGCTCGTTGCGTTTGCCGCGATGCGGTACCGGCGTCATGAACGGACAATCAGTTTCCAGCAGCAGGCGTTCCAGCGGCACGCAGGCTGCGACTTCCGGTAACGTTGATTTCTTGTACGTCAGGTTTCCAGTGAAAGAAATATGGCATCCCAGATCCAATACGCGCCGCGCATACTCGACATTCTCAGAGAAACAATGAAACACACCGTCGAGCTGATGAATGGCAAGCTCGCGCAAGGTTTGCAGGATGGCATCGCCGGCTTCGCGATTGTGAATGATCACGGGTTTGCCGATTTCCTGCGCGAGACGCAGTTGCCGCACGAATGCGCGTTGCTGGCTCTCCAGCGAAAACGGTTTCCAGTAAAAATCCATTCCAATTTCACCGACCGCCACGACTTTCGGATGCTGCGCCAGGCGCACGATTTCGGCGAAATCATCGCCGGTGGCGGCGCCGCAATCCGTTGGATGAAATCCCACGGCGGCATATACGCCTGCATGTTTCTCCGCCAAGACCACACTTTGCCGGCTGGAAGCAAGATCTGTCGAGACTACGATGATTTTCTCCACGCCCGCCTCAAGCGCGCGCTGAATCACGGCCTCGCGATCGTCGTCGAAGTGATTGAGTTGCAGATGGGCGTGGGTGTCGATGAGCATAAAATTCTTCAAATCCCGCCTTATGCCGCTTGTAGATCCGGCAGCTTTAATATCCTGGCTTGCGCGGATTCCAATATCGAATCGCGAATAAACAAGCTGACATGAAGAATCTCAATGCCGATCAATTCTCCTTTGTCATTCAGCTCCGCCGTGATATTTGGGCTTAACTCAATGCTGCCGCTTTCCTTTTCATCCGATATTGACAAATGCAGAACATCCTCATTCTCGAAATAAGCTAGTACTCTGTCATTATGGTTTGTTTACACGTGAGTAATTTCGTATCTTCCCTTACACAGTCCTTAAACTTTTGTGAGGGAAGATATGAAGAAGATGA
>QEVD01000383.1 GCA_003576975.1 Candidatus Zhuqueibacterota bacterium
ATTTCCACTTGTCGTAAGCAAAACCTCAATGTGCTCAACGCTATTGAAACGGTCTTGCTTGATAAGCCCGTGGTGGGCTTGGCATAGCTGAATAGTTACAGAAATGCTTGCTAATAAATTTAATCGAATATAGGCTTTGTTTATCACTGTTGTCAAGAAATCTCTTGACAGAGGGATTTTTTTTATTATTTTAGTTGTGTCTTGCAACTATTGTTCATGTCAACCGTATTTGCTGCCATGAAAACAACACAAAAACTCGAAACCCAGGTCGAACGCATGCAGCGGCTCATGCAAGAGTTGATGCGCAAATATCAAATGCGCGACCGCAATGAAATTTGCTGTTGCGGCATCTCCGTGTCGCAATGTTACGCCCTGGATGCGCTCGGCGAAAACGGCGAGATGACGATGGTGCAACTCGCCAAACATCTTTTTCTCGATAAAAGCACATGCACGCGCGTGATCGATCCGCTCGTGCAACGCGGTTTGGTCGAGCGCCTGGCCAGCGCACGCGACCGGCGCGAGATTATTGTGCGCCTCAGTGACGACGGCGAAAAGCTGCGTAAGGAAATTCTCACCGAGCTGCGCGCCAGCCAGCGCCAAATTCTCGAACGCATTCCCTCGGAAAAACGCGAGCAAATCCTCGAGGGCCTGGAGTTGCTCTCGATTGCCGTACAGGATTGGCTGGCGACCAGTTGTTGTCCGGATAAAGTCGAAGTGCCACAAAACATACAACTTCTTAATTTGAAAGGAACAAAAAATGTCTGACGTAGCCACACCTTCCAAGCTCAAACTCGCCACCGGCGGCGGGTGTTGCGGCGGCGCCGTGCCGCCCAAGCAAGTCGAACAAGCCGAGGTCAAAACTCTCGTGCAAGATTACTATGCCAAGGCTGTCACCGGCCAGCGCAGCAGCGGTTGTTGCACCAAAGGCAACGCGGCAACACTGACCATTCCGCAAATGGCTGGTTATCGTGAGGACGTGCTCTCCTCTATTCCAACAGCGGCGGCGGAAAAAAGTTTCGGCTGCGGCGATCCGCTCGCGTTCTCTGAAGTCAAAGCCGGCGAAACCGTTCTCGATATTGGTTCTGGCGCGGGCATTGACTGCTTCATCGCTGCACAGAAAGTTGGCCCGACCGGCAAAGTCATCGGCATTGATATGACGCCGGCGATGCTCGAGGCCGCGCGCCGTAACGCCGCACAAGGCGGTTACACCAATGTCGAATTTCGTCAGGGCGATGCGGAGAACATTCCGGCGGCGGATAACAGCGTCGATTGGGTGATCTCGAATTGCGTGATCAATCTCTCGCCCGACAAAGCCAAAGTCTTCTCGGAGATTCAGCGCGTGCTCAAACCGGGCGGCCGCATCTCGATTAGCGACATTGTTGCCGACGCCTTGCCGGATTTCATCAAGAATGACTCGGCTTCTTACTGTGGTTGCGTCGGCGGTGCGATTCCGACCGCGGATTATTTGCGTATGCTGACGCAAGCCGGACTCGCCGACGTCAAAGTCGAAACGCGGTTGGATTATGACACGGACATGGTGCGCGGTTTTGTGCTTGGCGATGAAAGTCTGCAGAATGTTTATGGCCCGATGATCGAGGCCAATCCACAAATTCTCGAGCAAGTCAAAATTGCGAGCACGAAAGTCGTTGGCCGCAAGCCGCTGCCGAACGAACAGCCCGGCGTCACGTTGCGCGAAGCAACGCAGAAAGATTATAATGTGATCGTGAACTTGTTGCAGGCGAGCAACCTGCCTGAAATTGGTTTGTCGAATGCGCTGGCAAATGCCATTGTCGCGGAGCACAACGGCCATCTCATCGGCGTGTTTGCGATGGAACGCTTTGGCCGCGAGGGCTTGCTGCGCTCGTTCGCCGTGGCTTCAGGCTGGCGCGGAAGAAAAATCGGCAAGCGGCTGTGGCAGGCATTGTTTGAGCGGGCGCAAAAAAGCGGCGTCCAAACGTTTTATCTCTTGACGACGACGATTGCCGGGATGGCGGCGGCCGCCGGTTTTCAGGAGATCGCGCGTGATGACGTGCCGCCGGCCGTGCGCGCTTCCGCTGAGTTCACCTCGAACGACTGTGCGACCGCCACGATCATGCGCCTCCAACTCAAGAAGTGACATTTTCAGCCATTGCAGCAGCAAGGATTAAAAACAGCCAACGGATTGTTAAGGATGGCAGCCGTTGGCTGTTTTTATTGGGGAGGCGCGAAAGCATGCCTTGCTTTCACGCACGAAGATCGCTAAATTTCTTGCGTCGTGACTGTTACCTTAATTTGCAGAACCATACATTGTAAATGTCATCCAGCAAGATCTTGAGAAAATTCGTTCTTGGCCGTATGCTTCACAAGATTCCATCGGAATGACAGGTAAAACAGTCATGAAAGTTGAGGTAACCGTGCACGAGTTTCAACATACCCGCGTGTGCAACGCCGGGACTAGGCTCATGTGAATCTCTAATGGAGCAGATATGAAAAAAAGTTTGATGCTCAAGACCATGTTGGCAGGTTTGTTGGCAATGAATATTGCGCCGTCTGCGGCGCAGGATTTCTGGGGATGGTGGGGCGACGGCAAAGCCGAGTTGTCGTCTTATCAAACGAAAACCCAACGCTACGGTGAATTGCGCGAGGGTAATGCGGTTTTGGTTTTTGTGACGGAGGAAATCTCCCGCACCACACGCATCAAAGTCGAGTCCGAGGCAATCCCGCCGGCCGACCGCGCGCCGGTGCTGAAGCTCAATCACGTGGTGAAATTTCCCACCGGCATTTATGACTATTCGCTTTTGACCTCGACATTCAGCAGCATCGAATCTGAATTTGGCCGCCCGCCGTTTGAGCCGCTCAAGATCTCGTTCACGGCGCAGGAATGGTGCGGCCATGTTTATCAAATGCTGATCCCGCAGCGCGATCAAGTTGAGTTGACGCTGCACAGCTACTTTCAAAGTGAAGGCGATCAGAAACGATCCATCAAATTGCCGGCCAACGCCGCGTTCGAAGACAATCTTCTAATTTGGATTCGCGAGCTGAAAGGCGAAGTTTTGTCTGCCGGGCAGCGCCGCGCGTTGCAAATTTTGCCCAGTGCCTGGGCCTCGCGCTCCGGACATCAAGACGTAGAGTTTCAAGGCGGCTCGATCATCAAAGATGAGGGCGAAGTCGTGAAGCTGAGCGAGGGCAACGCGCCGAGTTGGCGCTGGACCTGGCAGGTCGGCAGTCGCACCGAAATGTATTGGGTGGAGAAATCTTATCCGCATCGCATTCTCAAATGGCAATCCAGCGACGGCAGCGCAGGCGAGCTGATCAAAACCCTGCGCCTGCCCTACTGGCAATTGCACGGCAATGATGATCCGCCGTATCGCGAGCAGCTCGGGCTGCCGAAGTAACTTCTGCAGCTTTTTTAAGATGCTCAAAATCATTCTTGAAAATGCGGGCGATAATCCTTATAGTTGTTCATGAAATTCACCTGGGACGAAAAGAAGCGGAAAGCCAACATTGAAAAGCATGGTTTGGACTTCGTCGATGCGGAGCTGGTGTTTTCAGGGTTGACATTTATTATCAACGACGATCGTTTTGACTATGGAGAAGAACGATTCATCACGATGGGTTTGTTACGAGGCGTCGTTTGCGTGATTGCCCATACCGAGAGAGACAAAACAATTCGTATTATTTCAATGCGAAAGGCCACTAAACATGAGCAAAAGATCTTCTTCCAAAACCTCTCGAACTGATTGGAAGCGCATCAACAAGATGCGGGACGATGATATCGATTTGTCCGAAATCCCCGAAATTACTGCCAAACAAATGACGCGGTCAACGTTGCGCATCGGCGGAAAAGCTGTGTCCAAAGGCAAGATCCAGGTGAATCTCACGCTGGATGCCGGCGTGGTGGCGTATTTCAAAACGCAAGCCCGGGGGCGAAATTTTCAAAGACTCATCAATGAAGCATTGAAGACAAAAATTCGCGACCAGAACATCGAGAATGTTCTCCGGCGCGTCATTCGTGAAGAATTGCAGGAAGCTGGTTAGGCCTCACTCTGCGGACAAAGGCTATTCTCAAAATGAAGAAAACTGGAATGGGGTACCCAACAATCCAGTAATCCATCACTCCTTTTCAGCATGCCAAGCCAAACCGTAAAGCTCCTGAAAGTCTTCATCGCCTCGCCCGGCGATGTGATGCTCGAACGCGAGAAAGCGCGCGACGAGATTCTCAGCCTGCGTGCGTTGGCGCACAAACACGGCTTTGATCTCGAAGCCACGGGCTGGGAAACGCACGCCGCGCCCGGCATGGGCCGCAGCCAGGCGCGCATTAATCAACTCGTGCGAGAATGCGATTTATTTCTCGGCATTTTATGGCGGCGCTTCGGCTTGCCCACCGGCGAAGCAGAGTCCGGCACGCTGGAGGAATTCAATCTCGCGCGCGAGCGCTATGCGAAAGAGAGCGCTCCGGAAATCATGCTCTACTTTCGCGAGGTGCACCCGGATTTTCTCGCTGATCCCGGCCCGCAATTGCACAAGGTACTCGAATTCAAACAGCAAGTGGAAGACGGCCGGCTTGCGCTTTACGCCAACTATCGCGACCCCGAGCATTTTGCCTCGTTGTTGCGCCAGCATATCACTGATTGGCTGTTGAAATTGGTTCCGGACAACCGCCCGGGCGCTCCCAGCGCCCAGGCGGTGGAAGAAATCCCGCCGCTCAGCGCCTTCGCTGAACACCTCGAATACTGCCGCACCGAATTGCAAAAAACCGCGCGGCCTTTGCGCCTGCGCACGCTTACCCTGCCGCCGCTGTTTCTCGAAGAAGTCGAGGCCGAACGGCCGCGCAACATGAAAGTGAGCATCGCGGTCAAGACGTTTCCGCGACTTCTCATTTTGGGCGAGCCGGGCGCGGGCAAAACCACGTCACTCAAGAAACTTGCATCAGAATATGCGGTGTGGCGCGGCGAAGGCAAAGAGCCGGGACTCAATGAGCC
>QEVD01000384.1 GCA_003576975.1 Candidatus Zhuqueibacterota bacterium
CGTGGTCGAGTCACGATCGTCAACGCCGCTATCAGCCTTCGTTTCGCCGCGCCATACGCGAGCGGGTTGCGTTGACGCAAACCGAGGGGCGCTGGTTTCTCACCAACTCCTTCGGCGTCCTGGGACGAGAAAGCGGCATGGCAGAACGCGCAGAACGTCAAGCGCGGCTGTTGTTGCAGCGTTACGGCATTTTGGTGAAAGAATGGTATCGCCGCGAAAGCGGTTTGCTGCACTGGCCACAACTTTTCCACGTGCTCAAACGTCTAGAATGGCAGGGCGAAATTCGTCGCGGTTATTTCATTGCCGGACTGTCGGGCGTGCAATTCGCGCTGCCGGAAGCAGTCGCATTGTTGCAAAAATTGCAAACGGAACCTCAGCTTCCGGCAACATCGCATTTATGCCTTAGCACGATTGATCCGGCGTTGCCGTTCGGCGGTGTGGTTGACTGGGATTTCAATGATCTCAACGGAAATAAAATTGCCGTCACGCGCGCCGCTTCGAATCATTTGCTGTTTTGGAATGAAGAACCGGCGGCCTATTGCGAGAATTTTGCCAGCCGTTTGTGGTTGGGGGAGAAATGGCGTGACGAAATGAATCCCGCGTTAATCGCCATGATCAAATCCTGGCTGCGCGTCCCGGCAGCATTGCGTTCACGTGCGCGCATCGAAATACTGCAAATCAACGGTGAAAACGCAAAAACAAACAAACTTGCTGAAACGTTATTGCAGAACGGCTTCGAGTCTGAGGGTGAAAAATTAGTCTTGTGGCCTTCGGCGGTGTGAGAGTGTTTCAACAAGAATGCAAGTTATTCCAAAAAGGAGAGGCAATGAGGAAATTATGGCCGACGATTATTGTCCTGCTTGCCGCGCCTGCGTTGGCCCAGCAGCAACATTCACCCTATGCCGGGGAAGAAAGCCGCGAGATCAAGGCGCTTTCGTCGCAAGAGATTCGCATGTATCTCGAAGGCCACGGTATGGGACTCGCCAAGGCGGCGGAGCTTAATCATTATCCCGGCCCCAGGCATGTCATGGAATTGGCGAAACAACTGAATCTTTCGGCAACGCAGGCGGCGCTGACGCAAAAAGCGCTTGATAAAATGCATGCGGGAGCGGTGCGCTTGGGCAAGCTTATCGTTGCAAAAGAAAAGCAGCTCGATAGCTTGTATGCAACGCAAAAAATCACTGAACCCGAGCTGCGCGCCCTCACCGGCGAAATTGCAGACTTGCAAGGCGAGCTGCGCTTCACGCATCTCAATGCCCATATTGAGATGAAAAAAATTCTTACCTCGCAACAAGTGGCGAAGTATGATGCGTTAAGAGGATATAAAAAATAGGATGAACCTGCTGGTCACATGATATTTCTTCGCTGGTTGTGTGGCCGGCCCTGCCTGTCGGCTGAAGACTCGCATCAGTATTTTTTAAATTCGGGCGCCTTTACTTTCACAGCTTGGCCGCGTGCGCGGAAGCGACTATCCCGCGCTGCCGCCGGAGCCTCCGGCACCACCGCCTCCGCCCGAGGACGCGCCGCCGCCGGTGCCGCTCGCTGAACTGAGCGTCGTGCTTGCCGCCGTCATCATGCTGCTCATGCCCTCTGCAAAATTGCCATGCGCGCGATGCTGCGAGACATACCAGGGGTAATTCACTGTTCCGAGATATTGTTCCACATTTTGCAAAAGTTTCTTCAAAGCATGCGAGGGGAAATCCACGGCCATGGCATAGATGAGCGCCGGTTCGAGAGTCTGCAAATTGAAATTTACGCTACTTTGATTTTTAGAAACGCGTTTCATGAAATCGCGGAAGCCAAGTAAGCGGCCACGTTGCGCCGCAGTCTCTTTCGAATAGCGCAGAATGACAAACGCTAATGCCGCGAGCGCCACGCCGGAGATGATGAATGGAATTCCGGCATTTCCCATTTTGAAAACAGCAAGAACCCCAATTCCGGCCAGCACGAGCATTGCCAGAGAACCCCGAATCGCCGCGCGCACGGATTCAGGATCGAAGTATTGCTGGTCTGCCACCATTGCTTTGATGCGCTTGCGCCATTGCTGAAACCACTTCAGGAATTTTCTGCGGCTTTTGGGAATGGCAGAGAATGGAATGCGAGCTGCACCTTGCGCGATTTCATCCTGCAGAAAACGCAAAAGCTCCAGCTCATGGGCTTTCAGCCTGGAGCGGTTATCGTTGATCTTGTCCGTTTCAAAATGAATGAGGTATTCTTGCTTTTTCCAACGCCACCCGAAGAATCCCTTTTCCTGATCTTCTTCCCGAATCGTGATGATGCCGCGCCGGGCCAAATCGAGCAGGGTTGCAACCAATGCGCCGGCGGAGAGTTGTGAGCCGGCATAGTAATAGTTTGCCAGCGCCGGCGGCATATCCTGCGGCGGCGACATTTCCAAACGGCGATGCGCGCCCACAAGGCTGCGGCCATGGCGATTGTACAAATAGAAAAGCAACATCACACCGGCAATATTCGCCGCAATCAACCAAGACAGATTTTGTTCGCGCCAGGCCTTTTGCGCTTTCAACTTGCTCGCCGCGTCTGTACGCCTGCGATTTGCCTCCTCTGCCCAAGCGCGTTCTTCTGCAAGAATTGTTGGCAATGCCGTTCGTTCCGTGCGGGAAAAAGCCGCGGGCAGAAATTCTTTCGGAAAAACAATTCGGCCTTCCCAAAAGGTTTTGGCAGGCAGGGGCGATATGTCGAAACGAGCCAGCCCGGGGCCGGTGATCGCACACGTTCCATGCAGCGGCCCATGCGCCCAAACTTTGATGTCGTTAATCGGCACGGCGCCGGGAAGTTGCGCCGTCACCTCTACATCCGCTGTCTGACGATCCCATCCCGTTCCGACAAATTTGTAGTAAAACTCCGCAACGTCAGTATGCGCCACAGCAACACCTTTGAGATAGAAGCGCAAATTGAAAGTTCGAGTTTCATCGCGCGCTTCATAATTCCAGTGCATAAGCAGAGCACCCTGTTTCCGCTCGATGTAAAAAGTCCCCGGCAGTTCTTCATCTTTGGAATTGATTTCGGAATATTTGATCCCACCTTCGCTGACTTCAAAGTTCGAGATCTCCGGAATACCCTGCAATGACAGCTCGTAGGTAGCGAAGGAGAACTTGCCTTTGAACGTGTAGGTGCGCGACTCGTTAATCCACACGCCGCCGGTCGAATCAATTTCCGCATGAATGCGCACGGCATCAATCGTATAACGCTTGGCGGCGAACGCAGCAGCATTTGCCAACAGAGTCGCGACGGTGAGGAGAAAGAGAATTCGTTTCATCATGCTGTGCCAACTCCTTTTTCCAATCCAGAAATAATAATTCTTCAGTTCAATAAACGGGCTTGAACGAGACAGGCGTGCTCATCTGGAGCGTGTAAATGAGCTGGATGTTGAAATGTTCCAGCTTGTCGAGCCAGCGTGCGTTCGCAGAAAGCTCGGCCTCAGCCATTCTCCCCAGCCGCCGGTAGAAATCTGTACGTACTGAGTACGTTGGCTAGCTTTGGGCATTATACGTTTGCGCAAATTCCGAAGGCGCGTGCCCGAACTGCTTTTTAAACGCGCGGGCGAAATAGGAGAGATTGTTGAAACCAACCTCATAAGCAATTTCCGAAACTGTGCCGGCTTGTTGCTGCAGCAGCTGGGCGGCGCGTTTGAGGCGGAGAGTGAGAATAAAATCCGTCGGCGATTGATCGGTGAGCGCTTGAATCTTGCGGCGCAGTTGGCTGCGGCTCAGGCCGATTTCCTTGCCGAATATCTCGACGCTAAACTCTTCGTTGCTCATGTTCGCTTCCACAATGTCCATCGCCCGCTGCAGGAATTGCGCATCCCTCGGCGTAACCGTGATGTCCTTCGGCTCTACTTTGATCGACGTGGCAAAGCGTTCGCGCAGTTTCCGGCGCTGTTCGATGAGATTCTTCACCCGTACTTGCAACTCGCGCGCCTCGAAGGGTTTGATCAAATAATCGTCTGCGCCCAATTCCAAGCCTTCGACTTTGCTTTCGCCCGAAGATTTGGCAGTGAGGAGAATGATGGGGATGTGACTGGTGCGTTCATCGTTTTTGAGTTTTTCGCACAATTGATAACCGTCCATCTTCGGCATCATCACGTCGCTGATGATCAGATCGGGAATCAATTCCGTAGCGGTGTTGAAGCCATCGACGCCGTCTTCCGCCTCCAAAACGCGATGCGTTTCTCTCACGTGATTGCGGATGTAAGCACGCATGTCGGCATTGTCTTCGACGAGGAGCAGGGTTGGTTGCTCGATGCTGGATGCTGGTTGCTCGTTATTGGCTTCCTTCTGGATCGTTGGATCGATGGATTGTTGGATTAATGGGACATGACTTTCTTGCTCGCCTGCCACTTGCCAATTGCGCCTTGCCTGGTCACTGCCAGCCGGAACCAACGGCAGGCGAACGGTGAATGCCGTGCCTTTTCCAACCTCACTAGCAACGGAAATCTCGCCGTGATGTAACTCGACCAACTCTTTGGTTAAAGCCAGTCCAATGCCGCTGCCCGAATGATCTTTTGCATAACCCTCGCCGGTGGTATAGAAGCGATCAAATATGCGCGGCAAGCGATCGGCGGAAATGCCGCTGCCCGTGTCCGTCACCGTGATAATGGCGAAGTTCTCTTCAATTTCGCGCAAAGGATTTTCTTTGCGAATTCTTTGCGTCTCTGCGTCTTTGCGTGAATGTTTTTTCTCCAAATTTATCGCAACAATAATCTTTCCGCCTTCCGGCGTAAACTTGAATGCATTTGACAGCAAATTAACCAACACCTTCTCCAGCTTGTCTGCATCAAATAAAACCGGCGGCAGGTTTTCCAAAGCTTCAAATTGCAAATCGATACCCTTCTGTTGGGAGTAATTCCCAAAAGTTGATGACAAGAGTTCTTTGATAATCTCAATATGTGCTGCATATTATAGCCAGTCCCGCAAAGGCATACACCAGAGCAACA
>QEVD01000385.1 GCA_003576975.1 Candidatus Zhuqueibacterota bacterium
CAACGAGAGTCGGTACGAAACCTTGCAAAAACGGAAAACGCGACATGAAAAAACTTCTCGTGTGCCTGGGGATTGGTTTGATCTTTTTGACGGGACAAACAGCCTTGGCCCAGGGCAGCCGCATTCGCTACAACAATCAAGACTTGTTTTTGAGCGGCGCGAATTTGGCGTGGCTGAATTTTGCGGGAGACATTGGCCGCGGCGACACGGATTTAAATTCCTTTGCAGATATTCTGCTGCAAATGCACGATCATGGCGGCAATGCGCTACGCTGGTGGCTGCACACCAACGGCGCGGTTTCCCCGCAATTCGACAATGCCGGCTTGGTGATTGGGCCCGGCAACGGCACGATTCAGGATCTCAAAAACGTTTTGGATCTCGCCTGGGAACGCGAGATTGGATTGAAGCTGTGCCTTTGGTCTTTTGATATGCTGCGCGCCTCGAACAATGCCACGGTGCTCAACCGCAACATGCTGATGTTAACGGATACAACCTACACGTGGGCCTATATCAACAACTCACTCATTCCGATGGTGGACTTCCTCAAAGGCCATCCCGCCATCATCGCATGGGAAATATTCAATGAGCCGGAAGGCATGAGTAATGAATTCGGCTGGGCGGATATCCGGCACGTGCCGATGTCTGACATTCAACGCTTCATCAATCTGTGCGCCGGCGCCATTCATCGCACCGATACCACCGCGCAAGTCACCAGCGGCGCGTGGAGTTTTCTGGCACTTACCGATGTGCCGACCACTTCATTTGCAAAAATCGGCGCAGAGTTGGCGCAATTGAGCCTGGCGGAAAAAGCGCAAATGGAAGCGCGCTTCGAACAAAAATACGGCATAAGCCTGTCTTTCGAAGAGATTGTTCTTCACCTGCAACGCGCAGCGAGTCAAGCCAATTACAATTATTATTCGGATAGCCGCTTGATCGCGGAAGGCGGGGATGTTGACGGCACGCTCGATTTTTATTCCGTGCATTATTACGACTGGGCCGGCACGGCGCTCTCCCCTTTCCATCATCCGGCAACGCGCTGGGAGCTGGACAAACCGCTGTTGGTGGCGGAATTCGCCATGCAAAACACCTTTGGTGTGTTGAAAGGCGATTTATTCAAAACGCTGTTCAACACTGGCTACGCGGGCGCATTGCCCTGGTCGTGGACGGATGTAAATTTCTCCTCGCACGCGGATATGCTGGCGGGCATGCAGTATTTGTGGGATAATTTTCGTCCTGCCGTGGATGTTAATGGCATCGGCGGAGACTGGCCGCTCGTCACCATCACGAGTCCAGCTAGCGATACCGAATTTCCTGAGGGCGCAGACGTCACCATCGCAGCGGAGGCCTCGGATAATGATGGCGCCGTCGTTCTGGTTGAATTTTTTGCCTCGGATACGCTCAAAATTGGCGAGTTTGACACCGCGCCTTACACGATCACCTGGAGCAACATTCCGCCCAATGTTTACACGCTCATGGCCGTTGCGACCGACGATCAGGGCCATCAACGAAAATCCAATCGCGTGACGATCAAAGTTGGTTCGCCGCCCATGACCCGGCTTGAGGCGGAAACGGCCTCGCGCACCGGCACGCCCACGGTGTTCAACGATCCCTCGGCCAGCAATCGCGCGTGTTTGCGCATGCAACAAACCGGCACAATTACCTGGCAACTGCCCGAGGTGCCTGCCGCCGGAACTTATGAAATTGTATTCGGCTATCGCCTGCCTTATGACACTCCGAAAACACAATATCTCAACATCAATGGCGTGCGCGTCGCGAGCATCGTATTCGACGGCAGTTTGAACACCTGGCTGGAGAAAAAGCTGAACGTCAATTTGGCGCAAGGCCGCAACACGGTTCAGATAGAATTATCTTGGGGCTGGATGGATATTGATTACCTGAGTGTTCCCAGCAACCTCATCACCTCGGTGGCGAGTCACGCCGGACCGCCAACCGACTTTTCGTTGCAGCAAAATTTTCCCAATCCGTTTAATCCCGCCACTGCGATTCGCTATTCCCTGGCCAAGCCCGAGCATGTAAAGCTGGCGGTTTACGATCTGCAAGGCCGGCAAATTAATATTCTGGTTGACCAAAAACAAAACGCCGGCTTGTATGAGATTTCATTTGACGGCAGGAAGCTTGCCAGCGGTTTGTATATTTATCGTTTGCAGGCCGGCGCGTTTGTTGATGAAAAACGCATGCTGTTGGTTAAATAATTCGGTGCCAAATTTTGGCGCGGGCGATCCGGACCGAAGGATTGTCCCGAAAACGTGCTATTTTTTTGATAAGGTTTCTGCAACGGCTTGGCCGTTGCATTAAAAGCGCGAGGGGCACGCGACCACAAGCCTTAACCAATCTGAGGTTGGAACGTTTCCAGAGCAAAAGCAAGAAATCAAAAAAAGAAAGCCCGCTTTATTTTTAGAAAAGCGGGCTTGAGGAATGCTCAAACAACCAACGCCGCTGCCTTCGACAAGCTCAGGCACCGACACAGCAACCAGCTACAAGCAACCAGTAACCAGCGTCAAGCATCCAGCCTTATTTTGCCAACACCATCTTCTTCGTCTCCACAAACCCGCCTGCGATTTCCAGACGATAGTAATAAATGCCCGAAGGCACAGGCTCGCCGGCGAAGTTGCGGCCGTGCCACATGACGGTGTGAAAGCCGGCCTCCTGTTGGCGATTTACCAGCCGCATCACGACTTGCCCAAGCGTGTTGAACACGGTGAGTTTGACGTGCGCCGGCTGCGGCAATTGATACGCGATGCTGGTCGAGGGATTGAAGGGATTGGGATAGTTCTGCTGCAACGCAAACGTGTTCGGCTGCGCGACTTCGATTTGAATCGGGCCGTGCGTCGTGACATTGCCGTTGGCGTCAATGTCTTCGAGCTTATAGTAATAACGGCTGCCGGCCTTGACGTCATCATCACTAAACAGATATTCGCCGTCGCTGCGCGACGCAATGATCACCGCATTGCGTTTGAGATACTGGCCTTCGCGGTTCGTGCTGCGCAGAATATTGAAACCAATATTGTTCTTCTCCACCGAAGTTTTCCACTGCAAGGTCACGGCTTTGCCGCTGGTCGTGGCAGAAAAACTCACCAATGACACCGGCACGCGAATCCACCAATCGGTTGACACATTATCAACGCCGTCAGACACCGTGACTTGAATCGCATTAAAACTCTCGGCGCTAATCAGCGTGTAGCTCGACGAGTCCCCGCCCACCGGCGTGCCGTTGCGATACCAGGTGTAACTCAACGGATCACCATCGGGATCATTGGCTTGCACGCGCAAGGTGATCTTGCCTTCTTTGCCGGGACCGGGCAACAGCGTCGTGTCCGGCTTGCTGGGATTGGCGTCGCCGATCGGGCTGCGGCTGATAATGCGCGGCGGACGATTGCGATTCAACACTTCGATGCGCACAATTTCAATATCAACGCCGCCGCGATTGTCGCGCAGATAAAACGCAGGCTCGTAAACGCCGGCCGCGTTGAGATTCGGCACCCAGGAGAAATACAGCGTTGCCAATGAATCAAAGGTCGCGCCGGGCGGCAAGTTGCTCGCGCCAAAGCGAATTGGGTCGCCGTCATCGTCGCCGCCGCTCAATTTGAATTCGATGCGATCGCCTTCAATGACGCGCTGGTCAGGTACATCAACTAAAATCGGAAAGTTGTTGGTGAAGCCGTTGGCGATAAACTCGACTTCCGGCAGGCCGGAACGAAGCACTTTGACGCGATTCACCCCGGGGTTCGGGCCGAGCGTCAACCGCACGGAGGCCACGCCATTGCTGTCGCTGTTCGCGCCGGCATTGGAAAGATTCGGCTGGCCGTTCAAATAGCCGCCGCCGGCCGTGATCACAAAATTCACGGATTCATCCGGCGCCGGGTTGCCATGGCGATCGGTCAATTTTATCTGCAAGGGAAAATTCAGCGGTTTGTTAATCGTACCGCCTTGATTGTTGGTGCGCGCCACCGGCGACATGGCAGCCGCCGCTGCGGCGCGGGCATAAACTGTCACAGTTTGCGCGGCAATCGGCAAGCTCGCCACGCGCGCCCGAATTTTGCGCGGCCCGCTGACATTGTCAAACACAATCGTAAAGCTCACAATCCCGCCGTCTTTGCTCATCACTTCTTGCGAAGCCAACGCGCCGGTACCGGAGAGCAATTCCAGTTGCACTGGAATGCCGTCCACACCGTTACCGAAACGATCACTCACACGAAACGCAGTGACGGAGAGTGCGCCGCCGACCGGCGCCGAGGGTATGCCCGTCACGAGTGAACTCATGCAACACGGCTGGCCGCCGATGGCATTGGCGCGAAAATCAAGCGGCGAGCCGTCTAATCCTTCCGAGGTCACGCGCAAAGTGTTCAGCCCAAATTGATCGCCCATGCGCCACGCCACCGTGGCTTTGCCAAAAACATTGGTCGGCATTGCGGCGCGGCTCACACGACCGCCGCCGAACGATACGGCAAAATTCACGTTGATGTTGGCCACCGGCCGCCCGACATTGTCAGTGACATTGACGGTAATCGAATCCGGTAATTCTTCACCAGCGATGCCGGTTTGATCGTTTCCGGAAAAACTCACCAGCTTGCGCGCGGGACGATCAGCGCCGGTGGCAGTTAGAATGATCGGCGAGTTGTTCAGGCCGCTGGCCTCCGCCCAAATCTGGTTCTCGCCGATCGTGGTTCCGACAACATAATACGCTTCAGCAATGCCCGCAGCATCGGAATTCACCCGCAGCGTAGAATTACCGCCCACGAAACGGCCGTCGCCGGTTTTCACCGAAAACGTCACGGGATGCCCGGCCACACCGTTGTTGAAACGATCCTCAACTTTAATGCGGATAGGATCAGGCGTTGCCGTGTTGAGATTGCCGGTTTGATTGTTGCCGCCGGCGAGGGATATTTGTTGCGCCGTGAGCGAGAGAAACTGCACGGTCGAGCCGTTGGTC
>QEVD01000386.1 GCA_003576975.1 Candidatus Zhuqueibacterota bacterium
AATGAATCCACCAGATCGCCGGCGAGCGTGTAAATGCTGACTTGCGAACGCGCCGGCAAATTGTAGAAATAGATTTTGCGATCGCGCTCGAGATTGCCATCCCACGCCGCTTTGACGCGGTAAGGATTGGGATAAACCCCGACGCTTGCTTCCGTCATATCTCCGTTGGCGCGTTGCTCTTCCGGCGTGGGCGAGCCGGGAAACACGCGCACGACGTTGCTTAGCCGGCTGCTCTCCAAACTTGCCAGTCTGATTTCTGGATCGCCGCCGTCGAAGGCGGTGACAGCAAACGCATATTGCCAACCGTTCAACAAGTTCTCATTCACAAATTTATAATGATAATAAATCGTTTCGGTTTGGCCGGTATTGGGATTGAGGGCGGTCTCGCCGAATGTCACCGGTTGCGCAAGCCGTACAAATTTGAAATCCGTGTCATAGCCGATACCATTCACCGAATCGAACTCAGCAATCAGCGTGAAGCTGGAAAACAAATCGCGCCCGGGCAAGTCTTCGCCGAGCTGTGTGCGGTAGAGGCGATAGCCCTCGAAATCTTTTTTGCCGCTGATAAAATCCACGGATTCCTCCGCGGAACGATCCCAATAAATCGTCACCTGGCGATCGGAGGGGATCACCTTCACGCGCGGCGGCGAAGGCGGGGTGGGCAACACGTAGCGATCGAGCCGGCCGTCGCGATCGACATCCTCACCCGGATCGAGCTGATTATTGGCGTTGCGATCTTCGCCGTCATAAGCGGTTTGCGCCCAGAACGCATTGGTGTAGAGATTTTGCCGGCTTTGTTCGGTATCCAGGCGATTATCGTCGCTGCCAAATTTGCCCGCGCAAATTACCGCAAACACGACATTGATGGAAGAATCGGGATCGAGGCTCTGAAACGGCCCGGTGGTGAGCAGCGTCATGAAATTTCCCACGCGACCTTTGATCACGCGATCAATCAGAAAACGATCCATCGGTTCGGCCTGCTTTTGATAACTCTCGATGTCGGTTTGCGGGGAGAACAAAACCGGATCGCTGGTATCGCGAAACAGCCAGGAATTGAAGCTCGAAGCGACGCGATAGGTTTGATCATTCGCCTGCGGCGTGGCGCCGAGATGCTTGAGGCCGACATAGAGGCCGTTGTCAGTGAAACCGGGATCGCCGTCATAGTCATACGCATAAGCCATGCGCAGCGAATCAACATAATCACCGCTGCGATGCTGATAAAACGGCGAACCCACGCGCGGCGGCGTGATGTTGATGTTGCGAATCACGAGATCCGCCCACAAGGACACATAAACCTGATTCAAGCGCCGGGCGCCGGTATTTTTTATGGTATAATTCAGAATGACGAAGGCATCGGCAAACGGGAAATTCCACGCGTAGGATTCCAGATGCACCGAAACGTTGATGGGCTCGTGCTGCGGAATGCGAATGGTGGTGCCGGGTACAACGATATTCGAGTCGGTGAAATCCGCGATGAAATCTTGATGGCTGATGGCTTGGGGAGAATAAAACGGGCTGTCGATGATGCTCGAGCGCTCAGCGACGCGATCATTGGGATCGTCGGAGTTGGTGAATTCAAAGCCGGCAGCCACATCACGCAGCGAGGAAATATCGCGCGCGCCGCTGGTCACGAACACGGTGCCGTCATCGCGTTTGCCGCCCACCCAAAGCCCGCCGACGAACAAATGCTCGATGCCCGAGCCTTTGGGATATTCACACGACGGTTGATCGACCGGCGCTTGCACGCCAAAGCCGTCGCCAAACGTGCCGAAGTTGGAAACCGTCATCCCGATGCTGCCGACCGTGGTGTATTTGCTGTCATCATCAATCGTGGGCTTGATAAAACGCGGATCGCGCTCATGCTGAGAGAAGAGCCGGGGCGAGATAAAAAGCGGAACACAGCAACAGAGAAAACCCAAAAAGAATCTTGTCTTCATGTCGCGGACACATAAGCTTTGTGATTCAGTGCACAGCTTCGCGTGATGAGGCAGGCTTGAATGAACGTTGACAAACTAACCATCTCATCGGAATTTGTCAAGGCTGGCAGGTAAAATTATTGTTAAAGTTTTATTCGACCCCTTGAGTTGCACTTCTTCGTTCAAGCAACACAACGTTCCGCCATTTGCCGGCATGCGGGCCATAAGCCATCTTGCCCAATTTTTCTCGAATGCCAACCTGCCGGAAGCCGTGTTGCAAATGCAAGCGAATGCTCGCTTGATTCTCGGGGAAGATGCCGGCTTGCAACGTCCAAAGGCCGTGCGCCTCGGATCGCTTGATCAACGCGTCCAACAAAAGCGAACCGACGCTATGGCCGCGTGCTGGCGCGCTGACGTAAACGCTGACCTCAGCGACACCGGCATAAACGCCTCTGCTCGAAACCGGACTGAGCGCCGCCCAACCAACGATCTCATCATGTGCACGCGCAACAATGCTGCACGCATTGAGTTTCGTTTTGCGCCATTCTTCCCATGAGCTCGGCGGCGCAGCTTCGAAAGTTGCATCACCGGTGTCAATGCCCTCTTGATAAATCGCGGCCACGGCTCGCCAGTCCTGCGCAGTCATTTCTGTGATGGTGATTGTCATATCATGCCGAGGCATCAAACCAGGCCGTTTCGGTGATCTCCGGCTGAACCTCAGGGCCTCGTTTACCTTCGATCAATCTGCCGGTCACCACCTGGCCATCGTGTTGAAACACCAGCAGCGCATTTTTCGCCAGTGCCTCACGCTGCAAACGCCGCTTGCTTTCGATGCTGGTCATAGGATAAATGTCATAACTCGGCACCCACGGGAGTCGAGTAAGATGAATCGCCCAACTGCTCGCATCACCCAGGAACAACAAGCTTTCACCGCGATCTTCCACCCAAACAGATTGAATGCTGATAGTGTGCCCGGGCGCAACTTCAGTGCGCACGCCCGGCGCGATTTGATAATCGCCGTTGATGATTTCCAACTGCCCGCTCTCGAGCAACGGCTGCCAGTTGTAAGATTGATACGTCGCGAGCGTGCGTTCGTTGGGAAAGCTCGCTTCCGCAAGATCGAGACGTTGCACAAAGTATTTTGCTTTGGGAAATGTGGCTATGGCTTTGCCGGGTGAATGATCCGGTGTGTCCCAACGTGTCGGCGAGCTCACGTCGAGCTGGGTCGCGCCGCCGGCATGATCGGCATGCAAATGCGTGAGAATGACGATCGCGACCTCTTCCGGCCGGAAGCCAACTCGGCGCAGATCACTCACCAGCCGTTCGCGCCTCGGTCCCAGCCGTAGAATGTTGCGTTGCTTCTCATCGAATTTGTCGCCGCGACCGGTGTCCACGAGAATCAAGCCTGCCTGCGATTCGATCAGCAACACCCGCAGCGCGGCCGGCACCTGATTGAGTTCGTTCGGCGCGATCACTTTCTCCCACATCACCCGCGGCACCAACCCGAAGAATCCACCGCCGTCCGCCGCTTCAACGCCATCACTTAAAATGTGGCATTTGAGAGAACCGATCTTGAGAGTGTAAGGCATGATTTTTTGCCAGAATTTATTGTGACAGAATTTTTACAGGAAGATACCGCCCCGTTTCAAAAAAACAAATGACAATTTGCCCGATCTAACGGGAATTATGTAATTGCATTTCGGCAGGTGAATGGTTATCATTGCGTTTGCCAAAAGGCCGCCGTGACCGCATGTGGCGCGGTGGTGGAGCGTTGCCGCCTTGATTCAAAAAGCACCCATCTTTGACATTCCGCAGGAAACTTGTGAAGCATCCGGCGCCAAGCTCAGTACCTGAATTTTGCATGCTGAGATATGACAAGAAAGAATCGATAATCGTCTTAAACAAACCGCGAAGCGGTGGAATGTTTATAGTGAAATCCGCCCCACCACCCTTCAAAACTCCGAAGGAGTGAAATGTTGCATGGGCTCGATTTTAAACCTTGATCTTTCGATGAAAAGAACATGCCACTCCTTTCGGAGTTTGTAGAAACGGAGTGCGCGCATGACTATAACCATTTCACTCCTTCGGAGTTACCGGCAAGTTCTCATGCAAAGTTTTTTGTGCCTCACCCAATTGGTAAATTGACATCTTGATCAAGCCCGCGCTCATCGCGGGTTCGGTCAGACTTGGTGCAAAATTCAGGTAGTACGTCACAATATCCCTGGATGACACGTGAAGATGAATGTACGTTTCAAGATAACAGCGCACCCGGTCTGTAGCACATCTCCAAAAACAAGATGGCTCGCCGTAGCGGCACAAGATTGCAATTCTTTCTCAATAAATAAGGAGTTTCCGTTCTCATGAACAGAAGTTCGCAGGACATGACCATCATCGAAGAAGTCAAGCATGCTCATCACGCCATTGTTGATGAAATCAGTAAAGTCATTGTCGGCCAGAAAGAGGTGATCAATCAACTCTTGATTGCATTGCTGGCCAACGGCCATTGTTTGCTGGTGGGTGTGCCGGGATTGGCAAAGACGCTGTTGATCAGCACGCTGGCGCGCGTATTGGAGCTGAAATTCAGCCGCATTCAATTCACACCGGATTTGATGCCTTCTGATATCACCGGCACCGAAATCATTGAGGAAGATGTGAGCACCGGCCGCAAAGCATTTCGCTTCGTGCACGGGCCGGTGTTTGCGAATATCGTGCTGGCCGACGAGATTAACCGCACCCCGCCGAAGACCCAGGCGGCATTGTTGCAAGCCATGCAAGAGCATGAAGTTTCCGCTGCCGGGCAAACCCACAAACTACCAGAACCATTTTTTGTGCTCGCCACCCAAAATCCCATTGAGCAGGAGGGAACCTACCCGCTGCCCGAAGCGCAACTCGATCGTTTCATGTTCAACCTGTGGGTCGATTATCCGAGTTCTGAAGAAGAAAAGCTGATTGTCAAAAATACCACCGGCGGCAATATTGCGAATCTTCGAGAGATTTTGAATGCCGCCAAGATTTCAGAGAGTGCCGGTGGCAGATAATGTCGTAGATTATGCCGTGCATCTGGCGCGGCAAACACGCCCGAATCAAAATGACGTGCCCAAGTTTATCAAGGATTGGATCAGTTGGGGCGCCGGGCCGCGCGCCTCGCAATATCTCGTGCTGGGCGCGAAAACCCGCGCGATTCTCGACGGCCGACCGACGCCGGATATCGACGACATTCGCGCGGTGGCAAAACCGGTGTTGCGCCATCGTCTCGTTACGAATTTTTCCGCAGAAGCAGAAGGCGTGACCACGGTTCAGATTATCGATGAATTGATTAAAAACGGGCGCTGACTATCACCTTACACTTTACACCTTAAACAGTTGTGTAAGGTGTAAGGTTTAAAGTGTAAATCTCGTATCATGCCAACCGAACCGCTTCACAAAAAATATCTCAAAGCCACAACTATCTCGCGGCTGCAGAACATGAGCCTGCGCGCGCGGTTGGTGGTAGAGGGTTTCATCACCGGCCTGCATCGCAGCCCGTATCACGGCTTTAGTGTGGAATTTGCAGAACACCGGCAATACATGCCGGGCGATGAGATTCGCCATCTTGATTGGAAAGTCTACGGCAAAACCGATCGCTTCTATGTCAAGCAATTCGAAGAAGAGACGAATCTCAAATGCTATATTGTGCTCGATCAATCCGCTTCCATGGGCATTTCGCAATCCGCGGGTGTGAGCAAGTTTCAGTATGCGAGTTACCTGGCCGCAGCGCTGAGTTATTTGATGATTCACCAGCGCGATGCCGTTGGGCTCACCTTGTTCAACCAACGCATCACGGACTATTTGCCGCCGCGTTCGGTGATGAGTTATCTCACCCGCCTGCTCAGCGCACTGGAAAATGCGCAGCCGGGCGAACATGCCGATTGGGCCGCTTCACTGCATCAAATGGCCGAGCAAATCAAGCGCCGCGGACTAGTGATTCTACTCTCGGATTTTCTGCCGCGCGATCTGGACATCGAGCCTAAACAAATTCTCACCGGATTGAAGCATTTTCGCCATCGCCATCACGAAGTTTTGGTGTTGCAAGTGCTTGATCGCCTCGATTACCGTTTTGATTTTCGTGAAGACGCCATTTTCGAGGATGTCGAATCCGGCTTGCGCATGCCCACGCAACCGCATCACATTCGCGCAGCAGTACAAAAGGAAATCGACGAATATCTCGCCTGGTTCAAACGCCAATGCCGCGAAAATCGCATTGATTACATGCTCATCGATACCGCCATGACATTCGATCAGGGTTTGATGGCGTATTTGCTGAAACGCAAACATCTTGGTTGAAAAACGCGGGCCTCAAAAAATGCGTGAAAGCTTTACACCTTACACTTTCCACGTTCAACGTTTAAGGTGTAAAGTGTAAGGAATAAAGCGTCCATGCAAATCTTCCTCCTCTGGCTGGCAATCATTCTTTTCCTCCTCGCGTGTTATCTCGCTTATCTTTGGTGGCATCCCACCCGGCGTTCACGCTTTCAAGTGCGCTTGACGGCTTTGTTTTTGTTGTTTGCGATTGTCCCGAGCGTGCCGCTGTTGTTTGTCGCGAGCACGCTGACGACCAGCACGATCGACATGTTGCTGGTCCCCGAAATGGAAGGCACGATGCTCAATGCCGTGCAGGCGATGAAACAGCAGTTTGAAAATCACGCGGAGAGTTTTGTGCGCGCCGTGCAAGGCGATTCGGTCACGCCGGCGCTGTTGCGTAAATGGGAGTTTGATTATTTTCTGGTTTGGCGCAAAGAGCAGGAGACCGTGCAACTCGTGCAGGCTGTTGCCCGGGATGAAGAGACGCGGCAGCTTGGTTTGAGTTTTGGAGAGGAACGTCTGGCAGAGGCATGGGGCCAGCGCGACAGCGAGTTGGAAAGGACTTCTCTCGGCAATGATGAGTTTCGTAGTCATTGCCGTGTGTGGTTGCCACAAGGCGCAGATGAAATGGTGCTGGTAGGCTATGCTGTTTCACCGGAGATCACCGCGACGAAAGAACGTTTGACGCAGGCGATGCGCGTTTACAACTCCTTGTCGTTGATCAAAGAACGCGCGCTGCAAGACGAGTTGATTTGGGGCGGTGCGGCCGCGGCAATTCTCGTGCTG
>QEVD01000387.1 GCA_003576975.1 Candidatus Zhuqueibacterota bacterium
CTGGCTTCCATTTCTGCTGCCGTATTTTTTTTCCTCGCGCCGGCAGGCTTTGCGCAATTCCTGCGCGTGGACGGCAAAGAAATCGTCGATGCTGCGGGCGAGCCTGTTTTGCTGCGGGGCATCGGCCTCGGCGGCTGGCTGGTTCCGGAAGGATACATGCTGCACACGCCGGGCTACGGCTCGCCCACCTCGATTCGCAATATGATGCAAGACTTGATCGGCGAGCAAGACACCAAAGAGTTCTTCAGGCTTTATCGCGCCAATTACGTTGCCGCGAAAGACATTGAAAAAATTACGGCGTGGGGATTCAACAGCATTCGTCTGCCGTTTCACTATGAATTGCTTTCGCCGCAAAACCAACCGGGCGTTTTTCTTGAAGAAGGCTTTCTGCTGCTGGATTCACTCATTACCTGGAGCAAGCGGCAGGGCTTGTATGTCATTCTCGATATGCATTGCGCGCCGGGCGGGCAGAATTCCAATAACATCAGCGACAGCGATGGCGAAGCCAAACTCTGGACCCTACCGGCCAATCAAGACCGCACGGTTGAAATTTGGAAAAAGATCGCCGAGCGTTATGCCGGTGAGCCGTGGGTGGCAGGATATGATTTGCTAAACGAGCCGGTGATGCCCGCCGGGTATAACAATCTCGACTTACGCAACTTCTATCGCCGTCTCGCGCTGGCGATCCGAGAGGTTGACAACAATCATATTCTGTTTATCGAAGGCAGCAACTTTGCGACGGATTTCAGAGATTTGACTCCGCCCTTGTTGTATGGTTCCAACATCGTTTACAGTTTTCACAAATATTGGAATGAAACCACGCAAGCGACCATTCAGGATTATCTGAATTTGCGCAACAACTGGAATGTGCCGTTGTGGATGGGCGAGTCCGGCGAGAATTCGAATCCCTGGTTTTATGAAACCATCAAATTGCTTGAAGCAAACAATATCGGCTGGTGCTGGTGGACGCACAAAAAAATTCAAACCACCACCAGCCCGCTTTCCGTGCCCATCACACCGGATTATCAACGCGTGCTGGACTATTGGAACGGCAATGCCAGCAGGCCGGCTCAAGCGTTCGCGCGTGATGCGCTGTTCGGCATGGCGCAAAATCTGGCGCTGGAAAAATGTGAGCCGCGCCCGGATGTTTTGCATGCGTTGTTTGACACCGACTTCAATGCGCGCAGCAAGCCGTTTGCGCCGCACAGCCTTCCCGGCGTTATCCCGGCCGTCGCATATGATTTCGGGAATGTCGGAATCGCGTATCATGATCAAGATTACAAAAAAGTGCGTTGGGATGCCGATCAACCCTGGAATTCGGGCGGCCAGTTTCGCAATGACGGCGTGGACATCGAGAAAAGCAGTGATGCGCAGGGTGCGGCCTACAACGTTGGCTGGATTGCCGGCGGCGAGTGGTTAAAATATACCGTCACCGTTACGCAGGCGGGTTTATATGATGTTGTCTTTCGCGTTGCCAGCTTGAACGGCGGCGGCGCGCTCAAACTTGCGCTGGATGGTCAGGAGCTGATCGCTTCTCTCACGATTCCACGAACAGGCGGTTGGCAAAACTGGAACGCCGTGAAGTTCGAAAATCTGCCCTTGCCTGCCGGCGCGCATGTTTTGACACTGCTCGTCTTGCGTGAAGGCTTCAATTTCAACCAAATGCAATTTTTGCTCAAATCTCCCAACGCCGTCGCGGAGAACCTTGACGCCGCAACGCCACAACAATATGTATTGGAGCAGAGTTTTCCCAACCCTATTTTCAGATCAACAATTCAAACGGACAAGCAACAACGCAATGAAATCGCGATAACGATTGGCTATGAATTGCCAGAGAAAACGCCGGCCATGCTCAAGATATATGATATCCTTGGCGGAGAAGTTAAAACATTTGCTGCGGGCGCACAGAACGCCGGACGGCATGCGTTCACCTGGGACGGCCGAAATGCCCTCGGACGGCTTGTAGAACCCGGAATTTACTTTTATATTTTGCATGCCGGCCAACAACAACTCAAAAGAAAACTCCTGTTGTTGCCATAAGCCCGATCATTTGACATGGCTATTTCCCAATGAAAAAACGTTGTATGCGATTGCGACGCTATTTCGCAAAATATCGGAGCAGTAAACTTGTCATTGGTTTCATCATTTTTGTTTTGTTCTCATCATGCAACAAGCCGCAAGAACAAATACAAAACGAAACCATCCTGGCGCGCATTGGCGATAGAACCATTTCCGTGAATGAGTTCATTCGCCGCGCAGAGTATACGCCGCGCCCGATCTATTGCCGCGGCGAGGATTACGTTCAGCGCAAAATCGTGCTCAACTCGCTGATCGCCGAAAAACTCCTGGCCCTGGAAGCGGGCGCCGACAACGAACTGACGCGCACGCCGGAGTATCAATTGTATGTGCAGGGCCGCAAAGAGCAGGCGATGCGGCAATGGCAATATCATCAAGAAGCCTATCAACGCGTTCAACTCGACACCAGCGAGATCAAAGCCGTCTATAACCTTGCCGGCAGAACCTATAAGATTGCCTACTACGCCCTCAAAGACAGCAACATCGCCAGACTGGCGTCACAGGAATTGCAACACGGCGGCAAATCGTTTGAACAGCTTCACAACGAAACCGGTTCATTGGAGGGCATTCCGCAACGCGAAGTGGCGTGGGATTCGCCGGAAGAGGAGGCCATTCACCAGGCGCTGTTCTCGAGCGAGTTGCAAAAAGGCCAGATCCTCGGGCCTTTGTCTGTTCGTGAGAATTCTTATGTGATGATGAAAATTTTGGGCTGGACGGATAAGGTCGCCGTTTCCGATATGCAAGTACGGACGCGCTGGAATGACGTCAAGGAAAATCTGACGCACAAAAAGGCCGGCAAGCTATACGAACAATATGCGGCCGGCGTCATGCGCGGCAAAACGTTGGAATTTTCACCGGCAACTTTCCGAAAAATGGTGGAAATTGTCGCGCCTTACTATCTAAAATCTTCCGAGGAAAAGCAAGCTGCATTGCAGCAGCAATTCTGGGGCAACGAAAACGAAGAGAATGTTCTGTCTCAAATGGGAACCGGCGTGGATGCCATACTGGAGGAGCCATTGTTCCGCATTGACGGCCAGGTTTGGACTGTGCGCGACCTGGAGCGTGAAATCAAAGTTCACCCACTAGTGTTTAGAAAAAAGAACCTGCAGCAAGGTGAGTTTGCGGAGCAATTCAAGCTTGCGATTGTGGACATGGTGCGTGATCGCTATCTCACGCAGGAGGCCTACAAAAAAGGCTACGATCAAGCGGAAGCCGTGCAGCGCAATGTCAGCATGTGGCGCGATAATCTGCTGTTCTTGTATCAGCAAACCCAATACTTGAAATCGTTGGGCAAACAGCACAACTTCAGCAAAGACTATTTGCAGATTATTGAAACGGATCTAAATCCTTACCTCGACAGCCTGCAAGCGAAATATCACGATGTCATCGAAATCAACACCGATGTCTTCGAAAAAATAAAACTAACTGCCATCGACATGCTCGTCCTGCGGCGCAACGATCCTTTCCCGGTGGTGGTGCCGAGCTTTCCCGTGATCACCACAGACAACCGCCTGGATTACGGCCGTAAAATGAATTGAAATGTGTCGCGTCACCGTCCAGGGGTTATCGGCCTCCCTGTAAATATGCTGCTGCAACACTCGCACCCCATCACTTCGGCGCGAACGGGAATGACAGCTCTTGATAGTATTGCAGCGTCTGCTGCGGTTTTTCCAATTCCGCGGGAATCGACCGGCGTGAAAAGGTCTGAAAGTAAAGCACACATGCGTTCCGCCACCACACCGCCTCTTTTTCCTGAATCCCAAGCATCATTTGCACGTGTTGAAAATTTTCTTCGTCGATCTTGCCACGCAGCTTGTTCCATGCGCTTTGCATTTCACGAACGCCTTCCACGCCGGCATAATAGCGGTAGCACAATTCTTCCCAAAGCGTTTTGCCGGATTTCATGCGGTAATCCCAGGGGAGGTGATGAAACCACAACAGATACTCTTCCGGACAGGTTGCCGGCGAAGCGATTTTTTTCATCACTGATAAATAATACTGGCTCACCGCATCGCTTCCCGTTGCCGTGCGGTCGAAGCCAATGCCGTTGCTATCGGCTCTATGATAATAAACCGAAGTCCAATCATCGCGATGCTTGTCTTTGATCCACGGCGCCGGACCGTAGTGATGATCCCAGCCCATGATATGATGCAGGCCGAGCGGCGTCATGTAATTCACCGTGTGCTCACGCGAGGCCATCATCATTTTTTTAACGGATTGCACCACGCCGGCATCGTTTGAGAGAGTTGCACGAATCCACTCTTCCGCGATTGCTTCCGTGCTCAATTCATGATTCCACGCCAAACGGCCATAAGCATACCAATTCGCTTGACCGAAGAGATGTCCGGTCCAGTTGCGGTCGGTGCCGGTATTCGCGACTCCGGCAATACCTGAGATGGCATGCCCTTCGAGTGAGCCGTCGATGATTTTCGCAACGATTGAACCTGCGCCCTGCGCATACGTATCCGCCGCGAGAACTTCTTTGAACAGCACGCCGAGATACACCAAATGCGTGCTGAATCCCAAATACTCCTGCGTGATCTGAAACTCCATCATCAACGGCGTTTTCGGCATGGCGCCGAACAGCGGATGAAACGGCTCGCGCGGCTGAAAGTCTATCGGGCCGTTTTTAACTTGTACCAATACATTGCCGCGAAACATGCCGTCCAACGGCGTGAACTCATTATAAGCCTGCTTCGCGCGATCTTCCTTGATGTTGTTGTCATAAACAAACGCGCGCCACATCACCACGCCGCCAAACGGTTTGAGCGCATCCGCCAGCATGTTCGCGCCATCTGCGTGCGAGCGCCCGTAATTTTGCGGGCCGGGTTGTCCCTCGGAATTGGC
>QEVD01000009.1 GCA_003576975.1 Candidatus Zhuqueibacterota bacterium
TAGCTCGACCGTATATTTGCCGATCAAATATCCCACCTCGCCCCAGAAGAACATTTTGTTCGTGTTCGCCAACTCGAGGCCGATGAAGGGCTTGCTCACGAAATCATTGCCCGAGGCCGAGGGCGATTCGGAGAATTGCCCCTGGCCCGGCACATTCAGGTTGAACTCGGCTTTCACGTTCACGAGCACGAGGCCGCCCGTTGCGCCCGCGTAAAATCGTGCCCTCTCTTTGGGTTTGCTGAAGTAGTACTGCGAGCCGACCATGATGGGCACAAGACGAACCTGTTGCTCAAAGTCAAAGCTCGCGCCGCCGTCTTGGATGCGGCCTTCACCGCGATCTTTCCAAAGATTGACCTCGGCGAGCCAGCTCCAGCGCGCGTTTTTTTGATAATACAATCTGCCGCCCAAATGAAAATTGCCGCCCGGCTTCTCCACTTTTGCGCCGAGATCTTCGAGCGCGCTCAAGTCATCATTGAGCGCGTCGAGCTTCGCTTTGTAGAAGCCCGCGGCAGGCGCGATCGAAAATTTGCTCTGCGCCGAAGCGAGCATCGGCGTCAGCATGAGGGCGAGGAACAGCAGCATGATTTTTTTCATAAACAGAATCTCCTTTTAAAATGATTGGGAGTTGAGAAAGAAAAACCGCGTGGATCATTTGTGCGCTGCGGCTCTTATGCCGTCGCGACCAAAGCAATCCACAGAATGTGAAAAATGTTGTCCGTAATGATAATCGACCACGGCGCGAGCGGCTGCGCGACGAACTCGTTGCGGCCCATGGCCTTCATACTCCAGAACACGAAGTCCGTCCGGTCTTGCAGCCAATGTTGCAGCGCGATCAACAGCAATTGCCACCAAGCCATGCCGGTAAACAGAAACGGCAGCATGTAAATCAGCACGTGAATCGTGCAAACCCGGGAGTCGGCTTTCTTGCCTTTTGCCATCCAATCATTCTGCAAAAGATAATCGCCGATGAGATGAGCATAGATCCAGTGCATGGCTAATCCTCGGAGAGTCGCTTTTTAGTGGATTTCCGCTTTCGCGGGAATGACGGTAGTAATGTGATGATCACCCATGACGGGTATAATGCCGTATCGTCTGCATCACCGCAACAACGCACGAAGCTTATTGGCGATGATTAGCCTCGGCGCGACGCCGCTAATTTGATCGACCATTTGTCCATTCTTAAAAAACGCCAGCGTCGGAACCTCTTGAAATCCGTACTCTTCAGCTACACGAGGGCAGGCATCAATATCCAGCCGTACTATTTTGATTTGACCATCGAACTCCTCACGCAATTGCATCAAGATCGGCGCGAGCATGTGAGAAGCGCCGCACCAATCCGCGCCAAACTCCACGAGCACAGGCTCAGGATTTTCGAGCACTTCTTTTCTAAAGTTCGCTTCTACAACAATCGTTTGCATTTCGTTCTCTCGTGATTGATTTCGGCGTGACGATGCCATGACAACCAACATGCCAAAATAAAAAAGCCACCTGGAGGCGGCTCCAAGTGGCTTTTCAGAAAAGCAGATAACGATGAATGTTTATTTCAGGCAGGTTTCAGCGAAACTTGCGATATATCGCGAATTTGCGAAATATCGTGAATTTGAAAAAATCCGTCACTTCTGACTGATCCGTCGGATTTCTAAATTGCCCTCGTACCTCTACAATTCGGGTAACCAGCGCATCCCCAAAACTGCGAGCCTGCGTTTTTGCCTTTGCGCGCGGTGCGCAAGACCATCGGCTTTCCACAGGTAGGGCAAGCAGGAGCTTTCTTATGAGCTTGTTCATTTGACTGCGCTTGATCAACACGATTCTGCTTCGACCGTTCGGCAAGTCTCGCTGCCGCTAATTGCTCCCTGTAGCCACCCTCGGCGATGAATTGCCGTTCAAGCGCGGTGATCTGTTGATCCAAAAGATAGTTCGTCTGATGGATCAAACAAATAATCGTGTTGGCAACAATTTCGGAATCCTTATGTTCCAAACAGGCGGCGTAAATTTTCCAGTGAGCAGCGGGATCGGAGTGATCGCTTGACGATTGCTGCTCCTGTTTCCGGCCAAGCGCCCGCACAGCAAGCGCTTCGCGATCATCTTTGTGCCACTGCCGTTTGCCTCGCTGGCGCAAAAAATCCTCGTAGTCCAACAGCAACTCGTCAAGGCTCGCGCGGGCCACATTGACCAGCTTCAATTCAGTCTGGCTCGAAGTGGCTGCGGCGCGGCTGCCCTCGGCAATATTCTGCCGCCCGCTGCGCGCGGCCTGTACCATTTGATCAATCGTACGAGAGCGCTTGTATAGAAAGCGTTCACAGAACAGAACCGTTGCATCATAGATGATCGTCGCCACTTGAAACGAGCGCAGCCGCCGATACCCTCCACTCGGGCGCAATCGTTTGATGTCCTGCGGGATCGACGTAGGATCAGAGATATTCTCTGATTGCTTCATTTTGTTTGTTTGCATCTGTAATAACCTCCCTCGCCAAATAAACAAGCTATTTTTGCAAACAAGCGCGTCTTCCTAAAAACCTCACTTCTTAATCCCCAGCTTCTCCATTCGCGAACGCAACGTCGAGGCATTGATGTTCAGCATTTTGGCCGCGCCTCTTTCCCCGCTAATGCGCCAGTTCGTCTGCTCCAGAACTTTAATGATGTGATTGCGCTCCATATCTTCGAGCGTGATCATAGCCGGCGCATTCATTCTTACGCCGGTGTGAGGAAGCCAATCATCCAGCTTGAGTTGTTTACCCTGGCTCACAATCACGGCGCGCTCGATCACGTTCTCCAATTCCCGCACATTGCCCGGCCAATCATAAGCTTGCAAAGTTCCGATGAGATTTTGCGAAACGGTTTCGATCTTCTTGCCGGTGCGGGCACTGTACTTTTTCACAAAATGGCTGATCAACAAGGGAATGTCATCGCGGCGCTCGCGCAGCGGCGGAATGGTGATGGGAAAAACGTGCAGCCGGTAATACAAATCTTCGCGAAACCGGCCGTGCGCGATTTCTGCTTTGAGATCGCGGTTGGTGGCGGCGATGACGCGGGTATTCACTCGCAACGTTTGTTGCCCGCCGACGCGCTCGAACTCACCTTCCTGCAAAACGCGCAACAGCTTGGCTTGCAGCTCCGGCGGCAGCTCGCCAATCTCGTCGAGAAAAATCGTGCCGCCGTCGGCAAGCTCAAAGCGCCCGATCTTGCGGGCAATCGCGCCGGTGAACGCGCCTTTCTCGTGGCCGAACAACTCGCTCTCAATCAAATTTGCCGGCAACGTGGCGCAATTCACTTTTACGAGAGGCCGGTCGCGACGTTCGCTCAAATTATGCACCGCGCGCGCGAGCAGTTCTTTGCCCGTGCCGGATTCGCCGAGAATCAACACCGTGGCCTCGGTGGCCGCGACTTGCTCGACTTTGTGCAAAACTTTTTTGAGCGCCTCGCTGCGGCTGATGATGTCGCCGAAATTGTGTTCGAGCTTGATCTCGTCTTGCAGATAAACATTCTCCGCTTCCAAACGATTTTTCAAATTCTCCACTTCATTGAGCGCATGTTGCAGCGCATCGGCAAAAGCGGTCCGCTCTTTCACCTGCTTTTCAAGCGCGGCCCTTTTCTCTTCAACTCTTCTGATTCTGAGTTGATGCCACGTATAAGCCGCGGCGAGCACGGAAAAAACCGCGAGCGCGCGAAACCACCAGGTTTGCCAAAACGGCGGCGTGATCACGATGTTGATGGCCGCGCCTTGTTCGTTCCAAACGCCGTCGCTGTTCGATCCTTTCACGCGAAAAACATATTCGCCCGGATCGACGTTGGTGTAGCTCGCAAAACGCCGTGTGCCGCTTTGCACCCAATCCGGATCGAAGCCTTCCAATTTATAAGCGTATTGATTTTCCATCGGCGCGGCAAAATCCAACGCCACAAAATCAAACGAAAAAAAGTTTTGTCGATAAGAAAGCTTGATCTCTCCCAGCGAAGAGAGTGCGGCCGGCAACGCCAATGGCTTGTCGAAAACATTGAACCGCGTGATGACCACCGGCGGCGCGTGCGGATTATCCTTCAAGCTGTCGGGATGAAAAGCAATCACGCCTTCATCTCCGCCGAAAAACAAACGGCCATTTTTATCTTTGTGATAAGCGCCCGAAAGAAATTGATTGCTCAACAAGCCGTCCTTCACCGTGTAGGTTTTGAACGTCCCGTTCTTCGCATTGAGTTTTGACAAGCCTTTGTCCGTGCCCAGCCAAAGGTTGCCGTTTTCATCGGGCAAAATGCTTTTCACAAAATTATCGGGCAAACCCTCCTTATCCGTGTAACGCGTCACCTGCCCGGTGTTGGGATCGAGCCGATTCAAACCGCTGCCGAATGTGCCGGCCCAAATTGCGCCGCTATCCCGGTTCGTTTGTCGAAACGATTGATGCCGTTGCCGAAAGTGCCGATCCACAAATTTTCGTTTTGATCTTCGCCGATCGCCCAAATGTTATTGCCGCTCAGGCTCTGCGGATTTTTAGGGTCGTTGTGATAATATGTGAACGTTTTTTTCTCGCGATCCAATTTGCACAAGCCGCTGCCTTTGGTGCCGATCCAAAGCTCGCCCGCGGCGTCTTCAAAAATGGTTTTCACTTCAAAATGATCAGCGAGAGAGGGATCGAGCGGTTCGTGTGGATAATGGACAAAATTCCGCGTTGCCGCATCGTAGCGATTCAAGCCCCGGCCCGTGCCGATCCACAGTTCGCCGCGGCGATCTTCGTGCAGCGCCAGGATGCCATACGTGACGAGCGTCGCCGGCTTCGCGGGATCGTGGCGATAATGCGCGAGAAGTTTTCTTTCACGATCATAGCGCAATAAACCGTCACCGCTCGTTCCCAACCAAAGCTCGCCGTTACGATCCTGCAAGATGGCGTATACGCCCTGGCTGCGCAGGGTTGGGTAGCGCGTAAAAACGTCCTGCCGCCGCTCATAACGGTTGAGGCCGTGGCGATACGTGCCCACCCACATCACGCCGGAGCGATCTTCGAATATGCAACTGATGCGATCCTCGCTGAGTGAATGCCGATCATTGGGGTCGTGCGCGTAACGGAAAAAACGATCCGTCGTTTTATCATAACGCCACAAGCCGGTATGAAAAGTGGCGATCCATAACGCGCCTTTGCTGTCCTCATAAATGTCGAAAACCAAGTTGGGAATAAAGGCGTGCGGATCTTGGGGATCGTAACGGCAGCGCGTGATCGTATCAGACTTGCGGTCATAGCGATTCAAGCCGGCGTTGGTGCCGATCCAAATGACACCGTCGCGGTCTTCGCGAATGTGGCCAATGAGATCGCTGTTGAGACCCGTGAGGTTTTGGGGATTATGACGATACTGCGTGAAGACGTTCCGTTCGCGTGCAAAGCGATTAAGGCCGGCATTGGTTCCCACCCACAACGTTCCGGTGCGATCTTCGCAAAGTCCCAAGATGTAATCGCTGCTGATCGTCGCAGCGTCGCGAGCATCGTGGCGATAAATCGTCAGTGCGTCGCGCTGCGGATCGTAGCGATAAAGCCCCTCGTTCGTGCCGATCCAAAGCTCGCCGTGTTGGTCTTCCAAAATGGCGTGAATGCTTTTGCCCGCGAGGCTTTCGGGATGGTTCGGCTCGCTTTTGAAGCGGTCGAACTTACCGGTGTCGGGGTTATAGCGGCGCAAGCCGTCAAAACCTGCGCCGACGTAGAGATTCCCAGCGCGGTCAGTATACACCATCTGCACAAATCTGCTCGCCAGCGAATTGGAATCCGCGGGATCAGGCTTGTACACGGTGAAGGCGTAGCCGTCGTATTTATTCAACCCGTCTTCGGTGGCGATCCAAAGAAAGCCTTGTTGATCTTGCGCGATTTTGGTGACGGCATAATTGGAAAGGCCCTGCTCCACCGACACCTGCTCGAAGCGAATGTCATGCGATTGGGCAAAAAGCGCGGCAGGAAATGAGAGCCAGAGCGCGAGGCTCCAACAAACGGCGCGATTTTTGGGCTTTTTCATCACGCCAGAAAGTAAACATATTTTTGAGAAGCGCAAGAGGGCGCGATGCGGCGCCAGCGGCAAGAACAAACCTGCGTGCGTGAGGATTTTAAATTGTCCGGCGCCGTTTCAGCACTGACGCATAAAACGCCGTCTTCACCTCACCCGCCGGCCATTTTGCAGAAAGGGCTCGGCCAGGCCCTTGAGCGAGCCGTCGGCCTCGTAAACAGTTTCCGGCGAAAATTGGATGGAGTAAATGCGGCGCATGCGGCTGGTGTTGTTGGCGCCGGAACGATGAAAAGCGGTGCTCGAAAACACCGCAATCGATCCGGCCGGACAATTCATGGGAACGCCGGGGTGGTCGCCGAAATAACCGATGCGATCATTCGAACCCGGAAGGACTTTGTGCTCGACCTTATCGCGCGTGCCGGCTTGTGAGTAGGGCAAAATGTAGATGGTGCCATTTTCCTCGTTCACGTCGTCGAGCGGAATCCAGGCATTGACATAGTATTTGTGCGTATGATCGACATAGCCGGAATCCTGGTGCCAGCCGAACGCCGCGCCCTTTTTGTCCGTGCCCTTGATGACGAACTGTTCCCAGAACAGCATGGCCTCGCCGCCGATCGTGGCGCGGCAAATTTCCGCCATCAGCTCGCTGAAAATGAATTCAGCGAGCTGCGGCCGGTTTTTGTAAGGCAGGAAAACGAAATAGCGGCTATTGCGCCGGCTGAGATGAAGCTCATCGACGCCGAGACGATCCATTTCGGCATTCTGTTCGTTGACGTGATGATCACACTCGGCGCGCAGTTTTTCGAGCTGCTCGTCCGGTATGACTTTCTCGAGGAGGAAATAGCCTTCCCGGTGATATTGGTTTTTCTGTTCTTCGGTGATGTGACGCGCAATCGGTGTGCTCATTTGCGGGTTCCTTTCCTGATGATGATCGAGCCCGCCCCCCGGACGGACCACGTGAGTTATCTCGCGTTCGTGCAGCCCAATCGCTGCAACGTTGCAAGCCATTTGATTCTCATTGCCTCGCCGGCGGTTTGCACCTCGCGCAAATGCGCTGGCTTTCCGATTCTCGCCGCCTTGTCCCTGCCCATGGCATGATACGGCATGATTTCAATCCCCTCCAGCCCGGGATAGCGCGCGGCAAGCGCGGCGATGCCTGAGAGATGAGCAGGCGAATCGTTAACGCCCGGCACCAGGGGGCAACGCAGCATGATGCGCGCGCGCTTGCTATAAAGAAAATGCAAATTTCGGAGTATCGCGTGGTTGGATACGCCGGTAAAACTTTTGTGTAAAGCGGCATCTGTCGCTTTATAGTCGTAGAGGAAAAGATCCACGTCTTCCAATAATGCCGCAAATTTCTCTTGCGAAGCAAAGCCGGAAGTATCCAGGCAGGTGTGAATGCCATGCGCTTTGGCCGCATGCAAAAGCGCGCGGGTGAATTCAAATTGCGCCAGGGGTTCCCCGCCGGAAATCGTCAAGCCGCCGCCGGAGCGCTCATAATAATCTTTGTCTTTCAGCACTTCTTCGATGATCTCCTCGATGTTCATCTTTCTACCGATAATTTGCAGAGCCTCGTGGGGGCATGCTTTTACGCACCGGCCGGCAAGCTCGCAGCGCGAACGGGTAAGCTCATGCCTGCCGTTGCGTTCCTCGTGCGCGCCGGCTGGACAAACGGCAACGCAGGACAAACAATCGCGGCATTTGTCCTGGCGGAAGGAAAGCTCCGGCTGGAACGATTGCGATTCGGGATTGTGGCACCAGAGGCAGCGCAGCGGGCAGCCTTTGAGAAAAACCGTGGTGCGAATTCCCGGTCCATCATGCAGCGCGAAACGCTGGATGTCGAAGATCAAGCCGTTCATTGACAGGATGAATCAAGCTGTTTGTAATGCTAAATATTACCGCGTGCGCGGCTTGGGCTGCTAATACAGCGTGCGGCTCAAGATTTCCATTTGCACATCGCGCGAAAGCTCCACAAAACGCGCGCTGAAGCCGCCGACGCGCACGAAGAGATGCTGATACTTTTCCGGCTCGAGCAATGCGCGCTCCAGCTCCTCGCGATTGACAACCGTGATCATCGCCTGTGCGCCGCCCTTTGCGAAATAAGTATCCAGTAAGGCGCGGAGCTTTACCCGGCCATTGGCGAACAGCTCACGGCTGAATTTCATGTTCTGCACCGCACCGGCATGAATGGCGGGACTCGGCTTGACGATGGAATTGAGAAAAGCCGTCGCGCCTTTGCGGTCATTGCCTCCGCTCGGTGCATTACCATTCGCCATCGGTTCTCCGGAAAGCCGGCCATCGGCAGAGGCTGAGGTCTGATGGCCCATCAGTGTGTTAGCGCTGTTGTTGATGACGACGACGAGATACGAGTGCAGTCCCACGCGTTTAGCCTGGCTTCGAACGGCGTTGCACACGTGCTGGTGAACCTGAACCAGCATACCATCAGCGCACGCATCATCATTGCCATACTTGGGCGCATTCAGCATGAGGCGGCGTTGCTGCGCAAAGCCTGTGAAGTCGGCGTCGAGCGCGGCGAGCATTTGCTCCGGCGGCATTATTTTTTTATCGTAAACCAATTCCTTGATCGCCGTCAAGCTGTCCGCGGTATTGGTATTGCCGTAGGTCTCCAGCGTGCCGCCGAGATACTTGACGCCGCCGGAAAACATGCCCCTACCGCGTTGCATGCAATCATCATAGAGCATGCTCATGTACAAAAACGGCGCGGCCTCGCCGGCGATCTTGTACGCGAGCGCTTCGTGCTCCGCCATCATCTCCACAAAGAACTCGACTTGCTGCTGATAGGCGCGCCACAGCTCGTCGAATGTTCTGAAATCTTTGAAAACGCCAAACGCCAATCCCCTTTTCTTTCCGGTGAGCGGATCGATGCCGTTGTGCAGCGTCACTTCCAACGCTTTGAGCAGATTGATCACACCGCTGGGCGTGCCGAAGCTTTTGTGCTCGATGATGTATTCGCCGCAGCCATAAGGAACGTACTGTTCCGCCTCGTTGCGATCGAGCGAAAACGCCTTCGCTACCGCGGGAATATTCACGTCGTCATTATAAAGCATCGGAAAAGTTCTGCCCTCGCCGATCACCTGCAGCGCTTTTTCCATCAACGCGGGATTCATGCCGCGATAAAAGCGCAAGGAAAGCTGCGGTTCGATTGCAGGAACGGTGCGTGTCGCTTCCATTGCCAGCAGCGCGAACTGGTCCGCGTTGGCTTCGTTCGGCCGGCCCTTGCCGCCGATAATAACACGGCCGTGCACGCGCGTGCTGCGCGCGGCCATCAAACGCCATAACGATTGCATGAGCGCCAGCGCTTCATCTTCGCAGAGCACGCCGCATGCGATATCCTGCGCATAAAAATCCCCCAAATAAACGTCCATGCGGCCATAGTTGCGCACGTCGGCCACCAGTGAATAGAGCCAGAACAGTTGCGCGGCTTCACGCAACGTTTGCGGTTTTGATTGCGTGATGCGCTCGAGGGTTTGCGCGATTTCCAACAACTCCGATCGATCCGGCCGGGTGGCGGCGGAACTCTTGGCTTGCGCAGCATAGTGCCTGCAAACATCAACGAAGGCGTCGAGGGCGACTTTCATGCCGTCATAGAGTTTTACATCTCCGCCGTCGGCTGCAGCCCGGCGCCGATACTTTTCCACTTCCTCAAACATGCCGGGCACGCCAAGAGCCATGAGCTTGCCAAAATCAACCGTGCTGCCGGTCATGCGATACAGCGGAAAGGCAATGCCGGATTCGTGCATCCAGTCGTCAGAGGGGAGATGACGGGCCATACTGCCGGGATACGCGGCACGCAGCTTGTGTGAGGTATCTTCCTCCCTCCAAAAATCCAGCATGTCCTGGATCATTTCCCGCTGCGCCGAATCAATGTCGGAGTCTTGCAGTTCTTGCTGGATCTCTTTACTTTGGCAATAGTAACCGAACGACGTCGGTCCCCATTCATCGGGGCTGAACCCAACAAAAGCATGAGCAATGCGTCCGGCAAACAGATCGTGCTCTGCGATCTCGCCCAAAGTGCCGGGGAATTGCGCGCGCAGACACATGGCCTCGCGCAGTGCGGGATGCTCGTGTTGATAGCGGCGATAAGTCGCGGTGAATTTCAGTTCGCGTGCGAATTTGTCGTTCATTTGCATAGCAGGCTCCGCTTCGTAACCAATTATATTGCCGGCGATCGGGGTTACGATTGCAAGCTAACGTTCGCGCGGGGCAAATTCTTGTCCTGGCTTGATCATTTCATTGTGTTTTATTGATATTCTCCCGGCAAAAAAGGCAGGTAACCGATGGGCGTCTTGCGAATGACTGCGGAAGGGTTGATCGACCCTGAGACCGAAACGCACTATGCTTTTCACAAAAGCCTGAAGCAGATCACATTCATTCATTGTCACGATTTTTTCGAGCTGTTCCTGATCACCCACGGCCAGGTCATGCACATCATCAACGCCCGGCGGGAAATCCTGCCGGAAGGGACGTTCGTGTTCATGCGGCCCGATGACGTGCACAGCTACGAAAAAATCGAGGGCCGTGACTGCGAATTGATCAATCTCGCCTTTCCGCGCCGAACCGTGCTCGATTTGTTCAATTACTTGGGCAAGGGGTTCAGGCCGCAACGCCTGCTCAAGCCCGCCATGCCGCCGCGTCTCATTCTCTCCAAATCCGAAACCGCGCTGGTGAAAGCGAAGCTCGAACAGCTTCACACCATTCCGCATACCAGCAAGCCGGAGAGGCGCACACAACTTCGCATCCTGCTCGTGGATTTTTTTTCGCGGTATTTTTCACGCCGCCGCACGCGCATTCGCAAATCGATTCCGGACTGGCTGGATTGGCTGCTGCAAGAGATGCACAAGAAGGAAAATTTCGCACAAGGATTGGCCGTGATGCAGAAGCTTTCGCGCCGCAGTCCGGAACACCTCAGCCGCATGTTCAAAACCCACCTGGGCGCCACGCCAACCGAGTTCGTCAACGAATTGCGCTTGGACTACGCGGCGAACTTATTGGCAAGCACGGATGAAACCATCGCCTTTATCGCGATGGAAGCGGGTTTTGAAAACCTCAGCCACTTCTATCACCTGTTCAAGAAACGATTCAACCTCCCGCCCAAACGGTTTCGCGCGCAAAACAAGAAAACCGCAATTCCCTAAACCGGCGTCATCTCCGCCCCGGGCCGTGGGTGTGCTCCCAGAGATGCCCCAAACGCTTTTGCCCTTGCAGCGTGGTTTCAAAATAAACGCCCTTGATCGTCTCAAACACTTGTGGAAAATCATGATGGTAGCCACAGGCCGTGGCAACGCAATCACCCGCGCCGACTTCATAGAACACGCCTTCGGAGACAGCCAAGCCCCTGCCTGCATAAATGATCCAGTATTCATCACAATCATGATAATGATTATCGAAATCCGTGGTGCGGGGATAGTCCGTCGGATCGCCGTGGTTTTGAGGATGATCACTGTTGTCCAGCGTGAAAACGCCGCAGCCGCCAATTTCCTCGCCCCAATGCCCGCTCACGCGCACAAGCACAGTGTGATATGAAAGGCTTTTCACCTCGATCGGACCCGGTTCCCCGGCAAAGTCAACCACCTCTCCCGGCTGCGCCGTGACTGTGCGGCTCCCCTGCGTGATGCGGCACCGCCCCTCGCAAACGAAGAACTTCTCCTTTCGAGCAGCACGTTCGAAAGCGAACGCTGCGCCTTCGTTCAACCTCACAATCTCAAAATACTCCATCTCGCACCACGAGGGCGCGATATGGCTTCCACTCTTGAAAACCGGCATAATGGCTCCCTCACATGATTCGACAAACTTCTTTGCTTTAATGCTCTTCAGTCCGGCGGGCGTGATTACGTTGGCCGTTCGATGAACTTCAATTCGTCCTCGCGGCGCTCATAACCGGTCGAATGGCTTTGGTGATTTTTGGCAAGCCAGGAAATCGTAACCGGCATCCATTTCTTGAAGGGGGTGGAAGAATAGAGCAAATCGTTTTTGATCTTATCCAGGCTGAAAACAGCCGTGCGCCGTGTGTTAAATGGGAACACGTCGCCATGCGGATGATGGCCGAGGGGATGGTGATCGAAAATATCGTGGGGCACGTGCACAAACCTGGGTTCACGCTGCAACAGGCGGCAGAGCGCGGTGAGATATTCGTTCAACGAAAAGATTTCCTCTGAAGCGACATTGTATGCCTGCCCGATCGAGCGCGGGTAGAGCAGCACTTTGGCAAAGGCCCGCGCCACGTCCTCCACATAGACTTGCTGAAACGCAAAATCGCCGCAGCCGGGAACCAGCAATGGTTTGCCGTCCAGAATCCTCTCGATCCAAAAATAATCACGCTTGGCCGGATCGCCCGGGCCGCTTACGAAAGTAGGCCGCAACATGGTCACCGGAAAAAGCTTCTCATCATGAGCCTTCCACAAAACCGCTTCGCATTGCCGCTTCTTGATGCCGTAATCCATGCCAAACGGATTGCGCGGCCAGAACTCCATGAGCGGCGCGTTGTCTTGATCTTCGGTGATGGGACATTGCAGCTCATGCGAAACCATGTAAACCGAAATCGTGCTGCAATGAATGAATCGTCCGACCTTGCCGCGAAAGAGCCTGACTGCGGCTTCCGATTCTTCCGGCTCGTAAGCGATCATGTCATAAACCGCATCGAACGTGCGCCGACCGAGGGCGTTGCGCAATGAAGCTTCGTTGCGCCGGTCGCCGTGAAGAACTTCCAAGTTCTGGTTTGAATTTGGACTCCTGCCGCGCGTGAAGATGGTGACGCGCTCTCTTGACGCGAGCAGATGCTGGGCGAGCCGGCCGCTGATGAAGCCGCTTCCGCCGAGGATGAGAATGTTCATATTGGATCACCCGTAACCCGGTCGACCCGGCTGGAGATAATTTCAGTCCCGCGAACCGGGTTACTTTGTTAAGAGCATCTTTCCAATTTTCATTTCACCGTCAAATTCCAGACGGTAAAAATAGAGGCCGCTCGGAAAGCCCTTGCCATCGAATTGAATTTCATGATGCCCCGCTAATTTTTCTTCTTCCAGCAAAACGTCCATCTCCTTGCCAAGAATATCATAGACGCGCAAGCGCACACGCCCGCTCTGCGGCAAATGGAATGCAATCGTGGTTGTGGGATTGAACGGGTTGGGATAATTCTGCGCCAGCGAAAATTGCAGCGGCTCACTCGCGGCAAGGGGTGCAGATACGCCGGTGGCGATCAAGGTATCGGTCAAAATGAACAGCCGCGTCGTGAATGCCCCGAGCGCGATGTTCACTGTGCGCAAATCCGACGGCGTGCCCGAAATAGATTCATGGTTCATCAAATCCGTCAAGTAATACGTCTTCGCGCTGTCGAGCGGCAATTGCGCCACCGGCAAAGTCAAAGCGGCATTCACCGCCGCGTTTCCCATGTTGAGTGCAGCGAAAATATTTTGTTCGTCCTGCCAGCGGCGATAGGCATAAACAAAGCTGCCCGGCGTGACGGATATTTCCTGAAAGTTGCCGCTGTGCAGCGCGGAAAAATTCTCGCGCAACTCCGCCAACCGGCGGTAAAACGGAAACAATCCCTGCGTATCCAGCCCTTGAATCGACTGGCTGGCGAGAAAGATCGAGTTGGTTTGATAAGGATGCGTGCGCGCGCCGATTTCCTGGCCGTTGTACAAGAGCGGAATGCCGTGCAACGAGAACATCATCGTCGCAACCATTTTGGTGCGATTGAGATCGTGCGTGGGCAGAAAACGAAACGTGTCGTTATTCTCCATGAAGCGCAGGATTTTCGCGTCGCGATGATAACCGCTGCCGTTATTCGTGAGCGCGGCGCGCAGCAAAGCGCTGCGGATGCTTTGATTGCTGTTGTTGAAGATGGTGGGATTGGAAGTTTCACTATAATTCGTCTGCCATACCCAATGCGACACCCAGTCCTGCTCCGGCGCCCAATCATAGGCCGCATCAAAACGGCCTTCGAACGATGCCGGCCACGTGGCCTTGTCCTCGCCCAGCAGAAGAATCTCCGGTTTCAAGCGCTTCAACGCCAAACGCCACTGCTGCATGAATTCCGGCGTTCGCGCATTCACGCCCCAAACCGCATCGATGCGGTAGCCGTCGATATCGAACTTCTCGATCCAATATCTGCCCGCCTCGATCATCATGCGCTGCACTTCGGGGTGGCCATAATTCAAATTGACCAAATCATTCCAAAAATAGTAGATGAACTGCATCGCGCCGTCGCGGCGCGAGTTGTAGTGCATGGCATACGGCGCGTTGTCGTGTGTGCGCTGATAAAAATCGAAGTAATGCGAATGCGCGCCGTAACGGATTGCGTCCTGCGCGTAAGGATGATGGATGGAAGTATGATTCGGCACAAAATCAAAAAGCACTTTCAGGCCCAGGCCGTGCGCGGTTTCGACCAGGATTTTCAAATCCGCCTCGGAGCCCAAATCCTCCCGCACGCCGAAGTAATCAATGACATCATACCCCTGGCCGCGAAATCTGGTTTTGTAAACCGGCTGCAGCCAAATGGTGTTGACGCCCAGCTCGGCCAGCTCCGGCAGCTTTTGCGTGATGTGAGTGAATTTGCCGTTGAACACGAAGCTGTAGGGCGTGATTTCATAAATTATGGCGCGGTCGATCCAGCGCGCATGATCGTGAACGATATCAAACGCCTGCAATCCCGCCGGGCTTTTGGTGAGCAGCGTGCGCGCCGTCACCGTGTCCTGGGCGTTGGTTATGGCGGTGAGATTGAAATAGTATTCGCCGGCAGGCGCCTCGGGCGCGAATGCAATGGCTGTGACTGAATCGTGAGGATTGGCGATGCCAACGAAGGCTGGATTGTCCGCCGCTTGCTCCCAAACAAACGAGAGCGCCGCGCCGCCGGGGTTTTCGAGAACCGCCGCATGCAACGTGGCATTGAATCCGGCAACGGCGGCGTAGGCAAAAACCTCGGGGCGAGGCTTGTATCTGAGCGTGAGGCGCAGAGTATCGGAGTAGCTGGCAGCGCCGGCATGATCGAGGCGCGCAAAAATGAGGTTGACACCCTCATCCAGCGTGACCGGGACGGAGAATGATCTATCGTTCGAAATCTGGAAAGCGACCGCCGTCTCGTTCACTTGCAGAACGCCTGCGGAGGCCGTCAGCGTGTCAACATGCCCTTCGATGAGCTGGGCGGGCGACCAGACCGCGGCGTCCTTTTTGTGAAGCATCAGGGTTTGTGCATGAAGTGAAAGAGAAAGCAATGCGGCAAAAAGCGCGGTGATTGCGGTTTTCATTGGCCTCACGTTTTGATGATCGCCGTTTGGCAGGTTCGAGAAAATGCGGAAACTATCGCCAGGTTGCCAGTAACTCCTTCAAGCGCTGGAACGAAAGCTTCGTGCTGCAATCTTCGCGCACCAAGCCGCCGTTCACGATGAACGGACGAAAATCCGAGAAGTCGTACCAGTTGATCGCTTTGATGTAAGGCTTGCTGTAGTAGATCGTGTAAACCTGCTCCAGCCAATCGGCTTGCAAGGCCTCATCCCAATGCCGATGCCAGGCGTACGGCTCTTTGATCGCGCCGCCGGCGTTGACCTGTTCGAGATTCGAGCTGGCGCCGATCTCGGTGATGTAAATGGGTTTGCCAAACGCCGCCAGGCGTTCGAGCAATCTCACGATGTCCGACAAATCGCGCTGCGGAAAATAGATTTGAATGCCGAGCACGTCAAACTCGACGCCAGCATCGATGAGGTCTTTAATGAACTGCCGCGGCGAGCGCAAAGGACGAGTCGCCTCCATGCGCGCCATTCTTCCACGCGCCGCGTACTCGGCAAACGGACAGCAGTTGTTGAGAATGCGCACGACTTTGGGATTCGTCTCCCTGGTTGTGTCGCAGGCGAGACGAACGATCTCGGTAATCTGCTCCGGCGTGTGGTTGTGGATGTTCGCCCAATCGTGATACTCGTTGACCACTTCCCACTCCAGCACCTTGTCGCCATAGTGGCTCACCAGATTGCGCGCGTGCGTTTCCACGTATTTTTTCAGCTCGTCGAAGTTTTTGCTCTTCAGCCAGTCCGGCGTGACGATCGGATGAAACCAAAACAGCGGCCGGCCTTCGATGCGAATGTTGTTTTCCGTGAGCCAATTGACAATGTTGTCTTTCACGCCCCAGTTGTAAACGCCCTCGCGCGGCTCGAACAGCTCGTACCAGGTGTCCCAGAGGTAATGCGTCACCGTGGCGTAATCGAACAATTCAACAAAACGCTTGGTGAATTCCTCATGCTTCGCCCAGATATATTGGCGCGTCTCGCAGCCGAAGTGAACCTTGTCCGCGCGTTTGCTTTTTTCGATGTCACTCTTCGCCTTTTCGAGTTCGATTTTTTCGCCGGCCCGGAGCGCGTATTTTAAAGCACGGTCAGAGAGCCGCGCACACAACTCGCCATCGGCCTGCTTCTTCGCGGCGTCATACAGCAATTCTTCGGCAAGCGCGTGGAGATGTTTGACCTCGCGGGAAAACACCGCGCCTTCTTTTTGATAACGCGCGAGCACGGTTTTGTTGCGCTGCACGCGACTGCGCGCAAATTCATGATTCAAATTTAGCCGGCGGCCACCGCCAAAATCCTCGCGAGAAAAATATGTCCCGCCGTTGTCTGCCCCGAGCCAAACATAGCCGAAGCCTTCCACAAACCAGCGTGTGTTGACCGCGAATTTGCGAGCGCCCAACTCTTCCGGAATGACGATACCGTCTTGCGTGACGTGCATTGAGGACTTGAAAGGATCGTGATTCTCATCCGTGGCATAAACGAATGACATCGCCGGCATGAGGGGATGAGGATAAGGCCGAAGCACCAACTCGCTATTCGTGTGCGCGAAGAGAGTCGACCAGTTTGAAATCATCGGGGCCGCAGAAAACGCCGCCGCGCTCATGGCACCCGTTTTCAAAAATTCCCGGCGGGAGAGTGATTTGATTTTCATCGATGTTGTTTATCCTTTAGATTCTTCCACTTCCCCTGCAATTTCATCAATCTGTCGAACGCCGCTTTTTTCTCTCCCTTGGGCGAACGCAGCAAGCCGCCGTTTTTGATCCACGAATGTGGATCAACGAAGTCGTACCAGTTCACCGCTTCGATGAACGGCTTGCTGTAGGCCAGCGTGTACAAGCCTTCGAGCCAATCAGCCTGCAATTCCTCATCCCAATGGCGATGCCAGATGTACGGCTCAGTCGGCATCTTCAACGTCTCGGCCATGATGGATTCTTTCGTCGGTCCGGAGGAGGCCCCGACTTCGGTCAATTGCATGGGCCGGCCAAACTCTTCATAGCGCTCGATGAGAAGGATCGTGTCGGCCAAATCGCGGTAGGGGAAGTACATTTGCAAGCCGGTGATGGTGAAATCAACGTCCGCTTCCACCAAATCGCGCATGAATTGATGCGGCGTGCGCTGCGGATATATCGCATCAAGCTCGCCCCACTTTTTCAACTGCACATATTCCGCGAACGGGCAGCAATTGTTGATCAACCGGTGTACTTTGGGATTGGTTGCTTTTGCCACTTCGCAAGCCAGGCGCGTCACTTCGACGATTTGCTCAGGCCGGAGCTGCAGCTCGTTCGCCCAATCGTGCGCTTCATTGACGACTTCCCACGCATACATTTCATCACCGTAATGGCCGACGACTTCACGGGCGTGCTTCTCGACGTACTTCAATAATTCATCATACGATTTTTTTCGTAGCCAATCCGGCGTGGTGGTTTTATAAAACCAAAAGAGCGGCCGGCCCTCGACAGTGATATTGCGCCGGCGCAACTCTTTGAACAGCGCGGTACGGAGATTGAATTGTTTTCCGTCTTCTTCCGGCTCAAAATCTTGATAAGAGCCGCTGACAAGATAATGCGTGATGGTGGCGTAATTGAACAATTCCACGAAGCGGGAGAGAAAGAGATCGGGATCCATTTGAAAATATCCGCGCGCATCGCAGCCGATGAAGAAATCGGGGCGTGGGCCGGTTTTATTGATGTCGTGTTCCGCCTTTTCCAGCTCGATCTTTTCGCCCGCCCACATCGCGTAGTGCAGCGCCTTCTGCGCCAGCGCGCCGCATTTTTCGCCATCACTTTGAACTTTCGCCGCGTCCGCAAAATATTCTTCCGAGAGATTGGCGAATGCCGCAAGCTCACGCGAGGGTTTCCATCCCGCTTTTGAATGCAAACTCATGCGGCGACGATTGCGCAGGACCCGGCTCTTTGCCAACTCAAAATTCAAATTCAACATCGCCGTTTTGCCCGCAGCCGGAAGCTCGTAAAACTCCCCGCCGTTGTCAGCGGTGATGAAGATGTATCCAAAGCCCTCCACGTTCCAGCGCACATCGACGCCGAATTTCTTTTTGCCTTCGGCATCGGAAATCTTGACGCCCTCCTGCGAGGCGGTGATGTTGGAATGAAACGCATCCCAGTTGGCGTCGCTGGCGTAGGCCCAATCCAACAAATGCGGACCCACTCCTTTTTGCACGAAGTGCGGGCGAAAAATCAATTCGCCTTGTGAAGTTGATTTTGACATATTATTTCCGCGTGATGACGTTAAAATCGTCGGCGCGGAGATAATGGATTCGGAAGCGAGCGTCGCTCCGGCAACACCCAGCGCCGATTGCTTAAGAAATTGTCTGCGATTGAGCTTCATGGTTTGGGATAAGAAACTTTTTCTTGGTTCACGGCTTTGAGGCGCGACAGCAGCAGTTGATTTGCCTTTGCCGCAGCTTCATCCAAAACGATTTTCGGATCCCTCTGGCCCAACGTCGCTTTCTCGATGGCCTCTGCGAGATAGCGATTGATTTCGACGCGATGATTATCGATGGCGCCACGCGCTTGCCCCCAATTCATTTGATCGACAAAGGCTTTGAGCGCCGGATCGGCTGCGAGAAAATCCTGATATTCCTTCATCTCCAAAACCGAACGCCGCACGGGCAAATAACCCGATTTCATTGAGAACGAGGCCTGCACTTCTGGCTGAATGATCCACTTCACAAATTGCCAGCCGGCTTGTGGATGTTTGCTTTGCTTGAATATTGCCAGATGCTCGCCGGCCAGATAAGTGGCACGCTGCGCCGGCCCGGCGGGAAGCGGCGCCACTGCCCAATCGACGTTGTTCATTTCGCGATAACGCGGCAGATTCCACGGGCCGTCCAAAACCATCGCAAGGCGCTGCGATGCAAACGCCATGTCATGTGCCATCGAAAACGTGCGCATGCCCAGCTCGTCATACATGTTTTTCCACAATGTAAGCGCTTGCACGCCGGCTTCACTATTGAACAGCACTTGGGTTTGTGCCGCATTGATCTCCGCGCCGCCGGCCTGCCAGAGAAACGGCGTCCATTGCAAAACCATCCAAATGTTCAAATCGCCCGAGGCCGGAAACACCGGCACTAAAAATCCGTGTTGCTCGAGTTTGCCGTCGCCATTCTTATCGAGCGTCAGCTTTTTCGCAAACTCGCGCAACTCCTGCCAATTTTTGGGAGGATGATCCGGATCAAGCCCGGCCTGGCGGAAAAGCTCTTTATTGTATAACAGCGCAAGCGAGGTGGCTTCCATCGGCAGGGCGTAAAGCGTGTCGCGCCACGTGGCCGCTTGCAGCAGCGGCGGGAAAATATCGTTCAACTCTTCATTCGATAAACCTTCCGGTCCAGCGATGAATTCTTCCATCTTATAAATGGCGCGCGCCTGGGCCAGCTTGTCCAAGAAATCCGCATGAACCCACGCAATGTCCGGCGCGGTTTGGCTTTGAATGGCGGTGATCAGCTTTTGCACCAGCGCGTCGCCGGTGGGCACGTATTGCGCCTTGATTTGGATGCCGGGATGCTCTGCTTCGAATTTTTCGATCAATTCTTCCAGCGCAGGAATAGTGGAGGCGACGAAGCTGTGCCAAAAGGTGAGGGTGGATTTGTTGGAAAGAGGCGCATTCCGGTTGCAACTCAAATTAAAAAAAAGAATCCCAATGAATAGAAACAACTCAACGGATGTAGAATTTTTTGTTTTTTTCATTTCAGTAAAACACCGAGAAAAAATGTTCGAAGAACCGTCTGCTATCGACTTCAGTTGCAATTTCGTGTGCCGCCTCCGCGCCACCGGCCTGCCAAAACAACATCCCTTTTGATTTTTCACCGTCGGTCTCGACTTCTACCGTTCCCCGTTCAAATGCGCAAATCTGTTCGTCAAAAATCGTCGCTGCCGCAAGCGGGTCGTGAAACGTCGTTCCTCCCCATTGTTGAAACCAAATCTCCGCAAAATCCAAAACCGGGCGGAACAAATCGATCCGCCGGAATTTCTCGCGGAACTCCTGCGCGCTCATGTTCACGCGGCTCGTGACCTCCAAACCCACGGAGCGGTGCATGCGAACCGGTGCGCGATACACAATCGCCGTGGCGTGCGGATCGCAGAGGGCGTTCCATTCCAGCGGGCCGTAATTTCCCTGCACGCGATTGGTGAAGCGGCCGCACATCATCACCAATCCTTTCAGCAGCGCGGGAATCTCCGGATCGACGCTGAAGAGCAGGCCGGCATTGGTCAAGGGTCCGATGGTGAGCAGGATGATTTCGCTCGGATGCGCGCGGATGGTTTGCCGCATGAATTCAACGGCCTGTCCGCACGGAAAGTCATCGTCATGCTCCCATCGCGAGAGTGCGACGGCTTGCTGCGCCTGCGTTTGCTTTTGCGGAACGAGCAAAGGCGCTTCTGCGCCGGGATAGATGGGAATATTTTTTTTCGCGGCTTTGCAAATCGCGCTCGCCAGCATCGCGCGTTTCACCACCTCACCGGTTACCGTGGTGATGCCCAGCAGCTCGCATTGCGGTTGCGCAAGCAGGTAAGCGAGGCAAACCGCGTCGTCGATGTCGGTGCCGATGTCGGTGTCTAAAAGGATTTTTGTGGGCATATTGTCTCCGGAATCCATCCCGCTAAAACTCAGTCACGCGGACTGGGTTACTGTGGCAACGTCCATTCTTTGACGGTTACTTTCACGCACACGGCTCCGATCATTTTACCATCGAAGACTTCACCTGTGGGATCACACTTTACTGCGGCCTTAAAGTTCACGGCATAAGTTTCTTTAAAGTAAAATCGCTGCTTTAAAAGCAAAAAAAAATTGTAAGCGGATACTGCTCTTGCTTTATCCGCTTACCATTAAATCCGCTCACAGGAAGCTTTTGGGTTGCGGCTCATCCTTGCGCTGGAACACGGCATAACCGCCCGACCGGCGACGCGGCTCCTTTACCATGAACAGCAGCCAAACCGCTGCGGCCGAGGCCAGCGTTGCGGCGATGATGAATACGGCATCATACCCGAAGCGGTTTGCAATCCAGCCGCCGGCGATTCCCGCGAGCGCGAAAGGTGCGGTGACCATATTCGTCAGCGCGATGTAGGTCGGGCGCTCCGCTTCCGGGCAAAACTCGGCGATAATCGGCAGGCGCGAAACGCCGTTCAATCCGATGGCCAAAGCCCAAGCGGCAAACACGAACAAGTAAATCTGAATGCTCGCGGCGAACAATGCGATCAAGCATGCTGCGGCAGTGAAAACGGTTGATAACGACAAATTGATCTTGTGCCCGAAGCGATCCGCGAGATAGCCGAAGAAAAGATTTCCAACAATCATGCTGCACGTCATCACGATCGTGAACGTTCCGGCATAAGCTTCCGTCAGCGAGAATTTCTCCAAAGCATTGACGGCATAAAAAGCGCCGGACATGGTCGAGGCAATCAGCAAAGCATCGGCAACGAGAAAATTGCGGAAGTTGCGCTCGCGCCGGAGAATGCGCGGCAGGTGCAGCACATGCATTTTGAAGGTCTGGCGCCGTACCAGGCGCGCGCCGTTCTCTTCCTGCAACAGCACCAAAAAGACATAGGAAACCATCATCACGCCGAACGCCAGCGCGAAAAGCAGCGCAAAACTTTCCGGATACGTGAACGCTTGCAGAACCCGTATTACCGCCCAGCCGCCGAATACGCCGAGCACGGCGCCCAGCATCATGCGCAGCGCGAACAGCCGGCCGCGCATGTCCACCGGCGTAATCTTGGCCACCAAATCGAACCACACCGGCAGGTTGATGCTTCCCGTAATCGCAGCCAGCGTGAACGCGGTGAAGAACAGCAACAAACCCGTTTGGACGCTCACCGCCTCCAGAAAAAATACGATCACGGCGAGCAGCAGCCATGGAAAACGCTGCGCGAGAGCGGTGATGAGCACGAAATTCTTTTTGCGATCAAAGCGCTGCGCAAAATTGGCGACGAAGATTTGCGGAAAATTGAAGCCCGCAGTCCACAGCACTGGAATCAGTCCCACGGCGACGTTGTTGCCGCCCATCTTTTTCACCAGCACCGGCAGCAACGTTTGTTGCGAAACCAGGCTCAAGGCCAGGGAAAAGAGCGCGCCGTCGCAAACATTCGCGGCGAAATTCCACTTTGAAAAAGGCCGGGGCGGCTCCGGGGTTTGCATGGCGGAATCAACCACAAAAAACTTGAACCTCCCCGGGCGCGAGCGTTAATTGGATCACAGCGCCGTTTCCCTGCGGCGAAACCGCGATCGTTTCATGAAGAAATTGCTCACTCGCCTGCGCAGCAATGGCGCCGGGCAAATAAACCGAAGCTTCGACCGCAACCGGCTCGAGGTTTTGCGCAATGATCATGAATTGTTGATCAGGCGCGGTTAAAATATCGATACGGATTTTGGCATTGCCCGCCACTTGCGGCCGTTCAATCACAGTGGAAGAATCAATCAGGCTCGCAATCAAAGCCGCGTTCGCTTCATGGCCATTGCGATGATACGGCAAACCGAGATACGAGCCGATCAGGATTGCCTTGCCTTTGCCGTAATCGGCGCGCGTGATCGCCGGCTCGCCGGTTGAAAATTGCGCCAGCACTTCCGCGCCTTCGAGAAAAAAAGTTTCTTTGACGAGCGCGCCATAAACCTTTTCGCCTTTTTTGATGAAAGGCAGATCACGAACGGTTTCGATTTCCACCGTGCCGCTTTCCTCAGCCGGCGCAGCGAAGCCCTGACGCGCCTGGAAAACTTTGTGCAACCCGTAACCGGGCACGGTGGTTTGATGATGGCCGCGCTCCGCATGCCAGCCGGCAAAATAGCTTTCGCCGATCAACGTGCCGCCGTTTTTCACCCACGCTTCGAGTGCGTGGCAAATTTTCTCACTGAGAAAATAAGGGAAGGGTGCATAAACGACTTTATAATTTTTGAGAATATCATGATCGAATTCTTTGGGATGAATGAAATCAATTTTAAAATTGTGGCGATATAGCGCCTTATGAGTTCCAAGCAATGAATCCGTCGCATTTTTTTCATTGCCGCTCGCCGCCCACGCGAAAATTTGATTCTCGGGATTATAGAGCAACGCAATATCAGCTTGCTTCGGCGAGGCTTCAAGAATAAATGCCGCGTTCTGCTGCACCACTTGATTGACTTCTGCAAAAGCGTTCAGCCACGGCGTCGGCGAGCCGTCGAGATGCGTGAGTCCCCACGCCGGCGCTTCCCGGCCGAGAATCTCCGGACGATACTGCCAAAAGATGCACCCTTTCAAATTGGCCGCGATGCCGGTGAAGACGAAACGCTTGATGTCGTTCATGCCAATCGGCTTGGGCAAATCGAGCGTGTAGCCGTAGAGCATGAGCATTTCCGCGCACATAACTGGCTTGCCTTTGGCGCAGGAACGCACGACATCGACCATCATCGGGTCGTCCATCTGCGTGATGCCGTGCAGGTCGCCGTATTGCCCGACGTTCCAGGGATCGTTCGCTGTCGAAGTCACCGGAAATCCCTGAATGAAAACATGATGGCAGAGCAGCGGATGCTTACCTTGATCTTCCTCTTTCGCAATCTCGAAGCGGCGCTTGACGTTCTCGCCAAGCGTATGCAGGAAGAACATGCGCCAGTCGATCAGGTCGTTAAACGTGTTGCGCGTTTTCGGGATTTCTACTTCATCAAACGAACGATAGTTTCTGTTCCACGCCGTATTCAATTGCCCAATGCTGCCATATTTCGTGGCGAGCCATTTTTTGAAACCCTGTTGGCAGCGCTCGCAGTAGCACAGCATGTCGCCCATCTTCTCGGCATTGTCGGCATACAAGCGCATCTCCGCCATGCTGCTGGTCAATTCCGGTTCGCTGGCGACGTTCCACATTTCCAACGCCGGATGATTTTTGTAACGCTTAACGGTCTCGTGTAGAAAACGGAAACAATGTTCCATCGCCTCGGCATGATTGAAGCACAAGCCGAGTCCGCCGATTTGCCGGTGCGGTTGCGTTTGCGGACCGATGCGGCGGCCACTCAACGTCACCATCGAAGCGTCGGGGAATTTTTGGTAAATCCACGCCGGTGCGACGTCGAAAATGGTGTTGAGCATCACACGGAGTTGGTTGTGATGCGCAATGTCCATCAAGCGGTCGATGTCGTCAAAATAAAATTCATTCTCCGCCGGATGATTCCATCGCCACTGCACCCAAAACTTCACGGTGTTGAACCCGAGGGCGGCAAAGTTTTTCAAGTCGCTTTCCCAATCATTCGGCGACGGGGAGGGCGCGCGATAATATTGCGAGCCGAAGGGAATGTATTCGGAGGTTAAGAGATGGCGCATGGAAGTCTAATGGGATTGATGGATCAATGGATTGTTGGATTATTGGATTTCCAGCAATCCATCAATCCAGTGTTCGTGAGTTAAACCACAAATGGTGCAAGATGCTTTTGTCCGAGCAGCAACCCCTTTTTCACTTTTTCTGCACTGCCTTCCCAAATCGGATCTTCGTGTTCGATCGAGAGCACAAAATCATAGCCTGCTTCCTGCAACGCTGAAATGAATTTTCGCCAGTCGATTTCTCCCATGCCGGGGACGCGATAGCGCCACCAGCCGGATTTCCAGGGAATGGGGTCAAGCTGGCGCCCGAAGAGGCCGTAGCGATTTTTGCCTTCAAGCAAGATTTCCGTGTCTTTGGCATGCGCGTGAAAAATTTTTGAGGCAAATTCTTTGGCGCATTGAATGTAATCGATGCCAAGCCAATAGAGATGTGAAGGATCGAAATTCAAACCGAAGTTGTCGCTCGGCACTTCATTGAACAGCGCTTCCCACAATTCGGGGGAATAGGCGAAATTGCCGGGCAAGCCGAAGCGCTGCCAGTTTTCCATCGGGCAGTTTTCGATCATCAAACGCACGCCTTTGTCTTCGGCGTATTTCACCAGGCCGCGAAACACCTCGCCGATTTCTTTCATACTTTCATTCGGCGATCGGTCGGGCCGCGCGCCAACAAAGGTGCCGACAAGATCGACGTCCAGCAATGCCGCCGTGTCGATCACTTTCTTGAGATGGCCGTGATAAAATTTTCGCTTCGTCAAATCGGGGTCGAGATTGTTATCATAATAAGCCATCGCGGAGATGCCGAGGTTGTGTTTGGCAAAAAGCTCTTGCACGCGTTTGGCATCGTCCTTCGAGAAATTGGCGGCGTCGATCTGCCGTGCTTGATAATCGCGCGCTGCATCCACCGGCCATGCGGCCAGCTCGAGCATTTGAAAGCCTTGTGCGCTCGCCCATTGGGCCAGATCTTCAAGCGGCAACTGCGGCAGGCAGGCGGTAAGGAATCCGAGTTTCATGTTTTTCTCATTTAAAAACAAAAACCTTTCACGCAAAGAAAAGCCTATGGCGAGCCTTTGCGTGATCTTCGCGGCTTTGCGTGATATTTTTTTAATCACTCTTCCAGACTGGCAGCCTGGGTTATTCGCGCAATCATCTTTCTCACTTCAGGCAAATCCATCGCTTGTTGATGATCATACAAACACAGCGCCGGAATCACGCCGAGTTTGGCGTACGCCGCTTCCTGCAATTTGAACATGGGATGCGAGGGATGTTTGGTCAACAGATGCGCGGTGAAGCGCGTGTATTTGCCGAACAAATACGTAGACACCGGATGCGCTTCGCGCCAGCGCGCCTGCCCTTCCATACCGTGGATTTCGGCGATGCTGTCGATGCCGTGAATTTGCGCCATCGGCAGCACGCTCAAAGTCTGCTCGTGCTGGCCTTCTCCGGCAAAGAGTATCTGCGGAAACTTTTTCGTAAGCCGTTTGATGTGATTTCTCATGCCGGCGAGAAAGTTCGGGCCTTTGCTCACATTGAAGGCCAGCAACGTCTGATCGAGAAACACGGCGTCGAGATGGAATCTCGCGATCAACTCGCCGAGCACTTCTTCCATTAAATCGCCCCATTCCTTTGCGCCGGGATTGATGTATGCGAAATACGGCTCGGCTAGCCAATCGCCGTCAATATCCAAAGCCCAGCCTTGCGTTCTATCGAATAAATCGACGACTTGATGCTCTTTAAATTTCGGGAAAAGCCGGTGCGTGAACGTCATTGCCAGCACGTTGGTGTGAATCATCACGCGATAGCCCATCTCGTGCGCCGTATCGACGAGCTGCTTGAATTTCGCTTCGCCGCCCAACTCTTTGCTGGGATTGTAATCCGGCGCGCGCGAATCGATGCCATGCTCGGCAAAGCCGGGCAGATAAAGCAGTGTTCGCCGTGGTTCGTGGAGCTTGCGCCACTGTTCAAGACGCTCGATCATCTGATCAAATGTGTGATGCGGCTCAGGCCGATCCTTGCGCATGCCCCAAAGCTCGAGCACAAAATTAATATCGTTTGCCCATTGGGGAAAATGCGGGTTCATCTTGAGCGGGATCAAATCAAACGCCTGCTCCAGCCAGGCGCGATGAATATCAACCGGAGTTTCCCAGCTTCCTTCGTAGCCGTCGAGATACCACGTTGCTTCGAGGGTTTTAGAAACCAATGGCGCGTTGGCTTCGAAGCCATACGTGAGCGCAAAACCATCGTGCTCCTTTTTCACGCGCAGCATTTTGAAATTCGGGCCGGCATCTTTTGTTCGAATCCCCATACCGCCGCCTGCGCTTGCGCCGATGACGAATTGGGCATTCCACCAAAAAGGATATTTGTAGCTCAACGTCGTATCGGCGGGCATGTCTTTGCTCAACGCCTGCCCGCCGAGCGCCGGCACGATCACCTCATCGAATTGCAAACCGGAAAGCATCCATTCCACCAGCCAAATGGGCTGCGGCGAAACGGCTTTGAGATGAAAGCGAATGCCGTCGCCCGAAGCACCGGCCTGAATTTCTGCGCGGCACGCTTTTGATTCGTCGGTGATGATAAAATGAAATTCCTGATCGTCCGAATGGGCAGATTCAAGTTCGGTCAAAAAAAACGGCTCGGAGATTGCCAAAGGATTTCTGATCAAAAGCGCTTGCTTGCCATTGACGCAAACATTTTTGCCGGTCAATTGGTTTTTGATTTCACGGATGGCGAACGGGCTATCGCCGAAGGAAATCTGCAACCGTTTATTTGAAATGATTTTTGTCATACGATATTTCGTTACAGTCTGGCAGGCTGCGTTACGCCTCAATCTGCACCTTCTGAATCATCTTCTTCGCCACATCCTCATAAGGCGTGTTTCTCCGGAAGATCACAAAATAAGTCGCTTCCTTTTTTCCAACCGGCAAACACGCGCCGTGCCACACGGCTTTGTCAATCACTGCAGCTTCGCCGAGATTTACTTGAAATGCTTCAACAGCGCTATCGGGCTGGCCCTCGAGCAACAGCGGCAAAATGAAAGGCGCGTCAATGGGAATGAGGATTTCCGGCGTGCGCATGTGCCGCTCAACGCCGGCAATTTCCATCACCGGCTGTTGATAAACCGTGCAGAGTCCAATCTCGGTGTCGCCGTCAATATGATAGTTGGCGATGTCGGACCAGAATCTATAATCGCCCGCTTGCGAGGTTGGCGCCTTCGTTGGCGCGGTGACGACTTTTCCGAAATTGGCGAAATTTTCTGAGGTGATGTGTTTGGCTTTGATCTTCATGGTTCATCCTCATAAACAAAAAATCTTTACGGATTCTTTGCGTCTCTGCGCCTTTGCGCGCGGCTTTTGTTTTTATTTTGTGATTTTGATGATCGCGATTTCGCCGCCGACCAATGCCACGTTTTTCAATGTCGTTGAGCCTGCCCGCCGCTCAATACTCGTAAACTCACGGGCATTGCCAAGTTCATCATAAAGCGTGGCTTTGCCGGCCAGTTTCATCGGTAGCGTCAACGCGATGCTTTCCTTGCGCGTATCTTTCACGTTACCGCTTTTGTCATCGCTCTGTTTGCCGCTGACTTTTGTCCTCAGCCAACCCACAACGATCACACTGCCGTCCTCGTTCTCAAAGCTGTGTACTTCGCTGTCCGAATCATTGGGGCGTTTAATGGCGACTTGTGTGTCGATGCAGCGGTGCTTTTGCGCGAACAGCTTATTGAAAAACGACAGCGCCGCCTCCGCCGGCTTGGGTTTGTAATCAACATATGTCACGCCGAGATGGCGATTATTGACGTCGCCAATCACCTCATCTCCTGGCGGCAAATCTTTGATTTCATACCACGCAATTGCCGCCAGCTTTTCGGTTGAGAGCAAAAGCGCAAGCGTTCTGATGAGTTGCACCGCTTGAAATTCTGGCGTGTGTTCGTAATCATAGTAGGCCGTCGCCCAATCCGAAACATACCCATTGCGGCGAAAGGTGCTGTACCCGACTTCCGCCATCCAAAGCGATTGATTGTCGCCATACTGCTTGATAATGTTTGCTACGTCGTTCACATACGGAACGATGGCTTCGATCGGCGAGGAATGCCACGTTTCAAAATAATTGTGGAGGTTCACGACGTCCACATACGGGCTGATGCCGTAATCCTTGAACAGCGCGAGGGTGAATTCTGTGTGCCCGGCCAAACCGGGGCAAACCACGATGGCGGTGGGATCGGCTTTGCGCACCGCTTCCGCGCCGATCTTCACTAGCTGGGCCAAATCTTCGGCGGTGCCGGACCAGTAAGCTTTGATGTCCGGCTCGTTCCACAATTCCCAGGTTTTGATACGGTCTTTGTAGCGGTTGACTAGAATGCCAACGAACTCGCCGAACTCCTCATAATCCTTCGGCGTGTGATTCCAAAAGTTGGAGGTGTCGCCGGTGGAATTCCATTGCGGCGTGTAACAAATGTAGGGAATCAGCGTGATGCCGTATTCATCGACTGCCATTTTCACGTAATCATCCCAAAACAGCCAGTTGTACTCGTCCTTCCGCTCTTCGATGCTGTCCCAGCCGAAGGAAATGCGCAACAGATTGATGCCCGAGCGCTTCAGCACTTCCATATCGTTGCGAATGATCTCCAGCGTCGTCGTTTCTTCGGGATAATCTTCGCAAAGGCCGAGGGGGACGTGATGGTAAACCGCGTCTTGCGGCTTGCGCAGTTGGTCGTAGATGAGCTTGTGGTTTTGGGCGAGAAGCTGGGAAGAAGAAAAGAGCAAGAAGATAACGGCATGAAATATGATTTTTGCGCGCATGGTTCCAACCTTAGTTTAGACGTTCAATAAAACAAGATCGATAAATCCCCAAGTAAAATTTCCAACGACTAAAAGAATTTTTACGATGAATTCAGTTGGCAGAAGTTATCGTTAGCCCATTGCATGTTCATTCACCAACCAGTCGGGCCGACTGGGCCTACGTTACCTCCTCATGCCAGAAATCCTTCATCCAAGCGAATTGCTTCAACTCTTGGAGCTCATTCGAGTCCAACCAGAGACCATCACTCGCGGCGAGGTTCATCTCCGCTTGCTGCACGTTGCGGATGCCGGGAATGACGGTGTTGACGGCGGAATGGCTCAAACAGAAGCGCAGGGCGTATTCTGCCATCGACATGTGCGGATGGCGTTTGTTTTTGAACTCACGAATTTTCTCGACGCGATTGATCACTGCCGGTAAATTTCTGCCTCTGAAATAACGGCGACGCACATCGCCTTCGGGAAATGTGGTCTGCGTCGTATATTTTCCAGTGAGCGCGCCCTCATCAAACGGCACGCGAACGATCACGCCAATGCCAAGTTTTTCGCACACAGGAAGTAAATTCCACTGCGGATATTGCTCGAAAATATTGTAGATCACCTGTACGGATTGCACTCTGTCCAGCGCCAGCGCGCCGATGACGTTGTCCGGCGTGGTGTCGGGCACTGAAACGCCGATGGCGTGAATCTTCCCTTGTTGTTTTAGTTTCGCCATCGCTTCGAACCACTCGTCTTGCACATTAAATGCAGTCGCCCAGGTGTGAAACTGATAAATGTCGAGATGATCGCGTTGCAATCGCCGCAGTGAACCTTCGCATTGTTCGATGATGTAAGAAGCCGGAAAGAATTCGTTGGCGTTTGCATTTTCCGGCAGCGGCCACTTTGAGCCTGGCTTGGCCGGCACTTTGGTGGCGACGTAAATTTCTTCGCTTCGTTCTTTAAGCACTTTGCCAATCAGCTCCTCGCTGTGGCCTTTGCCATAACCTTGCGCCGTGTCGATGAAGTTCACGCCAAGATCGATGGCCCTGTGCAACGCGCGAATGGAATCCGCATCGTCCTGCGGACCCCACATATCGCCGCCAATCGCCCACGCGCCAAAACTGATCTCGGAAATTTTCCAGCCAAGCTTGCCGAAGGTACGGTAGTACATGAAAACCCTCCGCATTGATGAATTAATGGATTTGGGGATTGCTGGGCCCCAGTAATCCAAAAATCAATCAATCCAACAATCCACGAGTATTATCCGAACGTCACACCGGAAATAAGAATGACATTCGCATACGGCGTCGCTTCGCCGGTGCGGACGAAAGCGATGTTGCCTTCGCCGTTGGTTATTTGTTTGAATTCTTCGTGCGGCACTTTTACGATTTCGATTCCGGGCAGAAGAGCCAACAGGTCCCGATAAATGCCGGCGCTGCGGCTTTCCATCTCCGTCGCGATGATCGCTTGCTCCACGTGTAGTTCAGCTAAGATCGATTTTACCGTTTCAATAAAGCGCGGGAGGTTTTTGGTCAGCGCCAAATCCACAACTTCTTTGCCGCGAGGAATAGGAAGGCCGCAATCGCCGATGACGAGCTTGTCGGAATGTCCCATCGCCGCGATGAGGCCGGAGAGTTGGGAATTAAGTATGCCGGACTTTTTCATAAATATTCGATCAATTCAATGTCCATTCCATCTGGGTCTCTGAAAAACGCAATGCGCACTACATCTTGAATCGTCTTTGGCAGTAGGGTGAATTTCACTCCCGCTTTGGAGAGCCGTTCATATTCTTCATCAACGCTATCGACGAGCAGGGCGGTGTGCTTGTATCCCACCACCTCGTTGGTATGCGAAATCATTTCGCCATGAATTTCAGGAACGCCGAACATTTCCAGCGTGGTGTCGCCCAGGCGCAGGAAGACAATGCGAAGCTTTTCTTCTGGAAGCCACATTTCACGGTCGATGGTGAAGCGAAGGAGTCGCGTGTAAAAGTCGATTGATTCTTCCAAATTCCGCGCGGTGATAGTGGTGTGGTCGATGCGTTTGATCATGGTAGTTCGTCGTGATGCCTTTAGGCATTCTCTTTTGATTACGTCCGGCCCCTGAAGCGGCAACTACATACGCTTCAACTCTTCCATCGTCGGCATGGAACTCTGCGCGCCCATTTTCGTCACCGAATAAGCCGCAACCGAATTGGCAAAGCGAATAGCCTCCTCAAGATTTTTGTCACTCGCCAGCGAAAAGGCCAACGCGCCGTTGAACGCATCGCCGGCAGCAGTGGTGTCGACGGCCTGCACTTTCTTCGGTGGGAATAATTCGGCTTTCGCTTGACTCACTAACAACGCGCCTTTTTCACCCATCGTGACAATTACATTCTTCACGCTCGTGGCGAGCAGTTTCTTTGCCGCGGCTTGCGCCGAAGCTTGATCGTGGACGGCTTGCCCGGTGAGAAGTTCGGCCTCCGTCTCATTGGGGGTGAGATAATCGACTAGACTTAACAATTGCTGCGGCAGCTCGCGGGCGGGCGCAGGATTCAAAATGACGAGCGCGCCATGTTCTTTGGCCAGACGGGCCGCCTGGATGACGGTGTCAAGCGGAATTTCCAATTGCAACAATACGATCTTCGCGCCGGAAAAAACCGCGCGGTTGCCCGCAATGTCGGTGGGCGATAAATTCATGTTACTGCCGGAAACCACGACGATTTCATTTTGGCCGCTGCCCTCCACCGTGATGAGCGCCATGCCGGTCGATTCATCGGGATCGATCAAAAGATGATCGAGCTGCACCCCATCCTTTTGCATGCCGGCGCAGAGCTTGTCGCGAAAGAGATCGTTCCCCATTTTGCCGAAAAAATGAACGTCACCGCCGAGCTTCGCCGCGGCCACGGCTTGATTGGCACCTTTGCCGCCGGGGTGCATGCCGAACTTGCTGCCAAAAACAGTTTCGCCAGGCTGCGGAAAACGCGGTGTGCTCACGACCAAATCCATGTTGGCGCTGCCGATGACGAGAATTGTGCTTTTAGTCATTCTGCTTTCCACCATCCGATCATAATTCCAAAAAATTGCCCAAAGAATAAAGGCGGCCAACGGATTAATCTATTAAAAAGAGTGAAATCTTTGCTTTTAAAACAAACACGTTAGACGCGGATTTCCACAGATCCTCACAAAAAATCAGTGCAAATCACATTTGATCTGTGTCCAAAGATTTTGGCTCCGGCTCGTCCTATAACCTTCTCAATTATGAATCCGTTGGCCGCTGTTATCCGTTGATTTTTTTCATGAATGGACTTCGAATCAAAGCAATGAAAGCTCATACCGATGCTCATGCACCAGTCTCGGCGCCGAGAAAATGCCCGAGGGCTTTTGCACGGCCTCGAGCAAGTTGATCAGCGTGTTGGTGATTTTCAATTCGAACGTATTCCCGCCCGCTTTGATGGAATCGGTAACGTCAACGCGATACGGATGCCACGGCACGACGCGGCTCTCGCCGCCATTGACGCTCACTTCCAGCACGTCATCGCCGCAATCGACTTCGAGAAACAATTTTCCGCCGATATATTTGCTCGGCACTTCAATCTCGGTGCGATAGCTGCCCGTGCCGGAATAGAACGGATAGCCTTGCTTCGTCCAGTCCCCAACTTTGACCACGCGATGCTTTTCGGTGATCATGTAACCATCATTTGATTTTTCCACCGCAAAATCGCCGATGATCTTGAGCAAATCGAGAATGCCGTCGGTACGGCGATTCGCGATTAATTTCACGGCGATGATATTGCGGCCAACTCGCACGTGGGATTGAATATTAACTTCTTTGATTTCCGCATCGAGCTTGCTGCGCCGGCCTTTGTCTTTTATTTCATCACCGTTCACAAAAAGCTGGTATTCGGAACCGCTGAAACCGTCAATGAGCAATCGTGTATTCGGCGGCAAAGTCGCAATCTCGAAGGAGGTGCGATACCACAGCGTGACCGGATACGTCGCCCGATCGCGCTCCTGCGGCAGTTGCATCTCCCACGCGCCATTGGTGACGTTGAGCCAGGCGGAGTCATCAAAATCAAATTTGTGGAAGCTTTGTTCGAACCCGGCGCCGTCATCCATCGTCATTTTCCATATGGAGATGAGCAGCGCGTTGTCCCCTTCAAGGTCAAACGAAAATTCCTTGCCGAGAGAGAGCGGACGCAGGGGGCGCTTGCCCCTGGCCGCGATCCGCTTCACGCCCTTGTCTGTAACGATTTTTGCAAATACTTCTTCGGCAGCTTCGGCGCTGTATCCGGCAAGAGTATTGCCGTCGAAGCTGGTGACATGCAAATTGCTCGCGGTGATGAACGGTTTTTGCAATTCGCCGTTCAAGACCACGATATGAGATGCACTCGCGGAGAAATCAAGATGAAGGATCAAACGCCCGTTTTTGACTTGATAAATGTGAATCGGAGTGACGTTGCCGGTATTCGGATTCCACAATTCCGGCCGGCCAATTTGCTCGAAAGTGATTTCAACGGCGACTTTAGCCTGCGTGCTGGTATTGACCAAAAAATAAATGTCGCAGCCATCTTTTATGCGATGAAGATAGAAAACCTCCTCATCGCTGATGGTGACATCCGGCGGCACGCATCGGTTGAGCAGGCGCTTGAGTTCCTTTTTGGCCCCAGCTTGATGCAGGCCTTTGCCCCGGATCACAAAAACATTGCCTTTGGTGTTCCGGTGCGTGATGTGTGCTTTTACTTTGCCGCCATTTTGGAAATCGGCAAGCAACTTCGCCGGATTTACCCCAAAAAGATTTCTAACCTCTCTCGCGGCGCCATTTCGCTCCGTCTCCAGAAACTCGACGGGCAGCAACGTATCTGCAATGACGCTGCCGCCGCTTTTCACGAATTTTTGCAGAGCTTCGAACGTCGATCTTTTGATGTGCGTGACCGGCGGCAAGATGAAGATCGAATATTCTTCGTCGCGGATTTTGATTTTGCCATTCTCGATCTGCGCTTCGGCCAGCACGTCTTCATCGACATAATCGAAATCGTAATGCAGCCGCAGCAGCGTGTCGGTCAAATAATTGAAATCAAATTCAATCACGTTGCCAATGTCGGTGCGTTTTTGCGGGACGTAGTTGGCCCAGATGCTGCTCAACGGATAAAGCACGAGAACTTTGGCAACGTGGCGGCCGCCGGAAAGAATGTGGCTCAACCGCGCCGCGTAATCCGTAAATTGACCGTAATGCTTCCACCAGGTGTGATGATAGA
>QEVD01000388.1 GCA_003576975.1 Candidatus Zhuqueibacterota bacterium
CCCTCCAGCGCAACGCAGGGACGCACACGCTGAAAAAACGGTTTTAACGCTGCAGAGGAGAGCTGATCACTCAATACTACTACCGGAATGATCAGCAGCGCGGCCGTGCGTCCGGTTTTGCCGCCTTTCCACCACAGCCAAACATAAACCACGGCAAACACCGGAAACCAATTGCGCTGCTCAGTAACAATCGGCATCAGCCAATCAAAAAAACTGTTTTGCAGGTTGTGATTAACAAAGAAGAATACCGCGACATCGATCTGATACAAAAACTCAAGCATATCAAAACCCCATCCCGACGCTCAACAGAAATCCCACGCCGTTGAGCTTGACCACCGCATCAACCGGCAAGCCGGCTGGTTCCACATTTTCCTCGCGATCGAGCGCCGCACGGCTGTAAAGCACAGAGATGCTGGTGGTGACCTTGTTGGTCATGGTAAGATAAAAGCCCAGCTCGCTGCCCCAGCCCCAGTCTTTGTAGGTGCGTAAAATGCTGCTGCTGTTCACCTCATTCGATTCTTCACTGGATAAGCGATAATAGCTCACATGCGGCCGCAGAAAAACGCCGGTGTCTTTGATATCAGAAGTGCTTTCCATGCCGGCGCGCGCCGCACCGCGCACAGGCCGCAACTTGGGCAAGCTGCGTTCAATGAATGAAATCTTGAACGTCGGTTTGAATGAAATCGGCACGAGCTTGCGCGAGAACTTCACCTCTGCAAAGGGCAAAGCTGAGCCGGAGTTCGGATTCAGATATGGCTCGACAATCGCCAAATCCGAATAATTGCGTTGATAATATGCCGCCCCTACGCCGAGATCCATTTGCAAGACACCGCGCTTCTTGATCGTCTTGTGCAGCGTCACGCCGGGATAAAGCCCACCGGCCGTCTGCGCCGGATAAATTGCGCCAAAGGAAAAGTCCAACACCACGCTTTGCGCTCTGGCATTTGAGAGGCCAAAGAGGTCTGCAAAGGTTAGAATGACTATAACGCTGAAGGTTAGCTTTCGCATGTCAATCCTGTCATCAAGATGAACTCTAACGCGTTGTCTACTACGCGAAAAAGCAGCAATCAAAAGTTTTCAAAAATGTCTCCACTTTGGTAAGGCACAAAAAATTTTGCACGAGAACTTGCCGGCAACTCCGAGGAGTGAAATGGTTATAGTCATGCGCGCACGCCGTTTCTACAAACTCCGAAAGGAGTGGCATGTTCTTTTCATCGAAAGATCAAGATTCAAAATCGAGCCCGTGCTACATTTCACTCCTTCGGAGTTTTGAAGAGCGGTGGGGCGGATTTCACTATAAACATGCCACCGCTTTGCGGTTTGTTTAAGGCGATTATCGATTCTTTCTTGTCATATCTCAGCACACAAAATTAAGGTTCTATCCACGAAATGATTTTTGGCATTTTGCGCAGACTTACGATGCCTTATGCCCAAAGACTCATCAACCGAACGCACGAACGACTTCAATCTGTTTGTAGCTTCGCGCGCGCGGCTTTGACGATTTCACGCACCTCCGCAAACAGCGTGGGCGCGTGATACGGAATGCCGTCTTTAATCGTCCACGCAATGCCGCCGTGCTCGCCCCGTTGCTTGTCCAATGTCGGGTTGATGCCGGTGGGAAAAAGAATATGCAAGTTCTCCAGAGGATTGCCGTCCACCACGATCATATCTGCAAGATAACCGGTTTTCAAGCGGCCCAGCTCGTTTGCTTTGCCCAGCACCCATGCGCCGTTGCTGGTGGCATGCTGAATCACTTCGAGCGGCTGAAAGCCCGCTTCTTCATGCAATTCCAATTCGCGCAGATAGCCGAAGCCGTACATTTGATAAATAAAACCCGCATCCTCGCCGGTGGTCACAATGCCGCCCATGGCCGCAAAATCCTTCACCGCTTGCATCCAAATGCGATAGTTTTCCTTCCAGAAAACTTCATCGGTGTTGGTCCAGCCGAAGAAAAATGAACCGTGATATTCCAGATTCGGCGTGAAAAAGGCTTCGAGCGCGGGATGCAAATAATCCTTGAACCACGGCTGCGTGATGGCGCGCTGCAAATCACGTGAGGCTTCGTAAATGCACAGCGTCGGATTCCACGCGACCTTTGCTTCGATCAGTGTTTGCAGCACTTTTTGGAGTTTTTCGGGATTGGCTTCGCGCCACAATCGGCCGGCGTAACGAAAACGGTGCAGTTCATTGTTATAGTTGAAATCCGGCGGAAAATGCTGCACGCCCTCGAGCGCGGCGTCGGGCACGCCGTACCAATGCTCAATGGTCGCAGTGCCGGCCTGGGCATCGTGCCAGGCATTGGCGTCTTCGACGCCAACATGATGCGCGAGCTTCAATCCCAATTTCTTCGCTTCGTCTGCAACAATCAAATACGTGTCGCGATCCATCTGATGGCATTTCAAACCGTCTGCGCCTTTGACTTTCAACTCGCGCACTTTCGCGCGGATTTCGGTTTCGTTGTTGCCGCCCGGACACCACATGTAAAGCCAAAGTCGCGGCGCAATAATTTCATTCGCGGCGCTTTTGCGTTTTTCCGCAAGCGCCTTGTCGTAATCGCTGCCCACATCGCGCACGGTGGTAATGCCGCAGCCGAGCCAGAGTTTGTATTGATATTCGAACGGCATGGCCTGTCCTGCGCGCTCGTCCTGCAAATGGCCGTGCATGTTGATGAAGCCCGGCAACACGTATTGATTTTTTGCATCGATGATCGCGTCAGCGGTTTTGAGGTAGTCCGCATTTGCCCGGCTGCGCGTGATGCGCTCAATGCGATTTTGTTTGAGGAGGATGTCGACCGGACCCTCTGCCGGCGTGCCAACGCCGTCGATCATCAGGGCATTGGTGATCACAAGCTGATTCGAGCGCCGGCCGTGTTGGGGAGATTTGGTTTGGGCGGAGAGTGAAAAAATGCCGTGTACGAACGTGATGGTGAAGATGAGATAGAAATATCGCTTCATCACTAACTTTCCTCATAAACGTTGCCGTTTAGTTTTATTGATGACCGCTGCTGCTGCCAATACGCTACTTATCTGCGGCCACTTTGCGCGTTTTCATCGCCGGAGTAACTTCGGACGCGGGTGAACTTTTGCGACGCTGCAAATACGCCAGGGCTGCCAAGCCGCCGAGAACGAGCAGCACGCTGATCAATTGCGCGTCGGACAATCCTCCAAAATGATGCTTCGGCGTCATGCGCCAAAACTCCGTGATAAATCGGGCGGCGCCGATCAAAATAAGATAGAGAGAAAACTTCGCGCCCGCTGGCCACGCCCGGCGGCGCAGCGACCACAACAGCGCAAAGCTCATCAACAGCAAGCCGAGATCGTACAGCATGGTCGGATGTACGGCAATGTCGTTCGGAATCGCCTGGCCGGGGTGCATCTCGGCATAAAGTTTTTGCAAGTCAGGATTATTCAGCGTGGGAACGACGCCTTTGGTAAACCGCATCGCCCAGGGCAAATCACTCGGCGGGCCAAAGTCGCCGTCGCCTGCCAGGAAACAACCCATGCGGCCAAACGCCTGTCCCAGCGCCAGCACCGGCGCAAACAAATCCGCAACGTTCAACACGGGCAGTTTTCGTTTCACCGTCATCGCAACCACCGCCAAAAACCCGCCGATGAAACCGCCATACCACACCAATCCCGCGCCGGAAAAAATATTACCCCAAAAATTGTCCTTGAGCAAATAAGGATGCTCGAGCAAAAAATAAAGTTTCGCGCCCACCATGCCGCCGATGAATGCAGCGACCACCAGCAGGCTGGCGTCATCCTTGGGCAGACGCGTGCGCTCGAATTCTTTTTCCAGCAAACGCCCGCCGATGAGAAAACCGAGCGCCGCCATCACGCCAAAGCTGTGAATGGTGAGCGGGCCAATTTTGAAGAGTTCAGGAAACATGAAATGACCGGTTAATGGTTCGTTCGAGCCAACAGCAATTGTGCTTTTAGGTTTGCGCAAACATTTTACGAAACGCCAGCGGCGCTTCGACTTCGAAACTCATCTTTTTGCCGGTTGCCGGATGCACGAAGCCGAGCTTGTTGGCATGCAAGCCCAGGCGATTGATCGGATTTTTTGTGCTGCCATATTCCTTGTCGCCGATGATCGGATGGCCCAAACCCGCCAGGTGCACGCGAATCTGATGCTTTCTGCCGGTTTGTGTTTTGACCTCCAGCCAGGTGTATTTGGCAATGCGCCGCTGCACTTGATAATGCGTAATCGCCAGCTTGCCGTGCTGTTCGTCTTTGGCGGCATAAACTTTCAACGCGCGATTTTGTCCGAGATAGTTTTGAATCACGCCGGCTTTATCTTTGACTTTGCCCTCGACGATGGCAATATAGGCGCGCTCGATTTTATGCTCGCGAAACTGCGCTTGCAGCTTGCGTTTGGCGCTGTCCGTGCGCGCAAACACCAGCAGCCCGGAAGCGTCACGATCGAGACGATGCACGATAAAAATCTTGTTCTCGGGATTCAGGCTTTTGATGTGGGCGTAGAGATAGGCGTAAACCGTCTTCTCTTTCTCGTGCTCGGTGGCAATGGTGAGCAGATTGTGTTTCTTGTGAATGACGAGAAGATGTTCGTCCTCAAACAGAATATCAAGCTCTTTGTGCAAGCGCTTGGTAAAAACTTTTGCGCCGATTTCAACGCGATCGCCCGCCTGCAACACCGTTTTGCCGAGGCGAACCACGGCACCGTTCACCTTCACACGATCGTGCTCCAACAGTTTTTTGAGGCTGTTTTTGGAAGCGCCCGGATGGAGAACGCCCAAATGCTCCATGAGCGTGAGGGATTGTTTAACGGTGGATTTCAAACGCGGTTGTCGTATTGCCGTATGGCCGGCGATGATGAATGAACAAAATCAGTTCGTCCTTAGTCTTTGCGATCCGAGAGCTTGTTGGGAGAAACTCTCGCACGGCCAACACCGTTCGAGGCCTGCCATTTCGCCCGGCATCTGCCCGCGGTTTCGCCTGGGAATGCAGCCATCGCGGTCTGTTCAACCACGACATGGCCGCGGCTGAACACTTCCAAACGTGCATGTCAAAACTCATAAGCCTCACAAGCTCTCAACAGCATGACACAATGAGTGTTGACTTTCGAATGAAGATCTCCAGAGAGTCAACACTAAATAGAAACAACAGATTATATCGACCAGAATCCCA
>QEVD01000389.1 GCA_003576975.1 Candidatus Zhuqueibacterota bacterium
GCCGCCCGTGCTGCCTCCCCATTTCTTTGACCATTTTTTTTGCTGCGCTTTGCCCTTTGGGCTGAAGCTCAACCACAATTTCAGCCCGCCGATGCCGAACAAATACGCGCCAAAAGCGGTCATGCCGCCTTGTGTTCCCAAAATCACCAGCGGAAATGCAAACCAAAACGGAATCAGAAAGAAATACAAGAACCAGCCGGAGAAGCCTTCTGAAACGGCGCAGATGTACGTGAACATGCCGACCACAATTGAAAAAACGAAGAGCATCAACAGCCGGCCCTTCCAATCAAGCTCCGAAGAGGACGGCTCATCGCTTGCGACGTAGGCGCCTTGAATAGCCGCGAGAATGGCATGCACGCCGTTGCGCACGCCGCCGTCAAAATCGCCGTCGCGAAAGCGCGGCACGATTTCGTTGCGAATGATGCGGCCGCAGGTGATGTCCGGCAAATCGCCTTCCAGGCCGCTGCCGACTTCGATACGCACGGCGCGATCGTCGCGGGCGATCAACAGCAACACGCCGTTGTCATTATGGGCGCGCCCGATCTTCCACGTTTCCGCCACGCGCAGGGAGAATTCTTCCAACACCTCGCCCTGCAGGCCGGGAATCGTGAGCACCACGACTTGGTTGGAGGTCGAATCTTCGTGCGCTTTGAGCGTCTGCTCAAGCGCCTCGAGGGTCGCCGCGGAGAGCATGCCGGCCGTGTCGTTCACTCTCCCGGCTAAGAACGGAACCTCGAGCGTTTGCGCTCGCAATGCGACGAAAGCAAAATAGAAAAAGCAGAGAAAAAACCGTATCGTCATGCGATGCGCTTGGTTGCTAATTCAGATGGTTGCCGAAACGAAGGGCATCGGTTAATTCGTCAGTATCATCCGGCCGGCGGATGACGCCCTCCCGGTGCAACAGCTCGCCGCATTTTTCAATGGCTGCAATCAACCCGCGGCTGGGTTGCCCGGCGCGCATGCCGCTGATGATGAGCTGCACGACTTCGTTCCATTCGTGCTGCTCGACTTTGGCATTGATGCCGACATCGCCCCACACGATTACTTTGCGTTCGAGCAGACTCAAAAAAATCAGAATGCCCGTGCGATCTTTAGTTCGGAAAATTTCCTCTGCAACAAAGGCTTCCGCTGCGCGCTGCGTCACGCGCAGATCGAGCAAGCGTTGTCCGGCAAAAAAGCGTCTCAATGCGGGCGTGAAATAGACGGCAGCCATGCCCACCGCCTGCGCGCCCAAAATCAAAATGACGATTTGCGCCACGCCGAGATTGAGCCAGAGCGACGTAAACTCCCGCAGCAACAACAGCGCAAGAATGACGCTCAAACTCAAACTCATGCCGCCGCGCCACCAGGCGATTTCATAATCATCGCTTTGTTCAACGACAAACGGCACGATTTCACCGGCGGTGCGGCCCTCGGCTTTTTTTATCGCCGCCGCTATCTGCTCACGATCTTCCGATGAGAACAAGCGGGCGAGCGCCGCAGGCACGGCATCGTGTTCAGCGTGTTTGTTCATAAAGATGTCGGTTGCGTGTGAATCTCAGCCCCAGCGCAGAACCACCACGGTTTGATCGTCATGTTGCGCTTCGCCGTCGGTGAAACGCTGCACATCTTGCATCAAATGATCCACCAGCGCTTGCGGCGAGGGCCAGGGCCGCCGCAGGCTCTTCCCCAAGCGTTCCATGGAATATTGTTTGGTATCGCTATTTTTGGCCTCGATCACGCCGTCGGTAAAAATGATGAGATAATCGCCCGGCGCGAGCTGCATTGATTTTTGCGCAAAACGTGATTCTGCCAGAATGCCCAGCGGCGCGCCTCCGCCTTTGCCGATAAACTCCCCGGATTTGCCGTTATTCCGCAGCCAAAAAAACGGCAAATGTCCACCGGTGGCATAATTCACCTTGCCGGAGGCGAGATCGAGCAAAATATATTGCAATGTTACAAACATGCCGCGGCGTCCGCGTTCGACGAGAATGTGATTGATGGTTTCCAACACCTGGGCGGGATGCGAATCGGTTTGCGAGTAGATGCGAAAGTCGCTCATCAGGCGCGCCATGTACAGCGCGGCCGGCATGCCTTTGCCGGAGACATCACCCATCACCACGCCGAGCGTTTCGTCGCTGCAATTTACAAAATCATAAAAATCGCCGCCGATTTGAATGGCGGGAATCGACCTGGCGGCCACGCTGAAACGATTGTGCGGATCGGACGGGAATTTTTGCGGCAGAAAACTTTCTTGAATCGTGCGCGCGGCCTCAAGTTGTTGATCCAGCTTCTGTTTTTCCAGCATGGCGCGATGGTTCCGCGCGTTCTCAATCGCTAGCGCAACCTGGCGGCAAAACGTGGAAAATAAATCCAGATCATCGTTGGTGAAGTTCCGGCCACCAATGGGATTCAACACCTCGGCCACGCCGATGATGCGGTTTCGTACTTTCAGCGGCGCTGCCAGAATCGAGCGGGTCTTGAAGCCTGTGACATCATCGCTTTTTTTGAAAAAGCGCGGGTCCTGGCTGACATCCGGCACGATCAGCGGCTCGCCGGTTTGCGCTACCCAGCCGGCGATGCCCTCGCCCACCCGCAACCGGATTTTATCTTTAACCTGCTCGCCCACCTCACCCAGCGCCACTTCCCATTCCAGCATGCCGGTCGCTTCGTTGATCAACATCACCGAGCTGGCCTCTGCGTGCATCACCGCTTGCGCTTTCTCCATCACCAAGCTCAACACGTTGTCGAGATCGAGCGTGCTGTTAACGATGATGCTCACTTCGATCAAGCTCGAGAGATTGGCAACTTTGGCTTGCAGCGCCTCGAGTTCCGTGCTGGTCATTGCCGCGGGGGTCAATTTTTTTGAATTGGGTACGCTCGCCATGACGGCGAATGTAGGTCAAAATGGAAGAAAAGTCAATGTCCAATCTTGGCAGCCGGGGTTGCGCCGGCGGCATTTTTTGCACGGTTACAATCATGTGACTGGATTTTCTATTGTCTCTTTGCACAAAATTTGATAGATTGCCGCTTCCAAATTTGGCCAGGAGGGCTTTCACGCTTTTGGTTTTTAATTATGGAATGACTCGAAAATTTATGCAGGAAAACGTTCGGAATTTTTGCATTATTGCTCATATCGACCACGGCAAATCCACGCTGGCAGATCGCTTTCTGGAAACGACCGGCGCGCTGCGCAAGGAAGAGATCGTTTCACAAACGCTCGATAGCATGGATTTGGAGCGTGAACGCGGTATCACGATCAAGCTGCATGCGGTTACGATGAATTACCGCGCGCCCGATGGCAAAGAGTACATATTGAATCTCATCGATACGCCGGGCCATGTCGATTTCAGTTATGAAGTTTCGCGTAGCCTCGCCGCGTGCGAAGGCGCGATTCTTGTCGTCGACGCCTCGCAGGGCGTGGAAGCGCAAACGATTTCCAACCTCTATCTGGCGCTCGAGCACAATCTCACCATCATTCCTGTGATCAACAAGATCGACCTGCAAGGTGCGCAGATCGAGATGGTCAAGCATCAGATCACCGAAGTGCTGGGCATCGACGAGCGTGAGATCATTCTGGCCAGCGCCAAACAGGGCCTCGGCATGGCCGACATCATGCAGGCGGTGATCGATCGTGTGCCGCCGCCCCGCGGCAAAGCCAGCGACCCGCCGCGCGCGCTGATTTTTGATTCCATGTTTGACAGTTATCGCGGCGCCGTTGCGTATATCCGCGTGTTCGATGGTATAATTAAGCCGGGCATGAAAATCCGCTTCTTTTCCACCGGCAAGGAATTCGAAGTCGCGGAAGTCGGCGTTATGCGGCTGCGCAAATTTCCGCAGCCCCAGCTCGAACCGGGCGACGTGGGTTATTGCATCGCCGGCGTGAAGGAAGTGAAGGACACGCAAGTCGGCGACACGATTACCTCCGCCGACAATCCTGCGGTCGAGCCGCTTCCGGGTTACCGCGAAGTGAAGCCCATGGTGTTCAGCGGCATTTTCCCGACAGCCTCCGAGCAGTATGAAGAGTTGCGCGCCGCGCTTGACAAGCTCAAGCTCAACGATTCTTCCCTGGTGTATGAGCCCGAAAGCTCGGTGGCGCTCGGCTTCGGTTTTCGTTGCGGCTTTCTTGGGTTGCTGCATTTGGAAATCGTGCAGGAACGGTTGGAGCGGGAATACGATCTCGATATTCTCACTACCGTGCCCAACGTCGAGTATTGGGTGTTCAAAACCAACGGCGAGAAACTGGTGGTCGACAATCCGGCGTTGATGCCTAATGCCGGCGACATCGATCACATCGAAGAGCCTTACATTCGCGCGCAAATCATTACGCCCGCGGAGTTCATCGGCAATATTATGAAACTGGCGCAGGAGCGCCGCGGCGCGCACAAAAACACGAGCTACATCGACACCTCGCGCGTGGATTTGACGTATGAATTTCCGCTGGCCGAGATCATTTTCGATTTCTACGACAAGCTCAAATCATACACCAAAGGTTATGCCTCGCTTGACTATGATTTCATCGGGTATCGCGAAGGAAGCCTCGCCAAGCTTGACATCCTCATCAACGGCGATCCGGTCGATGCGCTCTCCCACATCGTTCACCGCGAGAAAGCCTACGAATGGGGCAAGAAAATTTGCGAAAAGCTGCGCGAGTTGATTCCGCGCCAAATGTTCGAAGTCGCGATTCAGGCGGCCATCGGCTCAAAGATTGTCGCGCGTGAAACGGTGAAAGCGATGCGCAAGAACGTCACCGCGAAATGCTACGGCGGCGACATTTCGCGCAAGCGCAAGCTGTTGGAGCGCCAAAAAGAGGGCAAGAAGCGCATGAAACAGCTCGGCAGCGTCGAAATTCCGCAAGAGGCGTTTTTGGCGGTGTTAAAAGTTGAACATTAACCGGCAGTCTTCATCTGTTAAAAGTTGAACATTAACCGGCAGTCTTCATCCTTATTTTGGATGGCAGTCTTAGGCCATAAGGCGTTCAAAGTTAGAATAAAATTCTGAAAGTTTATGGCAGGATGATTTGTCGGCAGAACGATTCAAAATAATTCTGCCGATAAATCATCCTGCCAGAGTTTTTTCGGCGATGCTCGGCGACTTCGGCGCATTTCGGTGAAAAACTCTATCGCCGATGGTCACCGAGTTTCGCCGAACAGTTATTTGCTGCTTCGCAGAAGCTTTGATTTGCAGCTTGTCTGCAAATCAGGGTAGTATCTAAAAAGCCAGATGAGCGCAAAAAACAAACAATTTCACGCAAAGAAGCTTTGCTTGTTCTTTGCGTTTTCGCATCGTTGCGTGAGGCTTTTTCTTTTTGATTCCGGCGCGCCCGGCTGGTGCGGGAGAATGTTTTTCTAACCCGTCAGGCAGCGGTCGATCTGTTGCATCATCGGTAATTTTGAATCGTCATAAGGTTTGACTCATGTCTCAGACTACTGTGAAAATGGCGAAACCCAAGGGTGAAGCCGTCGAGCATCCCACCAAAAGCAAGCCGCGCGAGTATACGGAAGCGATTCTCGTGGCGTTGTTTTTTGCGCTGCTCTTGCGCACGTTCGTGGTGCAAGCGTTCCGCATTCCCACCGGTTCGATGAAAGACACGCTGCTCGTCGGCGATTTCCTGCTCGTCAATAAATTCATTTATGGCGCGCGCACGCCCGACGGCATTCCGTGGACCGACATCGCGTTTCCGGTATGGCGCCTGCCCGCCCTCCGCGAGCCGCAAGCAGGCGACATTGTCGTGTTCAAATATCCGCGCGACCCCAAGCTCGATTACATCAAACGCTGCATCGCTGTCGGCGGCCAGACCGTGGAAGTGCGCGACGGCGCGGTTTACGTTGACGGCAAGCCGGAAGGCGAGAGAGAATTTCTCAAAGAAGAATACGATGCCGCTGAAGGCCATGCCGTGCGGTATTATAAAATCACCACGCCTGCCGGGCAGGTTTACACCATTCGAAATTATGCCGAAAAATCCGGCGATTACTATGGCCCGATCACCGTGCCGCCCGGCCAATTTTTTATGATGGGCGACAACCGCGACAACAGTCAGGACAGCCGCTATTGGGATTGCCTGCCGCGCGAAAACGTCGTCGGCCAGGCTTTGATTATTTATTTCTCCGTCGACACCGACAAACCCTGGCTGGCATGGTTGAAGAATATTCGCTGGGGCCGCATCGGGAACTCGATCAAATAATTTCGCGACGCCATAAAAAGCTAAAGAATACCGTTTTAGTAACGTACTCATTTCCTCGAAACCGCGAATACACGCGAATATGCGCGAAAGCCTTCTTTCGTGTTTATTCGCGTTCATTCGCGGTTTGAGATAGGGGAAAGTTATTTGAACGATTTTCCTAAATGTTCCCAACGGCTAAAACCGGTGCGTGCATATCCTCTGCACGCGTGCAAAGCGTTGGGACGTACAACATTAACCTCTTCTGAAGCAACTCGTGGCAGACGCCGGCCTTTACATTCACATTCCCTTTTGCGAAAAGCGCTGCCTTTATTGCGACTTTTACACGATTGCCGGCAGCCGCAATCGCATACCCGATTATATCGCCGCGCTGCAACGCGAGATTGCGCTGCGCGCTGCTGAAAAATTTTGGCAGCGGCAAAAGTTTGCAACGATTTTTTTCGGCGGCGGCACACCTTCCCTGCTTTCTTCTCAACAAATTGCCACGATTCTCGATTGCTGTTTTGCCCATTTCAAGTTTAACGAAGTTCTCGAAGTTACTCTGGAAGCCAATCCCGGCACGATTGACGGCAAACAAATGGCGAATTACCGCGCCGTGGGCATCAATCGATTGAGTCTGGGCGTGCAATCGTTCGAAGCAAATGAGTTGAAGCTGCTGGATCGTGTGCATTCGCCGCAACAGGCGCGGCTGGCGGCGCAGCATGCGCGCTATGCCGGCTTTGAAAATTTGAATTTGGATTTCATGTTCGCCTTGCCGAGCCAGACGCGCCGGCGCTGGCAGAGAACATTGCAGCGCGCGGTCGCGCTCAATCCCGATCATATTTCCGCCTACAATTTGACTCATGGCTATCGCCATTACGAGATATCGAATTTTGCCAAGCCCGGTTACGAAGCGCAGCATAACATCAAGTATTGGGACGGCAGCGCTTATCTTGGCTTGGGCGCCTCGGCACATTCTTTCGACGGCAAGCGGCGCTTCTGGAACGTGGCGAATTTGCGCAAGTATCTCGACCGCCTGGCGGAAAATCAATTACCCGAAGACGGAAGCGAAGAGTTGACCCGGCAACAGCGCATGTTCGAATTTGCGTTTCTGGGATTGCGGCAGCGCCGCGGCATTCCGCTCGCAGAATTTGCGCGAAAATTCAAACAGCCTTTTGAGCAAGTCTTTAATGGCGAGATTGTAAAAATGGAGGCGCAAGGCTTGCTTGTGCGCGAGGCGGATTATTTTAGTGAGAGAAGAAATCTGCCTACCTAGCTCAACCCAACAGAGAGATTTTTTCGATTTTATGGCCTATTTCATTTGCTGAAGATGAACAATTGAGATCGGATTATACAGACTAGACCAATTAAACCCTATATAGGATTTTGTCTTTTAATAAGGAACATGTTGAATGAAAACGATGACGTTCCTTGAATTAGCCAAACGTGTCCTTGAAGAAGAAAAGAAACCCTTATCAGTTGATGAAATTTGGGATACGGCGAAATCAAAGGGATATGACAGGGATCTTGCAAGCCAAGGCAAAACGCCTTCGGCAACAATCGCTGCACAAATATATGTCAATATTCGTGATTCAGATAATAGCCCATTTGTAAAGATTGGCGCACGTCCGAGACGCTTCAGTTTACGGTCACTCTTGAGCGATGCTGACCTTGAAGCGCTGGATGAATCTCAATCGGAGGTTGAAATACCCAGAAAGGCAGCGGAATTTCTTGAACGAGACCTTCATCCATTTCTGTCATACTATGCCTATTTCTTTCTGAAGGCATATACTAAGACGATTCAGCATTCTCGATCCGATAGAAGAGAATTTGGAGAGTGGATTCATCCCGATATGGTTGGCTTTTATTTCCCTGTTGATGACTGGAAACCAGAAGTGATTGAGTTTGGTTCAGCAATTGGTAACATTGCAACAAAACTCTTCTCATTTGAGATCAAAAGAGAGTTGACTTTTGGAAATCTACGCGAATCATTTTTTCAGACTGTATCAAATTCGTCATGGTCACATGAAGGCTACTTGGTAGCTGCTCAAATTTCGACAGATGAGGAATTTCAAGCGGAATTACGAAGACTTTCAACTTCTTTTGGTATTGGTGTCATAAAAATTGATATAGATGATCCTGATTCATCGGAAATGGGAGCAATTCCCAAAAGGTGATGAATTTTTCACGGGCTGATGAGGCATTGAAAAAAGTGGTCCCATCTACCCGTTTTAAGTTGGCACCGTAGGTGCAA
>QEVD01000390.1 GCA_003576975.1 Candidatus Zhuqueibacterota bacterium
GCCACGAACGCCACATCCGCGCCGGGTTTGATTTTCACTTTGATTTTACGATAGCCCTGGGCGCGGCAAGCCCTGGCTTTTTCCACGAGAATTTCCGGATTTTTTTGAATGCCGAGCGAGATGCCGGCGGCGATTTTCGCACGCGTTCCGCCGAGCAGGCGGCTGAGCGGCACACCCTGAATTTGCGCGGCCAACTCCCATGCGCCCATTTCCACCGCAGCCCTGGCCATGTTGTGCCCGCGAAAGTTTTCTTCGAGCACGGGAAAGAACTCGCGCGGATGATTGAATTTGCGGCCGAGCACACGCGGGGCAATCCATTCGCGAATGGCGAGCCAGGCGGTTTCAACCGTTTCTGCGGAGTAGTTCGGCGCTTCGCCGGCCACACACTCGCCCCAGGCGGTAATGCCATTGACATCGCGCAGTTGCAGCAAAAAGATGCGGCGATCCGTCACCGTGCCGGAGGAAATTTCAAACGGCTCTTTCAACGGCAGGCGAATTTCACGCAAGGTGAGGCGTTCGATTTGGATCATGATCTGACTATGCGGTTACACATCACGGTTGTACAGAAAAACAAAAAATTTTGGACGCAGATTTTCACGGATTCACACAGATTGAAAATCCGTGTCAATCCGTGGCTCAATCTTTTGGTTGCGGTCAAAGGCCATGTGGCGAATGAAATCCAGCGTTCTATTTCTCGACGCCATAAAAACAGCGGCCATTTTCCGGATCGCGATAAAAACCGGCAACGCGATAACCATGATCCAAATAAAAAAGACAAGCCTGGCGCACGGATGCTTGCCAGTGCATTGCGGTTTCCAGCGAGCTTTCTTTGACGGCTTGAATATCCGGTGGAATTTCGATACGCATGCGCGCGTGCACGAACGCAGAATTTTCTGAGAGCGTCGCGCATTGCCCGTGGGGGTTGATGATGCCGGCGTCTTTGAAGCGTTCGCGAGCCTTTGCCGAGGAGTCTTCTGTCTCCTTCCGCAGCTTATTCGATGAAATATGCCACGCCACGATGAAACGATCCAATGCCAGGCCGCGATGCAAATCGCTTTGCGAATCGCTGTCATACATGTCCGGCACATACTCTTCGACCTCAACGCCCAGACGATTGAGATTGAGATGGGCGTTGCGCGCCACCAGCGGATCGTAGGTCCAATAAATTGTTTCCACGCCGAGCGTTTGCACCAACTCGCGTTGATACAGTTTTAGGCGCTTTCCGATGCCGAGATCACGCGCTTCCGGCCGCACGGCGAGCATATCGGACCAATGCACCAGCCGCCCGTTTTTCACGCCCGTCAAGCCGAAGACGAAACCGATCAACCGATCGTGCTCATCGAATGCGCCGGCGGCAACGCCGCCGATTTTTTGGCCGACCAATAAAATTGAAGGCGGCACCATTTCAGTGAAAACCGCGCCCCATGTCTCCTGCTGCAGGGCGACGCAGGCTTTGTATTCCGCGTGCGTGCGAAACTGGCGAATGGCGATTTGCATCGTGCCTCGGGTGGAACCTGAGCTTTGTTCGAGGTTAATAAGCGCGCCTCAGACGAATGCCGGAATAGTAATGTTTGAGAATCGCTTCATGCTTGCTGCCGCGCAAGGCCATCGTGGCCGCGCCGATTTGGCACATGCCCACGCCGTGTCCCGCGCCCGCGCCGCGAATAATGAACTGCGCCGCGCTGCCGTTTGCGCTGCTGGCCGTTTTATCGACAACAAACAAACTGCTCCACAAGGTTTGCGGCGACAAGGCTTGGCGAATCGCCAATTCTCTGTTGATCTCAAAACTTTTTTTTGTACCGACAACGCGTAACTTGGTGATACGGCCCGAAACGCCGCGACCGATGGCTTGCAGATCGAGCAAATCGCCAAAATCTTCACCGGTTTGTTTGCGAATATTGTCGCGCAATTCTGCTGCGGTTAAAGTCATCTGCCAGCGAAAATATTTTTTGCTATAGGCCATGCCCGCGGGCGCGGCAATGCCTTCGAGATTGCAATTTGCCGTTGCACTGCTTGCCAGCCAGGCGCGCACGTTTTCTTCCACTGTCAAATCTTCAACGGCGTTGTGCGGGGAAACAGAATCAAACACGCCGCGCAAATGCGGCCGCGCATTGCCGGACCAGATGCTTTCATTGTTCTCCGTGTGCCCGCCGCAAACACTGGCATAGGGCGCGTTCACGACTTCGCGATTTTGATTGGCCAAAACGATTCCGAACGTTTCATTCACCGCGCGATCCGTCAGCGCCGAACGTTGACCCTTGCCGGTATAAGCCTGGCAAGTGGCGTCGCCGCAAATATCAAAAATGGCGTCATCACGATTTGGTTTGAGCTTCATCATGACTTCGCTGCGCGCGGCGATGGCTTGCGCCTTCAATGCTTCGAGCGGAAATTGCGCATTCATTTCCGCGGGCAACACGCCGGCAAGATAATATTCCACCGCCAAAATATTGACCACGGTAACCTTGCCGGACGGTGTGAGATGAAAGCGCAAACGATCGTGGTAACTGCGCTGTTCCTTGCCCAGTGTAAGCTTGATTTCATGCGCATTTATTTCCGTGCCCTCCGGCAAGGTGAAGCGTTGCGCGCCGTCGCGCGTGCGTAATTCCAGCGGCTGTTCAGAAATGCCGCTGGGCTGCACGATCCAGGTTTCGCCTGCCGGTATGTGTGTTTGAATTTTGCCGTCCGGGCCGCGCACGCTGAAGGCTTCGGCGACCTCGAACTGCGCTTGCGCCGCATCCAAAATCAAACCCACACGAACCTCTGGTTGCTGCGAATGATCCATGGCGGTGTAAGGTTTCAAACAGGAGGTGAGAAGGAACGCGGGCAAGACCAGTAGGATGTGAACACCGGCGATTGTCTCTTGCAACAAGTTTCCAATCTGATAGCTTTTTGCTTTTTTCATTTCTTATTCAATTGGGATAAATGCGTGACGGTATAATCGTAATCATAAGTCGTAACTTCGTAGCGATGCCCATAAGGGTCGCAGAAATAAATTGAAAACGCCTTGTCATGATCGACAACCTTGCGCCGCGTCACGCGCTGCCCGGCCTCATCAAAAATGGGGAATTGTTCGAGATGATCCAGGAAGCGCAGGAATTTTTGGCCCTCGGTGCGAAACGCGACGCGGTGATGTCCCGCGGTTTCACGATTGCCGCGCGGCGCACCCGCAAACAGCGCAAGCTTGGAGTGGCCGCCATCGCTGGAAATCATCAGCGGCCCTTCGGGATGAGCCGCCCAATCCTCATGTTCACGCAAAATTTTTAAGCCGAGAGCGGCTTCATACCACCTGGCCGCTTCATGGCGATCAGGCACGAACAACTCGACGTGATCGATTTGCATATGCTGGCATCAGTTTTTGGGGATTACTCCGGAAGCGCCGCCGGCCGGCAGCAGCGAAATTTCGATGCGGCGATTGCGGCTGCGGCCTTCCTTCGTTTCATTGGTGTCAACGGGATGATATTGCGAAAAGCCTGCCGCCTGCAAACGCTCGGGCGCGATGCCCACGCTTTCTTGCAGTAAGCGCACAACGTTTGTAGCGCGCGCGGCGGAAAGCTCCCAGTTGGTGGAAAAGCGCGCCTGCAAACGCGCGGCGATGGGCACGTTATCGGTATGGCCCTCGACGCGAATAATTTTGTCTTCAGCGCTTTTGATGATATTGCCGACGCGCTGCAGCACTTGTACGCCTGCCGCCGACAAATCCGCTTCACCGGACGGAAACAGAATTTTATCCACCAAACTCACCGATAAACGATCGGCGAGTTGCGTGATTTGAATCTCTTTTTGCTCGATTTCATTCTTCAGCTCATTGATCAAGGCCTCGTGCGTGCCGGTCAAGCGTGTGATTTCCTCGTTCTTTTCCGTGGAAACCTTGGACACTTCTTCTTTGAGTTGCTGTGACAAGGCTACGATTTGATTCTCGAGGGTTTGCACCTTCTGAGTCAACTCGAGATTCACGGCGCGCTGCTGTTCGAGATCACGCTGCGCCAGGCGCTGCTTGTTGTAGAGATAACCGGAGACGGCCGCCAGGATCAGAAGGAGTCCGGCGACGAGAATGACGTAGGAAATTTTCATGGAAGCTGGTTTAAATTGTGTTCGGTTGAATGTTCACGGGTTCATTTCCAGACACGGTATTAGCAAAGACTATACTGATAAAAACAGCCAACGGATTTTGATTTGAACGCTAGGCCCTCTGCAGGTGAACGCGAGGCGCAAGCGCCTTAATCTCGGCAAGATTGGCGTAACCCGGCATGTCATGCGCGGCATTTACGGCGCCTGCTGCCAGCGCGAATCGGATCAATTCTTCCTCCGGCATGTTGCGCAACCAGCCGTAAAGAAAAGCTGCAACCATTGTGTCGCCGCTGCCGAGCGCATTGACATAATCAATTGCCGGCGGAGTGGCGACATATTGCCGGTCGTTGGCAAAAACATGAACCGGCCGCTCGCCGTCTGTGATGAAAATATATTGCGCCCCGGCTTGCACGAGTTGCGCGAGGGCCTGCTGAAGATCTGCGGGCCGGCGCACATCGAAGCCGAACGTGTTCAAAACTTCATCGCGATTGGGTTTGAGAAAATTCGGCCCGGCAGCCAAGCCGTGCCGCAACGGCGCGTGATAAGAATCCAAAAATACCGGCACGTTGGCCTGCCGCGCAGCGCGGATGAGATCGACATACAAATGATCAAAGCCTTCGCAGGGCATGCTGCCGCACAGCGCCAGGGCCCGGCATTGCGGCAAGCGCTCGCTTACGCACTCGACAAGTTTGGCAACTTCCTGTGCCTGCAACTGATGCCCCGGCTCGAACACCGCGGTATGACGCGTCGAATCCGTTTCCATCAGCGTGAACCCGATGCGCGTTGTTGCGGCGATCTCAACAAAATCGTGTGGAATTACAAAATCGTGTGGAATTTTTTCTGCATCCAGCAATCGCCGGATAACCGCGCCGGTATACCCGCCGATAAAACCGGTGGCAAGCGTATTCTCGCCCAAATTGCGCAAGGCGCGCGAGACATTGATGCCCTTGCCGCCGGTAATTTCTTCCAACCGGTGCGCGCGATGGGTTTTCCCGAATTGCAGTTGGGAAAGCCAAAGCGTTTTATCCAGCATGGGATTGGGCGTGACGCTGAGAATCATTGGCGTTCGCTTTAACTTGTCTGATCCGGCTCTGCTTCATCGTCATCGGATTCGGCGCTGCGCGTAACCGACCAGCCGCGCAAATCGAGTCCCGACAGCAATTCCTTCGCGGCCTCCGCTTGATCTTCGCGCACCACGAGTTTAACCGATTGCGCCGGCGGCACGCCGAGATAATGAAAGTTCTCGCCCTCGATGTAATAATCGAGGCCGGCGCCTTCCAACAATGATTTGATGACA
>QEVD01000391.1 GCA_003576975.1 Candidatus Zhuqueibacterota bacterium
TGTTGGGCTTGTTCATCATAGGCCTTGCCGTCTTGCCACGTGTTGCGCGGCTGCAAAACTTCGTTGGGAACATCGGGACAAGAATTTGGAATGTGCAAGCCGAAGATCGGATCTTCGCTGGTCGCAACTTGCGCCAGGCGGCCATCAAGCGCGGCACTCACCATCGCGCGGGTGTATGCGATTTTCATGCGATGGCCGACGCCGAACGGACCGCCGGTCCAGCCGGTGTTGACCAGCCAGCAGTTGACCTTGTGTTTGGCAACTTTTTCGCCGAGCATCCTGGCATACACGGTTGGATGTAGAGCCATGAACGGCGCGCCGAAACACGTGCTGAACGTCGCTTGCGGCTCTTTGCCCAGGCCTTTTTCCGTGCCCGCCACTTTGGCGGTGTAGCCGGAGAGAAAATGGTACATGGCCTGCTCGGAGGTCAACTTGGCGATCGGCGGCATGACGCCGAAAGCATCGGCGGTGAGCATGATAATGTTTTGAGGATGGCCGCCCATGCCGCTCGGTTCGTGATTCGGGATGTAGCCGATGGGATAAGCGCCGCGCGTGTTTTCGGTCAGCGAAGCGTCATTCAAATCGAGGCGGCGTGTGTAGGAGTCGAACGTGACGTTTTCGAGAATTGTGCCGAAGCGCCGGGTGGTTTCATAAATCTCCGGCTCCGCTTCTTCTGAAAGGCGAATGACTTTCGCATAGCAGCCGCCTTCGAAATTGAATACGCCGGTGTTGCTCCAGCCGTGTTCATCATCGCCGATCAGGCGGCGATGCGGATCGGCCGAGAGGGTGGTTTTGCCGGTGCCGGAGAGTCCGAAAAACAGCGCCGTGTCGCCGTGCGCGCCGATGTTGGCCGAGCAGTGCATCGACAACACTTCCTGCAAGGGCAGAATATAATTGAGAATAGTAAAAATCGATTTTTTGATTTCGCCGGCATAACTGGTGCCGCCGATGATGATCACGCGTTTGGCGAAATGCACAATGACGAACACCTCGGAATTGGTGCCGTCATTTTCCGGAATCGCATGAAAACGCGGGGCATTGATGACGGTGAACTCGGGTTTGTGTTCGGCGAGTTCATGCGGTTGCGCCCGCACAAAAAGATTGCGCGCGAACAAATTGTGCCACGCGCTTTCTGTGATGATGCGAATGGGCAGGCGATAGGCGGGATCGGCGCCGCCGAAACAATCCTGAATGAAAAGATCCTTGCCTTGCAAATAGGAAATCATGCGCTGATACAGCCGGTCGAATTTGTCCGTATCAAACGAACGATTGACCTTGCCCCACCAAATGTTCTTTTCGCTGGAAGGCTCTTTGACGATGTATTTGTCATTCGGCGAGCGGCCGGTGTGATGGCCTGTGCGCACAACCAGAGGGCCGAGATGTGCAACAACGCCTTCGCGCCGCAGCACGGCTTCTTCATACAATGCTGCCGTGGTCAAATTCCAATACTCATGATTGGCGTTCTTAATGCCGTGCATCTCGAGGTCATGCTTGCTGCGGTAGGAATTCATAGCTGACATATGACTCTCCTCGTTAGAGTAGTTGTGCGGATCGTTTTGAATCAAGAGGGCATCATGATATTCAATTTACAATAAAAAGGAAAGCACAATTTGCAGCCATTCATCAAGCAACCTCACGCCCGCCGCTTTCCAAAATTATTTTGATTGCCGCATAAAATTGCGCTTGTGAAAAATACATTTTGATCGGATATTTCACCTCGCCAAAAAACTCGCCGGATTTTAAAGGTTAGTGGTTTGACCATGAAGCCCTCTGCACCGAAATGACGCGAAGAGAAGAGAAAGGAGAGGTTTTGTGTCTTTGCACCGTGTGATCATCAATTTGTTTCTGTTCGCGGCGATTGCCGCCTGGGCGCAAGAGACGCCGGAAAAGCCCAAGCGCCCGCGTCCGGTGGCGCAAGCGCCCACCTGAAGCGGCTGACCGGGCGAAGGCGCGCCGCTCCGTGGGAGCGGTTTGGAAACCGCTTGGAATATTTCCGCGCGTTATGTTGATACCGATTTGGAGCGGCCGCGTTGGCGATTCACCGCAAATTACCGGCTCTGGCGCACGCTGCAAATCGGCGCGGAGTACAATCCCGCGGCCGGAGAAATTGGGCCGCTGGTTACGTGGTATCTGTTTACGGAAACGCCGCAATGGCCGGCCGTGTTTATGGGCACAAGCTCGGATCGCATTGGCTCGCCGCAGGGCAAACAAAGTTATTATCTCACGCTCGCAAAGCACCTGCCGCGCACGCCACTGTCGCTGTACGCAAGCCTGAATTATTCCGAATGGCAGCGCGGATACAATTTCCCCTTTGGCGGAAATCTTGCACTGCCGTACAATTTTTCTGTGCGACCGATGTACGACGGCCGGCGTTCGCATTTGGTGTTGACGCATTTTTATCGCCGCCATAGCTTTTCGTTGTTGTATATCTGGCTGGAAAAAATTGGCGTTTCTTATGCCGTGGGATTTTGAGTTGTTGCAAGTCAGCATTTTTTGCATATCTTTACAACACACAAACGTGATACTTGAATCGCTGTGAGATCTTTTTGCGGAATGTTCTCGCCGTTGCCAGCGTGCTCTCACTCGACGCGGCGGTTGCGGACTCGCCGCCTGCTCAAAAGCCGTTTATGAAATTTTCCTCAGCTTATGCTTTATCTTGAACAATGGCTCATCGTTGCGCTTTATGCGATCGCGCAGAGTCATTACATCTACACCTTTCGGCAGGCCAAAGCGCAAGCCGCCAGCGGTTTGAATCCATTGGCAGCAGCGGCGGTTACCGCGCATTTGTTTTATCTCATCCATTTGAGTTTTACCCTCGGGCACATGCCGGTGACCAGCATTTACGAAGCGCTCACCACCTGCGCCTGGCTCTTTGGTGTGGTGTATTTGAGCCTGGAGTGGCGCTTGCACGAACGTTCGCTGGGCATGTTCATTTTGCCGATCATATTGATCCTGCATTTGCTTTCCAATATTGGCATCGACTTTAACCGCGAGCTGCCGGCGCTGTTGCTGCACGAAATCGTTTTTGAGATTCATGTCATCGTGCTGCTCTTCGCCTATTCTGCTTTTGCGATTTCCTTCATCGCCAGCGTGCTTTATCTGTTGCTCTCGCGCGAACTGCAAAAGAAAAGCACCGGCCTGTTTTATCGCCGCCTTCCTTCGCTCGCCTTTTTTGATTCCCTCAGCAATCGCGCGGTCAACATCGGCCTGATTTTCCTTACCCTCGGCGTTGCCCTGGGCATTTATGAGGGCACAAAGATCGCCGAGCAATTTTTTACCTGGGACGCAAAATTTATTGCCGCTGGTTTAACCTGGCTGATTTATTTTTGGCATTGGGCCGGGCGCCTCTCGAGCGGCTGGCAGGGCAAGCGCACCGCCGTGGTGTCCCTGCTCGGCTTTGGCTGGCTCATGTTTTCATTTCTCATCGTATCATTGGCATTTACCGAAGTTCATGATTTTCGTTGAACATGTGGTTGCACGCTTATCACATCTCTTTAGCGCAAACCGGCGCGGCGCGGGCGGAAACCCCCGGTCTCGACCTCAACATTGAGAAGCTGAATCGCTGCATGCAGCAACTCGGTGTGGAGGAATGGTTGATCGTCCCGGGCGCGCAATCTGCGGCGTTTTATCTTGCGTCGAACGAACGCGAGCCTGAGCATGCCGCGCTTGCGCCGCGCGTGTTGGAGGCGTTGCGCCACGTGCTGAATGAGTTCGACGCGCCGCCGGAAGGCCTGCTCGTGCAGCACAGCACGCAAGCCGTGACGCATTTTTTTCGCGCGGCGCTCGGCTGGCAACTCAACGGCCAGGTCGAAGCGCAACAAGCCGCGGCTTTGCGCAAAGCCTTCGTGGCCGCGCAAGATTCTGCCAGCGCCGGCGTGTTATTGAACCGCTTGTATCATCGCGCGCTTTGGCTCTCTGAAAAAGTGCGCAGCGAGACGAACTTCTTCGAAGGCGCCACCTCGCTGGCGCCCGCGATTCTCGAAGTTGCCGGAAAAATTTTTGGGGACTTGCGCGAGCGCCAAGTGCTCATCATCGGCGCCGTTGCGGAGGCGATTACAACGGCGCAAGCGTTACAGCAAGCACGACTGGGCAAGCTGTTCTTGCTGACGAACGATGCCCGCGACGAAAAACAAATCAACAAGATTTTTCCGCTGATCACCACGCTTTCGTGGGACGATAATTCGAAAGCGCTGCCGCACGTTGATCTTATTCTTCTTTTATCGGATTATGGCCCGCCGCTGACCGATAAAAAATTCGTGCAAAAACTCATGGCGCAGCGCCAGCATGCGCCGTTGCTGCTGGTCGATCTTGCGCACGAGGCCGGCGCCGACCGAGCACTGGGCAAGATTGACAACCTTTTTTTCTTCACGCGCGCTGATTTGAACCGGTTGCTCGCACAAAATCTGCAAAGCCGCGTGGCCGTGGAGCAGAAAGTTGCGGGGTGGATTGCCCAGGAAGCCGCGCATTTTTTTGAATGGGCAAATTCCGCAGAACGGTTTCATTTCGGCGCCATGGTGGGCAGCAGCGCGCCGATGCAAAAAGTTTTCGAATTGATTGCACGCCTGGCACGCACCGATATCACGGTGTTGATTCAAGGCGAGAGCGGCACCGGCAAAGAATTGGTGGCGCGCGCCATTCATGACGAAAGCCCGCGCGCACGGCAGCCGTTCGTCGTCGTCAATTGCGGCGCAATTCCCGAAAATTTGCTGGAAAGCGAGCTGTTCGGCCATGTGCGCGGCGCATTTACCGGCGCGCTGCGCGACAAGAAAGGCCTGTTCGAAGAAGCGCACGGCGGCACGATTTTTCTGGATGAAATCAGCGAATTGCCGATTGCGTTGCAAGTCAAACTGCTGCGCTTCTTGCAAGAAGGCGAGATCAAGCG
>QEVD01000010.1 GCA_003576975.1 Candidatus Zhuqueibacterota bacterium
GCGGCATACATGCGCGCGATGATCGCCCAGATGAAAGCCGCAGAAGCTTTCTGATACGTCTCACCCAGTTTTGCGCGCAGCAGCGGCAGCCAGATTTTTTCAAACGTACGGCGGCCGGACAAGCGTGTGAGCCATTCGGAAACCGGCACGCGTTCGAGCTCCTGCCAATTTTTGATTTTGGAAGCATAGGCAATGGTCACGCCCAGCCGCAACTTATCAAAAAGATGCAACGGCGGAAAACGCAGAAACTCAACCGTGTTCGACATCGAGTGGAGTTTACCGCCGGTGTAAAAGCCGGTGCGGGTATTGACCCAATGAATTTCTTTTTCCAAACCCAACTCAGATAACAACACACGCAGATGCGTGTCCGACATCAGGATCACATGATAATAACGATCCCAGGAAATATTGCCGATTGTCCACGCGCTGGCCAAACCGCCCAGGTGTTTTCCCGCCTCGACGAGCGTGACGTCCTCGCCGCGTTGCGCCAGGCGATGCGCCAGGGTCATGCCGAGCATGCCGCCGCCGATGACGGCCCAACGCTTGCGATCCGGCAGATCGACGCCAGCAGTTTTTCTTGTGTTACTGTTCATGGTTGCACTTGTCTGCATGTTGCAATGGTTTTTTATTAATGATTCGGCGGGTTCAGATCAAGCACCACTTTATCTTTGACGGCATACCTCAAGCCGCACGCCGGGCATTTAATTTCAGTAGTGCCGTCACCGTTGTTTTCCGAGAAACGCATGAGCAATTGTCCGCAACGGCATACACAACCAACCGACTTTGCCGGATGGCCGAATACCAAATGAAAATCGGGAACGGATTTCGTGACCAACGAACCCATGCCGACCATGGCAAATCTTCCAATCACCAGATCATTGCCGATAACGCAGCCCGCGCCGATGGTCGCGCCTTCACGCACCAGCGTCGGCAACGTATGTTCGTCGGGATCGGAAGATCTGAGCTGCTTCAAATCCGGCGTGGCCGCGCGCGGGAAACGGTCGTTCGTGAAAATCGTGCCCGCGCTGATCATTACGCCGTCTTCGATTGTCACGGCGGTGCAAATGTAAACGAAGGCGTTGATCTTGACGCGATTTCCGGTTTTGACCTCATAAGCGAGATAGGATTTCTCCCCGACGATGCACTGCTCACCGATTTGCGCCCCATAGCGGAGGTGAACGTTGTCCCAAACGCTCGAGCCTGCTCCGATTTTGACGCCATCTTCGATGATAGCTGTAGGATGAATGCGGCACGTCGGTGGCATTGCCGTGTCCGCCTTCTGTGCCGCGTGTTGATCTCCATGAATCATGTCGTTTTTCTTTCGTTTCTTGAGAGAAGAGGGCTTTTTCGTCGCCGGCGCATGGCCGTTGGACGCTTCAGCCCTCTTGCGTTGATGATGGTGGATGAACTTTATCGTCGCTCCTAGGCTGCTTTGCGGACAGCGTTCAATGTCTCCGCGTCCTCGATTTTCACCCATTTGTTCGTGTGCATTGCATGGTAAGCGGCTGCGATGACGCGCACGGATTCCAGCGCATCTTGTAAGTCGATCACCGGCGCTTCTCCGTGTTTGATCGCGCCGGCAAAATTTTTGAGCTGGGCGCTGAATGCGCGCAGCTTGTCATAGCCCGCGCCGAACGGCACCCAAATGGAATTTTCGTGAAGCTTGTATTTCGAGCTTCTCCAGCCGATGTGAATGACGCCTCGTGTGCCATAAATGTCAATGAACGAGTCACGTTCCTTTTGGATCGACCAACTGAGATCGATTGTACCCGTAACGCCACTGGCGGTCCGGAGACAAATCAGCGCCGTATCCTCTACGTCGATTGGCTGCACGCGCTTTCCCGCCATTGCTTGCACTTCGACGATCGCGCCGAGCAGGTAGCGTGCGATGTCAATGGAATGGCATCCGTTGTCCATCAGCACGCCACCGCCGGAAAGCTCCTTTTGAGAATTCCATCGCTGCGCCATATCCACTTTACCGCTAAAAACATTTTCGAATACGACCGCCTCGCCGAGCAGGCCGGAGGCAAGCAGGCGTTTGGCCGAAATTACGTCTTCGACATACCGGAACTTGGAGGCCATCATGAGCATTAGGCCTTTTTGCTGGGCTTTCTGCGCCATCAACAACGCGTCTTGCACATGCACGGCTAGCGGTTTTTCGCACAAGACGTGAATGCCGTGATCGAGAAAGAACAATGCGATCTCGGCATGTGTTGCAGGCGGCGTGCAAACGATCACGGCTTCGACCTCTGGATTATTCAAAACTTGCCGATAATCTGTGAACGCTTGGCAGCCGAATTTGTCGGCTACCTTTTGCGCTGCTTCCTTCCGGACGTCGGCGGCGCTGAGTAACGTGCACTCCGGATTCTGTGCAATGGCTTCGAGATGCGACTCGGCGATGCGGCCGCAGCCGATCAGCGCGAGATTCAGATGTGCCTTCTTTGTGATGCCCGACATGGCATTATCTCCTCAGTTTTTTCGCTGCCTCAATGATACTGGCTGCGATGAAATTCACATGCGCCACGGTATAGAATTCATTCCACGGCAGGACCACGACGCGCGCCAGCGCCTCAAGGGTGCCAGGGTATTCGTCGGAATTGTAGACTACCGGCGGATCGTTTTTGCGGCATTCCCCCTCGAACGGGAAGCGGCTGTTGCCGAAGGTGTTGCGTTCTTGCAGAATTTGGCACATGAATGCGGGCTTCTGAATGTAGCGAGGCGCCGAGAAAATCCCTTTTTCCTTGAGCACCGCGGCAAATTGATCGACCCCGCCTTGGATGATTTTCTCGTCGATGCGCAGGGGATACTTCCAGTACACGTGTTTGCTCTGCGACGTGATCTTGGGCGGCTGCACGCCGGGAATATCCAAAATCATTTCGGTCAGCATGTGGGCCGTTTGACGGCGTTTAGCAACGACATCATCAACCTTTTCCAATTGCGCCAGCGCCACGGCGCCTTGCAGCTCGGTCATGCGATAATTGAGCGCAAGAAAATAATGATCCGGTTTCGGATCGCCGTATCCCCACGCCTTATCGACAAACAACCAGGCGCGGCGCGTAAACTTTTCATTGTTGACGACGATGATGCCGCCTTCGCCCGTCGTCATGTGTTTGCCCTGCTGCAAACTGAAGCAGCCAATGTCGCCAATCGTGCCAAGCAAATTTCCTTTGTATTCGGCGAAATAGCTCTGGCAAGCATCTTCGATCACGGGAATATTGTGGCGGCGTGCCAGCTCCATGATGGGATCCATGTCACAAGGATTGCCAAAAAGATGCGTGACGATGATGGCCTTGGTGCGCTTGGTGATTTTCGGCGCGATGGTTTCCGCGGTGACGTTGTAGGTCAGCGGATCGACATCAGCAAAAATGGGAACTGCGGTTTGATAGATGATCGGCGTGATCGCGCCCATGTCCGTGATCGGCGAGGTGATGATTTCATCGCCGGGCTCCGGGTTGATCGCCGCAATCGCCGTGTGAATACTCGCAGTGCCGGAGGTGGTGGTGCGGCAAAATTTCACGCCATACTTCTCCGCGAATTTTTCTTCAAATTCTTTTACCGCCGTGCCTTTGGTGCAATTGAGCGTGCCGGAGGCGATCACACGTTTGAGTTGATCCAGCTCTTCTTGTCCGAAATTCCTGCCGGTGTTGTTGGCATCACTTGGAAGTTGCATGATTCTCTCCTGCAAAAATGGTGTAAAGACTTTTTATGAAACCGAAGTTTGCAGCAGCGCCTTTGTTACTCATAGCTGCGGCGCTGCTGGCAAAGCCTCACAGTGGGTTAATGGGTAATCTTCAAATTTCGACAATGCCGAGGCGCCGTACAAGGCCTCGATTCGGTTTTGAATCTGATCAAACTCCATGCGGCTGATGCGAATTTCATTGGTCACCCGAAATGGCTGCAGGTTCTGGCGCAACGCAGATTCGTCAAGCTCTTGTTGTAGAAACGTCCGCGTGATTTTTTGCACATGTTCGCGCGGAAGCTGGCAGAAGCGTTCATATGAAACTTCCATATACCGCCCAGGCGCGACCCGCTGCTTGTCGGTGCGTAATTTTTTTTCAATACTAAAAACCTGTTCGCAAATTTCGTCAATATGGCCTTTGCCGGACGAGCTGTCGGCGCTGTGCAGGCCCCAGCCGATTTCTGCGCTGCCTTGAATCTGCTGCCGCGCCTGCAGCAGCGATTGCGCGACGTAAACGGGATGGCGGCGCACTTCGATGAAACAAGCATGATCAAAGATCGAGGCAAGCAAGGCCACGCAATCGGTATTGCGATTGTTTTTGTTGATAAACGGCTGCTCGAACGCGGCCAGCCACGCGTTGAAAAACGTTCTCATCTCACGTGCGGCGCTCGCGCTGATTTGTTGCGGCGCGCGATAGCGATCTGTGCCAAGCCAGCGGTTCCAAACGTGGAAGCCGTCGTTGGGCGCCGCCCAGCCCGCGACATTGCCGTAAAAGCTGCGATCATCAAAACGCTTGGCTTTAAGAAAACGCGCAAATTTAAGACTTGCCGTAAGCGGCGCCCGTGGAAACAGCGCGCTCAAGTTGGTGAAGTATGTCACCGGTAAATATCGCGCCAGCGTTTGATGGAGCAGCGTGGTGCCGCTGCGCGGCGCGCCGACAACAAAAATGATGGGCAAGTTCGAGATGCGATTTTCTTCCTGCAACAACCGGCGCTCACTCTTTTCCAGCATCAGATCAAGCGGCCCCACGAACTTCATGGCCGCGGCGCGATACAACGCCGAGCGTGCGGCGCGATCCCCCGATAGCAACATGCGTTTTAAAAGGCCGAAAGGATCTTTGAAATTGGCGTAACTTTTTTGCATTTGACTGCGCTCAATGAATGATGGAGACTGGCCGCGGTCGAACTGCGGCTTTTGCCTTGACGACGCTGCAACGAACGCCCGTTGGAGGCCGCACACGGTCACGCCGCGATTGCCAGGTTTGGTGCTGCCGATAGCGGGGCCTGAAAAAGCGGGTCCGCTTGCTGCTTGGCTCTTGTGGCAGCGAAGAAATTTTCGGGCCGTGAACTCACACCGAAATGATGTAGAATGGCTTGAACCAGGCGCTGCGCCGCCTGGCCGTCACCGTAAGGATTGCGCACGGCGCTCATTCGCCGATATGCCGCTTCATCGTAAAGCAGGCGCGAGGCCTCTTGCACGACGCTCTCCCGGCGCGTGCCCACCAGCTTGACGCCGCCGGCAGCAAGGCCCTCGGGCCGCTCGGTTTCGTTGCGGAAAACGAGAATCGGCTTGCCCAGCGACGGGCCTTCTTCCTGCACGCCGCCGGAATCGGTGATGATCAAATGCGCTTGCATCATGGCCTCGACAAACGGTTCGTAGGAAAGCGGCGCCAATAAATGAATTCTTTCCTGCCCTGAAAGAATCTCGAAGACGGTCTTGCGCACATTGGGATTGAGATGAACCGGATAAACCACGTGTACATCTTCGTGACGTTGCACGATTTCTTTTAAGGCGTGGCACAAATTTTCCAATGAGGCGCCCTGGTTTTCCCGGCGATGCGCGGTCACCAAAATCATGCGCGGCGCCTGCAACGCTGCGGCAGGAAGATAGTCACGCAAGATTCCGCGTTTACGCGCAGCAATGTGAAGCAAAGCATCGATCACGGTATTGCCCGTCACAAAGATATCTTCGACATGGACGCCTTCCCGATACAGGTTGACGGCATTCTTCACGGTCGGTGCAAAGTGCAAGTTGGCAATGGTGGCGATGAGCCGGCGGTTGATTTCCTCGGGATAGGGGCTCGTCTTGTCGTGAGAGCGCAAACCCGCTTCGAGGTGGCCGACGGGAAGTTTGTGATAAAACGCGGCGAGCGCGCCGGCAAAAGCCGTGGTGGTATCGCCCTGCACCAAAACCAAGTCCGGACGTTCTTGGCGGAAAATAGCCTCCAGCCCGGCGAGTGCGCGCGTGGAAATATCCGTCAGCGATTGATTCGGCTGTATGATGTTGAGATCGTGATCGAGCTTCAGATCGAACAACGGCAGCAGCTCGTCGATCATCTCGCGATGCTGCGACGTTGAGATCACCAGGCTTTGCAGGTTTGGGTGCTTTTCGAGTTGTTTGATTACCGGAAAAAGCTTGATGACTTCCGGCCGGGTGCCGAAAACGGCGGCGATCTTTAACTGTCTGTGCCCACCGGGCGGCAATGATTTTTTGCGCATAGCGGTAGAGCGAACGATGCCCAATGCGCCCTCGTCTTTTGCGCGGAATTCTCTGATGTGCTTGGTTTCAGCGGATAAATAATCCATAAGCCACCTCAATTTCCTTGATACAATTCGATACCAGCAAGCTCAGTCCTCGCTTGTACTAAACCTTTTGCAAGAATCGTTTTCTTGAATTTTCCCGTAGGATCGCCGTGATAGGCGCGTGTATAAACCAGCCAGAAGGGCGTATGCCCGGTAGAATGTGGTGCAAGAATCTGCAATGCTTCATTTAAATGCTGTGCTTGAAATCCGACATCCGGCAGCGGATGAATGCGCCAATCATTGCCGAGATAGTAGCGCAACGGCTCGGTCATGTAACACGCCATCACAAAGATCGGCGTTTTCTGGTCGCTTTGCGATTTTAGATAGCCGGCCAGCGCTTTCGCGTCGTCGTTGTGATACGCCGGATCGAAACGGCGATTGTACAATGAGGCGCCAAACACAAAAAACAGAATTAGCATCGCAATCTGCGTCGAACGCCGGGTGAAGCTCAGCGCAAGGGCGTGGCCTAGCACAATCAGCAATGGAAGCGAAGCCCACAAGACGTACTGCAGCTTAAAGCTGACGACAAGCAGTTCGGCGAGCACACCGCAGAGCAACACCGGCAGCAGCGTCCAAACCGCGAGGCGTTGCCGCCACATGCTGACATTCAAGTCGCGCCGGCTGTTGAACAGCAGAATAAGAATGCCGCTTACCAGGAGTATGAGCCAGGGCAGAGCGGAGATAATCGCTTCGCTCGGCGTAGCCGTGTGCAGCTCACGGAGTGAGGGACCTGCGGCGTAACCGGCGATGAAGGAGAAAAACGTGTAACCGAATGCTGCGACCGTGAACGCCCTCCGCGAGAGAATGGTGCTGGTCTGAAAAGCGAGGTCGCCGAGTAACAGCCCAAGCGTTGGCAAAATGCAAACCGCCAATCCACAGTGCGCCACGGCCGCGCGCTTCAACGCCTGCCATTTTCTCTTTTCGAGCAGAAGAAAAACACAGCCTATGGCAATCACTATTGAAAAATAATAATGTGTAAACATGCCGGCAGTGGCGGCCAATCCATAAGCCGCCCAATCCTGCCAACGATCCGTGCGCGCTGCGCGAACCAAAAAACCGAGCGCCAACAAAGCCAGCAAGAGGTATAACGAGTAAGCCCGCGCCTCTTGCGCGTACCAAATATGAAACGGCGACAACACCAGTAGCAGCGTTGCCCACAAACGGGATTTTGGAGTTTCAAGCCAGGGCGCGAACTTCCACATCGCCAGGATGGCTGCACAACCAAACAACAGCGAGAGCCAGCGCGCGGCGAGATCGTGGGCGAATAGCTTCAACCAGCCGTGCAGCAAAAGATGATACAGCGGAGGAAATCCGTCGCCTTCGATGATAATTTCTGCGACCGATTTTTTTGCGATAGCCAGTTCTAGCAATTCGTCGGAAGACAGGCTCTGTTCGTGTAAGCCCCAAGCACGCAATCCGGCTCCGAGCATTAGAATGAGCAGAAACAGGATTGCAGATTTATCGATTTGGTTTTGCATCGCGTTGTCGAAAAATCGGTTGGGGTGATCGTATTCACATTTCATTTAGTTGCCTTTCACCTTTGCAAGGGGCGCGCCACGAGCGCACTTATCGCCTGTTGCCTGTAATCACCGTGATAAACGCAGGTAATCACGAGAGCGGCAGTGCTTGATCGTAACCTCGTTCGTGCCTGTGAAGCGATTTGGATGTAACGATTTATTCCGGTTTTAAATTCAGAGCAACGAAATGAAGCAGCTTTTGCCAGGGATCGCACTTTTGCAGGCCTTGCACATTGTCGCCAAAAGCAGTCTTGCTTGTTTTCGAGATAACCTTTTTCGAGTGGAGCGTTTTCAAAGCGGTATCGCCGGCAGCCGCATGGCGGTTCCCCCCATTGGGCCCCAGCTAAACAAAAATGCCTGGCCTCAAATGACGAGACCAGGCATGGCAACGAAATGTAGTGGGAGAGGGAACTTCAAAGAACTTATTGTCTAGGCTGCCCTCAACGTGGCCGGCCGGCTTGCGGCGCGGGGGCGCAGGCTAGCGACTTTTTGTTTACGAATAAAGCAGCGATGCCACAACTCCAGGCTTAGAATTCTCCAAACCAGGTCCGGCTGTTGCGCTATCCACGGCTGGAGATTCTCGCAGACGTAACGGCGATTGAGATAGGGATTCTCGCTTTCCGCCAGGAGCGTCTCGATCGTGCGCATCGAATTCCACAGCCAGTCTTGCAGCGGAAACGGATATCCCATTTTTTTGCGCCGCCACGTGATCGCCGGCGGCAACAGATCGTCCATCGCTTTGCGCAAAATCCATTTCAACCAGCCGTCGCGAATAAGCAGGCCCACCGGCAACTGAAACGCGAACTCCACCAAACGATAGTCCAGCAATGGCGCCCGCACTTCGACCGGAATGGCAAGCGAGTTCTTGTCATTCGACAGCAGCCAATACGGCATCTTCAGCTCCGTCATGTTCATGTACAGTTGCGCTTCTGCCGTGCCGCCGTTTGCCGCAAGCATGGGAAAATGGGCCAAGCCGTTGGTGAATAAGCTGTGCGCCGGCAGCGTGTTGTTGGGCTTGGGCATAAACTGCTGCCAGGCTTTGGCCAGCAGCTCGTGCGCTGAAAGCTCGGAAAAGTTCATGAAATTTTTCGCGAAGGAAGCGATTTGCCCGCGTTTCAATAAATCGCGCAGATGGCGATAGAAGTATTCTTTGCGATACCCTGCGAATACTTCATCGCCGCCGGCGCCGTACAGAATGACGCGAATGCCGGTGTCGTGCATGAGCCGCCACACCGCCTGCTGGGTGTGCAAGTTCGGCGAATGAAACGGCTCTTCGTGCAAAGCAACGAATTCATTGACGTCATTCCAAAACCAACGTTCCGGCGAGCGCACGACATGATAGTCCATTTTAAAGCGCATCGCGACTTCGCGCGCGTAAGGCTCTTCGTTCCACTTCGTCTGTGGATATTCCACCGTAAAGCAGGAAAGCTGCCGCGGATGAACGGTGCTGGCCAATCCCGCGATCGAAGAAGAATCCAAGCCGCCGCTCAACTCGATGCCGAGATTGACATCGGCGCGCAGCCGAATGCGCACCGCGTCTTCGAGTATGCGCCGCAACTCTTTGGCAACTTCACCAGGCGCTGCCGAGGCGAGCGCGCTGTCGCGGTTCGAATGCAAGTCCCAATATTTCGAAGAAGCGGTTTCGCCCCGCGCGTTGATGCGCAACACGGAAGCCGGCGGCAGGCTTTCGATGTCCTCATAAAAAGTGGTATTCGAGAGATCGCGATAACCGCCGATGAGATAATCAAACACGGCGCGTTCGTTGACGCGCACCTCGGTATTGAGCACGCGCAGGATCGCTTTGATCTCCGAGGCGAAATACAGGGCGTTGCGCGTGCGATGAACATAAATCGGTTTCTTGCCGAGGCGGTCGCGCGATAAAAGCAATTCGCGTTTGTTGAAATCATAAATCGCGACTGCCCACGTCCCGTTGAACTTGGCAAAGCAGCGTTCACCCCAGAAGGCATAGGCCTTGAAGAGCACCTCCGTATCACAATCCGTGTAGAAGGACACGCCCTCGGCTTCCAGCTCGGTTTTGACCTCATTGTAATTGTAGATCAGCCCGTTGAACACGCCGCCAATGTTACTGCGCTCATCGAAATAGGGTTGATGCCCGCCGGCTGTCAGATCGAGAATCGCAAAGCGCCGGTGTCCGAGCGCCAAATCATAAGGCTCTTGATCCAGCCCGTCGATCGTAGGCAGCGCGTTGCGAATTTCCTCCACGGATTCCGCGCCGGCGGCGAAACGGCAAGCGCCGGTTTTGCTGTTGACCAGGCAATAACCTTCATCGTCCGGGCCGCGATGGCGGAGGGTATCCGTCATGCGATGGATGCGGCTCGCCATGCCGGGCCGAGGTTCATCAACAAAAAAAATTCCCGATATGCCACACATGATTTCTTTGCCATTCTTATTGTTACACTTGCAACAACGAATTGGTTAGTTTAATACGCCGGGCGCGGCGTGCCTTTTTGCGACAGACGTTTGAGACGTTGCGCAAAAACCAGCGGAAAGAAAGCCATGTCCTCCGCATAACGCCGCCAATAACGCCCAGGATTTTCGACGATACGGTATAGCCACTCCAAGCCGGTTCGTTGCATCCAATACGGCGCCCGTGCCGTGCAGCCGGCAACGTATTCAAACGATGCGCCGATGCCGATGCTCACCGGCACCAGCAAACGATGCCGGTGCCGGGCAATCCATTTCTCCTGCTTCGGCGCGCCCAGGCCAACGAAAAGAATGTCCGGCCGGGCGGCGCGAATCAGGTCTTCGATTTTTTGGTTTTCTGCTGCAGATTCGAGAAAATCGAACGGCGGTGAATAGGTTCCGACAACTTGGAGTCCGGGATGGCGTCGCTCCAATGTCTTGGCTGCGGCTGCGGCAATGCCCGGCGCCGCGCCGAGAAAGAAGATGCGATAGCCCGTGCCGGCGGCGCGTGCACACAATGCTTCAAACAAATCGGTGCCGTTTACCCGTTCGACCAGTGGCGTGCCGAGGAATTTTGCCGCCCAGAGCAGCGGCACGCCGTCCGGCACGGAAAGATCGGCGCTATCATAAATGCGTTTGAAGTCGCTATCCTTGCGCGCTTTGATGAGATGATCGACATTGGGCGTGATAACGATGCGTGGAATGCCGTCGGTAATGAATTTTTCAATCCTCGCAATCGTTTCAGACATGCCGACCCGATCCACCTTGATGCCGAGAATGTCGATTTTCATGATTGCTTTATCCTGACGTTAGTTGGTGTCCGTCTGAAAAGGCGCTCGTTAGTCAAATGTTCTTGCAACGGATGGCCTGTTGCATTAAGCGCGTGGTCTTTCGAAATTGGAATTACCGCGCTGCCACGGCGCGAAATGCTTTCGGCTCACACGAATTAAAATCCAGAGATTAAGTGATCGCAGCATTGCAAACCATGCAATCAGTCAGCAGTGCGTCAAGGTGGAGACCCGGGAAGGCGCCGCTAGTGTTTTGTTCAAATGGATTGCTGCGGTCGCAGCACGGCGCCTCCAGGGCATGAGCATTTGCCGTAAACGCGCAAGCTGCTCGGCGCGTAAGAATTTGATGAACTGCGGATCGTTGATGCGCGGCTTGCGTTGCAGCAGCGCTTTCATATAACCCAGCGCGATAGACAAACCGATGATACCGTAAGGCCGCTCGCTCATGCGATAGAGGCAGCGCGCCAGCACGAAGAGCGGATGCGAGCCGTAATAGTGCTCACCCATGCCGGTTTTTATTTTTCCCCACACGATGCCTTTGGCCGTGCCCATTTGGCGCAGATGGATCACGATCTGATCGGGATAATTGGCGGTTTCCCAGCCACACATGCGAGCGCGATAAACATCGATCGTGTCCCAGCCCAGATGCGGCTCCAAACCGCCGATATCTTCGAAGCATGTGCGGCGATACAGCTTGATGGGACCGACCACGAAATTGGGCGCAACTTTTTCCTGCATGACTTTACCGTTGGGCCTTTGCAAAAACGTCGCGCCACTCGCCATACCCAGGTTTGGCCGCCGCTCGAATTCTCGCAAGAGCGTGGCAAAATAATTTGGCGCAAACTCCAAATCGCCGTCCATCTTGCAAATGAAATCAGATTGTTTATGGCCAAGCTGCGCCAAGCCCTCGTTGAATGCTACCACCACGCCTTTTCCAGGTTCGCGAAAGCCGCGATTCGCGCGGCGTATGACTTTGATCCACGGGTGTTGCACCGCAGCGGTTTCGGCGATTGTAGCCGTATCGTCGGAAGAGCCGTCGTCAACGATCACCCATTCCACCGGCCGCCACGTTTGCTTGATGACGGATTGAATCGTGCGATCAAGATATTTGGCTTCGTTGCGCACCGGTGAGATAATGGCATAGGTTCCCAGCATGATTGTCATCCTCGCAATATGGCATGTTTTGTCCGCGGCCCAAACACTGCAGGCCTCAACTCTGAATTTCAAACCCCACTGCTTCTAACCCGGCGGTGCGGATCAGAGGCGCTTCGGTTTGGTTGTCTATGAAAAACTCATGCAAACGACGCTTGCATGTTTCCAGCGAAGCGATTGCTCTTCCATCTGGAAATGCGATTCGCAATCGTCGCATCATATCTCGAATCGGTATGATCGTCGCGCGAGGAGGAGCGCCGCAGAATGTTTTGCAGAAGCAGTCCGGCATTCGTCGCGAGATCATGATGCAACTCGATGTGGCGCCGGCCGGAGGCGGCGAGTTCCTGCCGGAGTTTTTCGTCAACGATCAAACGGCAAATCGCGTGTGTCAATGCTTCCGCATCTTCCGGCGGAGCCAGAAGCCCAGTTTGCTCGTGCCGCACCAATTCGGGAATGCCGGAAACGTTGGTGGAGATCACCGGCACTTGCATGGCCATGGCTTCCATCAGCGTCGTGGGGATACCGTCGCGGTCGCCGGATTCGTCAAGCACGCAGGGCATCACGAAAATATCTGCCTCATGCAAATATTTTTTAACGTCTGGTTGTGCGCCGAGCAAGCTCACCGTATCCTCTAGTTTGGCGGCGAGAATGGCGTCCTGTAAGGCCGCACGCTCAGGCCCTTCGCCGATAATCTGGCAGCGAAAAGCGATGCCGCGCTGCGCCAGCCGTTCGCAGGCGTGAATAAGATGAATGAAGCCTTTTTTGGGAACGAGCCGGCCAATGGCCACCAGCAACGGGGAATCTCCGCTCGCAACCGCGCGAGGGCGTGGGCGAAAATGCGCAAGATCGATTGCAACGCGATGCAGGCGCAGCTTGGCCCTGTTCTGCAGGAAATAATTCTCGAAGATGTATTCGCGATTGTATTGCGAAATCGTCAAGGGCAATTGCGCGCGATTGATTTTGATATCGAGCATGAGCGGGTCGGAATAAATGTCCTGCGCGTGGCACGTGAAGCCGAACGGAATGCCGCTCAACATATGCGCGGCTAATGCCACGCTGGAAGGGCCGTTGGCAAAATGCGCGTGAATGTATTCGACGCTGCACTGCCGGCACAGATGCGCCAGATATGCGCCTTCGAGAAAATGCAACACGAAGCGCTGCTTCCCGCTGAAATTTTGAGGCGCCCGCCGCAGAAAAAAAGTCAAGGTTTCGAAAAATTTTCCGGGATAGAGCGCAACGAGTTTCAATATCCCGAGCAGGAATCGCAGAAGATGCGGCGGCCAGAGATAGGTCGTTTCTTGTGACAATGCCTTTGCCTCCGGCGGCAGTGGCTCCGGCAGCGGACGATGTATCGAGAAGCACTCGACCTCAGCGCCTTGTTTGCGCAACTCGAGAACTTCACGGTACACGAACGTTTCCGATAATTTTGGAAACCGCGTGACGATGTAAGCGATGCGAATCATTCAAATCTCCTTATTTTTGAAGCGAGCCTGCCGGGTGATAATTTCTCCTTGAGCAAGGGCAATGCCAGGAAATACGCAGACGAGCGTCCGAACGCCACACCTTATTTTTAGAGTTATCGCGGAAATGATTCTTGTCCTGAAAAAATTCCCTCTCGCCGTCACATTTCATTCTAGAACAACGGCGCGGAGTGGAATGAAGCGTAACACCCGGCGGGCAAAGCTGCTATAATGTTTGAACCCGCTTTGACCGGTGAGTTCAAAAACTGCTTACGCATTTCATGGGCATCTGCGGTAAGCAAACGGCAGGTTTACCCGCATAAATGCAAACCTATTAAGATGAGTAAATCGGCATGTCAATATTATCGCGTCCGTTTTTGCAACACCTGTGCGCGAGTTTCGTCTTCTGCGGCGCGACCCTCGCACATGCGCAAGCAATTGTCACGATTGACGGCGGCGACACATTTCAAACGATTCTTGGGTGGGGCGGCAATACCTATAGCTGGATTTTGAATAAGTGGAATGGCTGGGCGGATGAACGGGTTTATACAGTTGCGTTCAAGGAATCAGGCGTCACACACGTGCGCATGGCGACGGAGTTCGATAGCTGGGAAAGGGAGAACGACGATGACGACCCGCATCATTTTAACTGGGAGTACTTTGCCGCGCGTTTTCACCAGCGCGATGTGCCCGCGTTGTTGGTGCAAAGCGATTTCGCCATGATGAATAAAATTGCCAACCTCCCTGATAAAAGGCTGATGATCGGAATCTGGAACCTTCCCGATTGGATGGTAAGCGATCCTGCTAAAAAGAATCATCGCCGCCTGACGCGCAGCCGTTATCCCGAGTTTGCAGAGTCGGTTGCGGCATATCTGCTGTGGGCGCGCGACCGCCACAATATCGAAATTTCCGAAATCGTTTTGGCCAATGAACCGGATGGCACGTTCATGGAATATTCACCCGAAGAGCTGCGGGACTTGATCAAAATCGTCGGTGCGAAATTCAAGCGCGAGGGACTCACAACAAAAATTGTCGCGCCGGATTTAGCCTCACCCCATTTCGATCCCGAAGTGTGGGTGCCCGCCTTGTTGAACGATTCTGTTGCCGTCTCGTTCTTGAGCGCGATATCGTATCACACATATTATGTCGAAGGCGGCCCTGACCAATGGAACACAGCCTTCGCGAGTATTGCCAGGTTAGCGGCTGCACGCGGGCTGCCGGTTTATTACACCGAAGTTGGAACCACGCCGTGGCACATTCCAAACACAATGTGGCCGTGGGCTTTCGAATGCGCACAGATGTGGCATAACATTCTCACTCATGGCAACGCCAGTCTGGGTTTTCAGTGGGCGTTGCTGGGAAGAGATTATGCCGTTAATCCCGATGCCAGCCGTAATCCGATTTTTTATGCAATGGGACAGTTCTCCTGGCATATTCCCGCTGGCGCTGTGCGGATCGCAGCCGAGTCTGATCATCACGATCTCTTGGTCAGCGCGTTTCATCACCAGGGAGTAAATAGTGCACAAATCGTTTTTATTAACCGTTTGGCAACTGCCCTGCAAGTGTCCGTTAACGTGCAAAATCTAAATTTGTCGACTTTGCAAAGTTATCGAACTTCCGCCGGCGAGAACCATGTACGCGGCTCCGAGTACCGGATCGCATCACATAAGTTGAGATTTGGCGCGCCGGCATTTTCAATTATGACCTTGACAGGAACGATTCTCACAGAAAAAGACAAGAGTCTGCTGGCACCTGCAATCGGCAAGCAGATCAAGGGAAAATGATCAGCATGACGTGTTGCTTGCAGGCCAGAGGGCTATTTCGCACACAAAACTTCCATTTCTGCTGACCGAGTTAAAGCCTCGCGAAAGCCATAAATTTTGATGCAGGGCCCGGGGTTTTGTCCGATTGCCGGATCAAACGTGCGCAGGAGAACGACATCCGCGCGTGTGGCGAGCGCATTATAAAAGGCTGCCGCGGCCGGGAAGAAACGCTTCGCATTAGGCCGCAGAAAGCATGCACGAACATCCTCGGAAATGACAAAGTATTTCACGCCAATCGTCTTGTAGTAATCCAAGCTTTCAATTTTCGTTCCCCATTCCGTGGAAATCAAATCGTAAGTGATGCCTGACAGATGTTGCAGTTTTTTTTGCAGAAATTCGCGTTTGCCGGGATCATCGGTGGCGGCAAGCATTCTCTGCAACGCAGCAACAGATTCCTCCAGCGGCGGCGCCCAGTGACTGCGGTAGCGGCCCTTGTCGATGACGATCCTTGTCCCCGCCGGGATATGTGTTTCCACCCATTCTTTGGCGAGCGAACGCGTGTCGATACGGCTTAGCCGGTCATTGAAAGCCGCGCTGCGATACAGCGGTTGTAGCGTCAGGATAAGCAGCGCCGCGAGTGCCATTGCGCGCATGCGGGTGGTGGAGAGTTTTTGCAATTGCGCCACGGCAACATGCGCCGCTGAAATTGCAAGAAAAGGAAGCAGCGGCAACAGATAGTGAAACCCGGTTAATGTTTTTGAGGCGGAGATGGCGATGAATCCTGGAATGAGGAAGCTCAACATCATCACTTCGCTTGGACGGTGCCGCCACAAAGCGCAAAGAACACCGGCCAGCGCTAGGGCTAACACGCCGGCGCCGAAGGAATATTCCAGACCCTGAAAATAGTAGCGCCAGGGCGAAATCATGCTATCGGAGTAATGCACGAGAAAAACCGGATCGACTTCCGTGCTTGTGAGACCGGGTTTTCCGAAAATGAAATTTAGGGTGTTCGCTACATTTTCATTCTGGTTGAGCCACAGCCCCGGATTGCCAATCAGATAGATCGTCAGTAATGCGGCAAATCCCCAGCCGGACTTTTTGAGCCACGCCGTTTGGGCGCCATTATCACGCCGACGGAGAGCGTGAGCGACGACAAATGGGATGAGCGCTATTGCTGCGGAGGCTTTGAAGAGCATGGCCACGCCGATCAAGAAACCGGCCAGCAGGGAGGAACGTAGCGAAATCTTGCGCATCACCTCAACAAGCGCCGTGAATCCGAGAAGCAGCACAAACGTCATCGGCACATCAACGGTGATGTAATGCGAGCACTCTGTGTGCACAACCGCCACGGCCAGGAATAACGCGGCCGCAAGCCCGGTTTTTTCATCGTAGATTTTCCTGCCGAGGCGATAGAGGGCATAAACACTGAGCGTTCCGATGATCGCCGTCGTAATTCGCCCGATCAACCAAAACGGCGCTGGCGCGAAGATGATTTTCAATGCAAAGTCACTAAGGCCGGCAACGCCGCCTGTTATCCAGAGGACGAGATAATACAGTGCATACTCGATGAAAAGCAGGTAGAAATAACCGCCTTTGAAATTGCGGTCGAAATCGAAATCGCCGTGGCCGAGGCGCAGCGCGCGATAAACTTCATGCCCCTCATCTTGGTGATATTGATAGGGCAGGCCGAAAGCGATACCCCACAAGCGCAGCACGAGAGCCAGCAGCAAAATGAAACATAAAACAATAGTGGCGCGATGGCGCATGAAGAGTCTGTTAATGTTGTGTGACGCACAAATCGCGGGCTCTCTGGCGGCACAGACGGGTAAAACCAGGTTTGAACGATAATATTTTTCCAATGACGGATACATGCTTTTAGCCCTTACGCCGAGGTGCGCGCAAATGAGCTGCTGGTTGAGATAGTTGTTCTCGTCGTTCACGCGTTATGCGGCCATGTGATAAATCTGTTCCGGCGCTTTGGCCGCGATCCGTGACAGGCGAGCGGCATCGCGCACAAAAAGCTTATGCCAGGTTTCCACGGTAACAATGCGCCCGATGATTTCTGCGAAGTTGCCGCTGCGATTCATGTGCTCGGCAAGCAGCAGGCGCAGGCTGTTACGATTGAACACGCGCGAGCCTTCCGGCCATCGCTCAATCATGATCGTCGCAACTTTTTTTTGCAGTTTCAGAGAGTTGCGGATCATTTCATCATAGTCGATCATCCGGGAATCGCTGGTTGCCGGTTGCCGCCGCAGCGCGGCATTCAAGCGGCGGCGCAAAGCGTTGGCGGCGCGGCGACCCTGCGTTCTGTAAAACCCTGCTGTCAGGGGCAAACCCGTTCGTTCCCACGGAATGCGCGCCAGGGCCGGCGTCAATGCGCTGATGGCCGCGCGCTGTAACGGCTTGTACGAGCTGCGTTGCAATGGTGTTAATGTGCCGACGAGATCGAGCATGCGATTGTCGAAATACGGGCAGCGCACGTCGACAATGCTGCGCAGTAGTTGCGGCCCGAATGCCGCGAAGCGGGGTTTAAACTCTTCGAGCCAGAAGCGATCGACTACGGCCGTGGCGCTGCCGTTGTCATGGCCCAACGCCTTTAGAGACTCCGCGATTAAATCGCATTCCGGTTGCAGGTGAGCTTGGGCTTCCGGCGATAGGAGATTGACGCGCGTGCGGGGAGCCAGAGTAAAGGCGTGAATGTTTTTGTTGTCGACTTCAGAATGCAACCAGCGCAAGGGCTTGGTTGGAAGCACGAACTGCCGCCAAAACAAATCTTCGGGACCATACAGGCCGTCAAGAGGCGTGATGCCGTCATAAACCACACTTGCGGTTTCAGCCAGGCCGGGCAACAGGCGCTGCACGTTTGCATGAAAGCAATTGAACATGCCGTCCGTGAGATACACGGCGCGCTCCAAACTTGTTGCAGCCTCGCCCGCCACGATCGGACTGAAAAGATTTGCGTAACCTGCGGTCTCGGCCACGCGTTTCGCAATTTCTGCATCTTTGCAGCCGGGATTGCCGATGGTAAACGTCAGCACCTCACGTTTGTCCGCCGCCATTGCTGCAAGGATCAAGCGCGAATCAACGCCGCCGCTTAACGGCAGGCCATGACGATGCTCACCTTCGGTCTGTGTGTGCATGACGTCGCGCCATGTTTCGATGAAACGCTGTGATGCTTCTTTTTCGTTGTGTGAGGGGTTCTGCTGGAAGTCCATTTTCCAATAGCGTTGCACTTGCAGGCGTCCTTGACGGAATACTGCAAAAGCACCCGGCGGCAAAACCTTCACTGCATGAAAAAACGTGTGCTGGCCGAGACAAAAGCCATGACGCAAAAAGCCGAGCACACCGGCATAATCGACTGCACGCGAAACCCATTGCAGAGTCAACAACGCTTTGACCTCCGGCGCAAAAGCGAGTTTATTCCCTTGCTGCACAAGGTAAATCGGCCGCAGGCCGCCACGATCGCCGCTCACCAGGAGTTCTTTTCTGCCGGCATCCCAAAGCGCCAATTGAAAAAGCCCGTTGAACCGTTCGAGCGCCGCAGCGCCCCGGCGCCTTAAGGCATGCAAGGCGATCGTTGCATGAGGGCTGGCCTCGCCGTCTCGCGGAGCAGGCACGCCCAACTCCTTTTGCAACTCATGCGCGTTGAAAAGCTCGCCTTCAAAAGCAAGCACGTAGCGATTGTCTTCGCTAACCGCGCATTGCGGTGAGCCTGTCAAAGTGCCCAGCCTGACGAGGCCGATTGCCGCGCCCGTGCGGCGGCTTTCCGTCCATTGATACCAGGGAAAGTGCAGCAGAGGCGCAACCATGCTCTGCATTGAACGCTGGAGAAGCTCCGGAGAGCTTTCCGGGTGAACGATTCCAAAAATTCCAGGCATATTTTCCTCAACAAAAATTGTAGTTGTCCGAGCGTGAGCAATTCATGAGCTGCCGCAATGCAAAGCAAGGGAGATGCCAGCAAAAAGGGCGCGGCGCAACAAGTCTGGGCGCGTATTTGCTTGAGTTATCTGTGGTCTGAATGCGGCATGCGGAAGGAAGTTTTACGGCGCAACATTTCTTTGCAACAAAATAGAGCGATGAAACCGGAATGGAACAAAATGATGCGTCACTACTGATGTTCGGTATTTACCTTGACAAGAATAGCCTTGATTTTACTAGTTAAAATGTGTCAAGTCAATTCGCGATTGTCAGTAAAAACGCCCGGCTAGGCACAACGGCCGGGCGTTTTACGAAGTGCTGGCGTGGCGCGCGCGCGCCAGAGGCATTGAAAATAAACGTTTCAGCACGGCGGCGAGTTTGATGCGAAGGTAGCGCAACTCTCCCCAGGCAATTGGAAATAAGTTGAGATAGTTGAAACAGGCCGCGAGCCAGCAAGCTTTTTGTTCGCCGGTTGCACGATAGAAATAACGCGCCTTCTTTACCAAGAAAAACACCGGCAGCGCCCAACAGGCTTGGACAAGGATGATGTTGGGGTGATTGATGAGCACTGTTAGCAAAACGAGCAAAGCGAGAATTTGTGCATTCATCTTCCAGATGTAATCTTGCGGCAACGGCAACGACCACGTGAAGTAACGTGCAATTATTTCCATTTCGTAGAAGCCATCGCGCACGCCGCGCCGCCAAAAGTGGCCGAGAGATTTCATGTTCATGTCGTGCCAAACCATTATGTGCGGGATGCGAATGGTTTTGAAATTCCTTTGGCGGAGGCGATAACCGAGATCGATTTCCTCGGCTCCAAATAACGAATCATCATAGCCGCCCAGTTCACGCAAAACCGCGGTGCGAAACATGCCGCCGCCGCCGGGATTTCCAATTTCACCGAGTGGGGCGGCCCTCCATCCGAGATCGAAGAAACGATTGAACCAGCTCTTGTTGGGATGAACCTCTTGGAGGCGGCCAACGACGGCCGCGACTTGTTGATCAGCAAATACCGGCAAAGCCGCATGCAACCATTCGGGAGCGACGGTCATGTCGCCGTCAACAAAATGGACATAATCGCCGCGCGCTGCGCGCAAGCCGGCATTGCGCGCTCGGCCGGGCGTGGCAGGTTGTTGCTTGAGTGCGATTACTGTGATGGGGAATTCTCGCGCGATCGCCACGGAGCGGTCGGTGGAATCGTTATCAACAAAAATGATTTCCTTTTGTTCCGCGGGATATTTGACCTGCAGAATCGATTGGAGGCAAGCGGCCAAATGCTTTTCCTCGTTGCGTCCAATAATCACGAAAGAAACTTTGGGATTTGTTGGCATGGGGTTTTCCTTCCTGCTTATGCCGTTGCAGCCGATCTTCCCAGAGAATGCAACAGCCGGCGATCCTCAACATCGAACGGTTTCATCATCAAATAAGCGGCAGCATATATTCCGGCCGCCAACAGCGCTTGTGGAATGAGCGCCCATGCGCTTGTGAGTTTGAGCGCGAATATCATTACCAGCAAGGCGGCGCAGGTTTTTGACAGCCCTGCAAACGAGAGCGTGAGCGGCGCGATATCGCGCAAATAGAAAGCCTGCAAAAAGACTGAGGCGATCGTGGAAAGCAAGATCGCCCAGCACGCGCCGATCATACCGAATTGGGCGATGAGCCCATAGCTCAACACGACGTTCCAAACGAGGCGGTGGGCATTGACGCGCAGGTCAAGATCCGGGCGGCCGGCGATTACAAGCGTGTTGGCAAACAATTTCGCCAGCGTCAGTGGAAAAGTAACCCAGGTTAAGAGCCGCAAGATGTCAGCCGCAGCGCTGAAGCTTTCGCCGAAGAATAACACGATGATTTTCGGGCTCAGCTCATGCACGGCAACGGCGAGAGGCAGATAAAAGGCAATGGTGTACTGCATGCCTTTGTCAAGCAGCAGTTTGAAATCCTCGCGGAGGTGATGAAAGAGCCGGGCCATGGCAGGATAAAGCGCGGTGAGCACGCTGCCGCCGGCAAACGCGATGAGATCCATCAGACGATAACCAGCGCTATAGTGCCCCACGGCTTCGGCGTCGCACATTTGGGAGAGCATGACGATATTCAAGCGCCAATAGACCGTCGCAAGAATTGCCATCAGCGCAAAGGTGGGCGCAGCATTTAGCATGTTGCGCAACACTTGGCGATTCCACACGCGGCCGGGCGCGCCGAGATGCTTGCATTGCGCCCAACCGGCCATCGCCGCGGCAGCGATCCGGCTAAACGTGAAGGAGATGAGCAGCCAGTGCATGCCCAGACCATAATAAATGATTAGCAGTCCGAGAACAGTGCGTACAATCGTCTCAACGATGAAAACGGCGCTCGCAATTGCCATGTGATCGAAAGCATACAGAAACGACACGGAGATATAAAGCATAACCGCCGGCATCAGTGAAAAGCTAACGGCAAAAAGTCCGTTTAAGGTTTCGGCGTCATAACCGGCAACCTTTGCAAAGGCCAGCATGAGTAATTGCGCCAGCAGAGCGGCGGCCAGGCCGACGGCCATCGCACAATTATGCAGCGCTGGCCATTGCGACGGGTTTTTGCCGACCTCGCGGATGAGATATTCACGCAGCCCCAGCCCGGCGATATTTTCGAAGATATTGACCAGCGAAAGCGCGAACATGTACACCCCCAATCCTGCAGCGCCATCGATGCGGGCCAGTGTGATCACGAAAGCCATGCCCAGCAAAGGATTGAGTACCTGCACGAGCAAAAGAGAAGAAGCATTTTTCAAAATTTTGCCGGACATGTCAATTCTTTCCTAGAATTACTGTACATGGCGTGGTGTTTTGAATACCACTGCTTTTTTGATGAAGGCGTGTGATGGCGCATATCAGGGCGACATAAAACCACAAGATCGGGACACGGCCGATTTCTTCGTAGTCGACCAGGCAATGAATCATGAAGGCAAGCAAGCCGCCGATCAGCCCGGCGGCCACCATGGCCGAATCGGGAGCGGCATTTTTCGCCAACGTGAAGCCATAATAAAATACCAGGGAAAACAGCCCCAGCAGCACCAGCAAGCTCACCACTCCCAGTTCGGCGGCAACTAAGAGATACATATTGTGAACTTTGGCTTGAAAGGTAAACGGCACAGCCGGGTCGCCATACCGTGGCAGCCACAGGCGATAATTGCCGTAACCGATTCCCCACGGATGATCCTGGATGATTTTCATGGCAATACGCGCCATCGGCTCGCGTGTGGCGAAGGAGCCTTCATCGGCGCTGGTAAAACGCGCGATGAAGGTGCCGATATTAATCAAAACGAAGGGAATAACGAGCAGCGCGATAAGCTTCAGACTTTGCAGCGCTCTTGCGCGCAGCGCCGATTGCATGATCATGATCGCAAAAACAAGTCCGCTTCCCAGGACGCCGCCAATCCATGCGCCGCGCGAGAGCGTGGCCACCAAAGCGCCGCCGCCAATCACCAGCGTCGCGCTCGAAAGCAGGCGATATTTTTTATTCTGCGCCGCAATCGTGACGGCCAGGGCAAGCGGCAGCACCAGCCCGAGAAAGCGCGCGAATTGATTGGCATGGCCGAAGGTTCCACCAGGACGAATAGCGGTATCGCCGGTGTTCAATTCTTGTGATAATACCTTGTCGGGTTCGCCGAGCAGAGTAATGCCCAACTGGCCGCCGGAGAATTTTTGTCCGAAACTCAAAAAGCTTTCGAGTATCGTCATGGCGAATAAGACCATGACCAGATGTTTGAGTGCGGCCGGATTCGGGACGCTTTTCGCCGTAATCCAAACGAGCATCATCATGCGAAAAAAACGGAGAAGCTCGAATAATGTGCGGTCGGCCTCTTTTGCAACATTCAAGGAGAGCACCGCGAGCAGGAATAATCCGATCATGAACCATTTCAAGGCGCGCGGCTGAAGGGGCTGGCGCTGCTCGCGCGGAACAGTGAGCATGTATTTAAACCATAAGCCGAGTAGCGCAAGATCCAACAAGCTCATGGCAATGCGATAATCGCCGCCGAGTTTTTGATTGAAGTAGAGGCTAAAATCAAAACCCACCAGCGGAATCGCGACCACCAAGGCCGTTAATAAGGCCAAATGGCGCTGGCCGATTACCAGTATCGCGATGACGCCGATGCAGAGCGCGATGAGCGCGCCCAACCATTGATTCGGAAAACTCGCAAGGCGGTAAGCGACAGAGGCATAAACCAAGAGCAATGTTCCACTGGCAAGCCAGCGCAGGTATTTTGAAGCATTGTCGCGATCGGGCGCAATCATGGCTGTTGAGATCGTGGGGCGCATGCGAATTCGTGCCTCAGGGGCGGAGCTATATTCAAACGTTTACGGACGATATTCGGTTTAACAATCGCGGCACGAGAAGGCGTAAATGTGTTTTTGACCAGCGTAATTTCCTTATCGCCAACTCCAACAGGGCAAGAATATCCCATGAAGCCTTACGGTATACATTTTCCCTAGGCCTCGCGCGCCGTGCACTCAATACGCACCCGCACCCAGAAGCACGTTGAACGGTGTTTTGAACAAGATTTTTAGATCCAAAAGCAGACTTTGGTGCGTAGCGTAATACTTATCCATCGCCACCCAATCGCGAAACGAGGAATCACTTCTACCGCTGACTTGCCAAAGCCCGGTAAGTCCAGGTTTGACCTGCAGGCGGGTTTCAGACCAGGAGGGCTCGAACTTGAGTTCTTTGCGCGCCAACGGCCGCGGGCCAACAAAGCTCATCTCCCCGCGCAAAATGTTGATCAATTGCGGAATTTCATCGAGGCTGAACTTACGGAGAATTTTTCCGACGCGTGTCATGCGCGGATCGTTTTCGATTTTAAAAATTGGGCCATCGACCTGATTGAGATGTTTCAACTCGTGCTGGCGCTGCGCCGCGTCTTGCACCATGGAGCGAAATTTGAACATGAAGAACTCCCGGCCGCCGAGGCCGCAGCGGCGTTGGCGGAAAAATACCGGCCCCGGGCTGTCGAGTTTAATGGCCGCGGCGAGCACGCCCATGATCGGCAGAAAAAACATGAACAAAAACAGGGCGAAAAAAAGATCCATGCCGCGTTTGCTGAAATTGTAAAGCCGGCGGCGCTGTTGCCCGGCCAAAGCCGGTGCGGGTTTGGCAGACGCAATCGTCGTGATATTGTAGTTCTTCTCCAGCAAATTCACAGTCGCCGCGTGTAATTGATTTTTCACGACGACCGTGCCTTTCAAATATTGGCGTGGGCCAACTGTGCTGTCACGGGCAATCACGGAACGTTCGATCCAGCTTCCTTCCGCCACACGGCTGCGATTCCACAGCGTGCTTTCGCGCAGGGTGGCGCCTTTGCCGACGAAACAATCGGCGCCGATGGCGACTGGCCCGATGATTTGCACGTCGTCGTCAATCACCGTATTGTCGCCGATGACGACGGGCGCGATAAAATTGACGCGGCTGCCGATGCGAACATTGGGACCGGCCCAGACGTTTGGCGAAATTTGCTGATGGTAGGTAATGTTGCCGAAGCGGCCTGACAGCACGCCTTCGTTCAGCTTCATATAATCTGAAAGATTGAAAAGATCCTGCCACTCCCCGGTCAATTGCTGTGCGTTCACTTTGAGGCCGGCTTCCAACAAGCGCGGCAGCAATTGTTCTTTGATGTCGAGAAAGCTTTCGCCCGTACGATAGTGTTGAAACACCGAAGGTTGAAAGCAATAGATCCCCAGGGGAAAGAAGCGCGACGATTGAATCACGCCGTCGCCGCGGTTGATGCGCGCCATGCGGCCGTTTTCCGAAACCTCCACAACTTCGCTGCGGCCCCAGTCATAAACCGCAGGCAATTTTGAAACCAGGACAGTGGCGTCGGCATGCGAGCGAATGTGCTGCTTGACGAGATCGCGTAGATTAAAATTGAAGAGCACGTTGCATCCCATGACGATGAAAGGCTCGTTGGCGAGCAGGCCGGCAAGCTGGTGCAACGCGCCGCCCGTGCCGGCGGGACGATCTTCCACGGCATAGCGAATAACCACGTCCCAGGGATCGCCATTGCCCAAGACTTCCATCAATGCGGTATTTTCACGATCCAGGCAAAAAATCAGATCGGTGAAACCGGAGCGTTTCAAATGCTGCACAACATGAATCGCCATGGGCGTGTTCGCCACGGGCAGCAATGGCTTGGGAAGGATTTGTGTCAGCGGCAACAAGCGGGCTCCGCTCGCTCCAGCCAGAATAACGACTTTCATAGAAACCATCTCCTTTGGTTTACAGACTTTCGTAGAGAACTTGGGGAATGTAGAAACGCCTCTGGTTGAGCACAACGCCGAACAACGGAATACCGAGGTGATCCAGCCTGTTTTTTAGTGAGCGTACGACTTCGACGCGCGTGCGCTCGGCTTGCACGATTTGAATGAGACCGTCGATTTGGCGGGCAACGAACAGTCCTTGCGGCACCTCGTTCAACGGCGGAAAATCGAACAAGAGGAGGTCGAAATGTTTGCTCTGCTTGCCGGCTTTGTTGATGGCGCGCACAGCGTTTTCGAGGTTGAACGGCGCATTTCGGGCGTTCACGCCAAAGGGCAACAAAAAAATTTTATTCGGTTTGATCACGCGTATCACATCGGCAAAGCGGCGGCGTGCGTAAATGAGGTCGATCAAACCGGGGCCATCCGGAAGAGAGAACAGGCTGGCCAGATTGGCGTGACGCATGTTCAAATCCACGACCAGAACGCGCAGATTTGTGTTTTTGAACGCCAGCACAAGGTTGGCGAGAATGGTCGAGGTGCCTTCGCCGCAGTGTGCGCTGGCAAAGCCCAAGCTCAGCGCGCCTTGATGGCGCTGATGCAGAACTTGAATTTCGCTGCGAATTTTTTCGATCTCGGGCTGCGCCAGCGGCAAGGCGCGAAACATCGTGACGGTTTCATTCGTCAGCGTCAAGGCCATACTCGGATCCTGCTCCCGCAACGCCTGTTCCGCCACATACTGAAACGTGCGAAAATTGGTGAGAGACTCGCTCGTTTCCCCTGCGGCGTTCGAACCTGCCTTATCATCATGAAGCCCCCGGTTGATTTTTACGGCTGTTTGGCCGTTCCGCCGGGCATTGACGTTGTTTTTAAGGTCGATCATGTTGGTTTGCGGTCAAAGGAGTAAGTGAGCGGGATATTTTTTTCGGCAGAAATCACACCGAGCACCGGAACCTTTAGGGTGTGCACGACTTCGTGCGGCGCTTTGAAGGTGCCATTAAAATACTCGCGCACAAGGGCGCCGGCAATTCCCATCAAAATTCCAATGACAACGCCCAGGCTCATATTGCGTACCGGGCGCGGGCTGACCGGCTCGTCTGGCACGCCGGCAGGACTGATCACTGTAATGCGCGAAAGCCGGCGGTCCGTGGCTTTTTCGACGCTCATTTCTTCGCGCCGCATGACGAGCAGCGAATAAACGCGGCGCGCGTTGTCAATCGCCAATTCCAACTCATTCAATACACGCTCCTTTTCCGGCAGTGCTTTGATGTCGTTCTTGACCCCGGCCACGGTTCTGGCCAGCACACGTTCTTCTTCCCGGAGTGAATTCAGCCGCTCGTTTTCCAGAGCCAGGAGACGTTCCACCTCGGCCGCGAGTTCCGCTTGCACACCGGTGATTTGTTTATCGAGATCCGCAACGATACGATGATCGGTTTGATATTTTTCCGTGAGCGCATTGCGCTGGAGCCGCAGTTCGGTCACGCGGGTATAAAGCAGGCGCACAGACGGATGACCATCCATTTCCGCGGTCGGAATCCCGAGTGAGTCGCCGGCGCTGCGCACTTGCCGCAACCGTTGGATTTTCTCCGCAAGCACTTCCACCTGTTCGTGCAGTTGTACAAGCTGTTGATCGGCCGAACGGTATTTCTCATACATCAAATCTTCCTGCTTGCTGTGCGCCACCAGGCCGGTGGCGGCGCGATACGCATTGAGCACGCGTTCCAGGCTATCCAAGCGCGCCCGCGTTTCTTCGATGCGTTCTTTGAGAAAATCTTCCGCCTGGCCGCCGCCATGCACCTGCGCATTGTATGAAATGTAGGCATTGGTGAGCGCGTTGGCAAACCAGGCCGCACGCTCGGGATCGGTATCTTCAAAGCTGATGTCGATCACGTTCGACCCGGTCACAGCTTCGACCGTGATGAAGGCGCGAAAGCGGTCGAGTGTTTTTTCGCTGATTGTGTCATCGCCCGGCAACGCGTATGAAGAAGCGGGGCGATCGTTGGGAACAAGGTTCCGGCCGGTGGCCCAACCCGCACGCAGGACATTCTCCAAAACCGGCCGGCTGGTGGCGATCTCGAGTTCGGAACGGATGTCCTCCTCCTGATTCAAACGCGAATAGTAGGGACTCAACGCTGCGGGGCGGTCTTCACGACGTACGAGAACCTTGGCCGTGGTACGATAGGCTTTTTCAGCAGTGAATGTCGCAATGCCGACCGGAACCACAGTCAATACAAAAAGGAGCAGCACCAGGCCGCGGTTTTTGAAGATCGCTTGCAGGCCATCCCGTAAGCTCAACAGATTGGAATTGTTCACTAACATCTGAAGGCTTCTCCAGCATTTGAAGATATTCGTTCGCTGCGCCGGCGCAACCTTGCCGCCAGCGCCATCTCTGGATTATTTTACCAGGGCATAGACCCATGCAAAACCGGAAAGCGTGCTCATCGGCAACAACCCTTCGATAAATGAGTCCATGAATTGATTTGCGCGCGCAATTCCTGATTTGGGCACGTAGATGACGTCGTAAGGATTAAGTGCGACGTTCGCTTGCGCATGCTTTCCCTGCAAAGCGCTGCGCACGTCGTAGGTCAGTGTGAGCGGTTGATTGGAACGATCGTCCTTGCGCAATAAAACAATCTGCGAAAGCTGCGCCGAAGATTTGAAACCGCCGGCTTGAAAAATCGCACCCAAGAGCGTCATGCCGCCGTCAATCGATACCAGCCCGGGCGATTGCACTTCGCCGCCGACGAAGACTTTTAGTGTAATGGAGTTCTTGACGATCACGGCCACCTCGGGATTGACGAGCTTGAGGCCATATCTTAGCTCTAAAAACGAATCAATTTCTGCCGGAGTTTGCCCTGCCACCTTGACTTCGCCGGCTAACTCGAGGGAGATAAAACCGTCCGGTCTCACCCATACCTCGGTGTTTAACTCCGGATGATAGTAGAGCTTGATAATCAGGTTGTCGCCCGGCGCGATGCGATATTCGGTTTTTCCCGTTGCCGGCAGCGCGGCAGGCGACGATGACAACGTTTGCCGGCCACTTGCGCACGCGCTGAAAAAGGCGATTAACACGGGCGCGAGCACTATCATCAAGCGGCGTATTCTTGTTGTGCTGTGAGTCCTTGTCATGTGATAGAAAACGGAGTTTTAGTGTATGGATTCCTCAGCTTTATCAGGTGGCGCAGGCCTCCTTGCCTGCGCCATATTTTTTTGACTTCTTGCTGAAGAATGACTCATGTTAAAAGGTAGTACGCGACAGCGTTTTTTTAATCTCGTTCGTCACGTCGGATTATCGCAGAGTCAAACGTTATGCCAGATATTTGTCCCGCGATCTCTCGAAGAGACGTTGCGTTTTCATCCGAGAATACAAGCAGTTGTGGCAACGATTTTTCAGATGGCAAGAGTTACGAACGATTGCGATAGGAATGTTTTGTTCCATCTGTTCGTGACAGCGCCTTTCGAGTGATGTATTTTATTGCAGCCCAGGCGCTGTGATACACTCCTGACGAGAATGTTAGCGGCGCTTACCAATGTGAAGGAATGGGGCGTGGGCCACTTCTTGGATAACTCGACCTCACAACACAAAACGACCGGCGGTTCAAATCCTCTCTCTGCCCCGAATCAAATTCATTTTGTCTGTAAATCTCTTGGCAGCAACATCAACAGGCAAGCAAAACGGAGATGTCAACTTTCTGCTTGACTATATTGCCGTTGTTTTCTAAGCTGTTGCCGGTTGTATTGGCTACTTCTTGCTTGGCGCCGACGAGTTTCTTGTATCCAAATGAGCTCGCCGAGTATAGCCGCCCCATCAAGCCCTCTCAGCCGGCTTGAATAATGCGTGGTATTGCTGAATATACTCGATCTCTGTTTGGCAATTTTTAGAATAGGACTCGGCCGCCGGCGGCAAGCTCGGGCTGTGCTGAAACCTGCGACGACGGCGCCCTAAACTCGACTTCGGCGAGCTTAGTCGAGCCGTCGCAGAGTGCAGTGATGCGACGAAAAGCCTGCGAAGCCTTCCAGCATTGTGGCTCCTGATCTCACCACCAAAGCATCGGGCTTTTATGCCGCCAGCGAGATCATCGCAGTGCGTGTCTACAATGGTTTTGTTTATGTGGCCGCCAGAGCCACGACTTCAAGCTCCGTCATTGTCTGGCGTCACCCACGCGATGCTGCGGGCAATCCCGGAGCGCAGGAAATGGTGATCAACTTATCTGCCACCGATTATGGCTCGCATACGATTCTAGGGATGATGTCTGCTGCAAATGGCAACCTGTATCTCGCAACCGACTCACCGGACCCCATTCTGATTGTCAATCCCGTCACGAATAACGTGGAGGCTCTTTATAGAGGGATTCTGGCATCTTACTCCAAGCATTTCTGCTGGGGCTCGGGAACGCATTTTTATATGATTCGAGGCGATACGATCCCGGGAGAGGTGTGGCCCGTCTATTGGGTTGATGCGAGAATTGCCGGCGGCGCTCCGTAACCAAGAAAATAATGACAGAAAAATGTGGGGCAAAAAAATTATTACGCTCGGCTTATATCTCTGTCCTTCATTTTTCTGTCATTGTTTTTGTTTTGGATGATTCTTCCTGCCACAATACCTGCCGTATCACATCTTTAGCAACAGGGTTTTGGAGAAAATGATCATGAAAACGAACCCCAAGCTGTGTGAACCTACCAATGATCAATCTTCTAATCGTTTGATCT
>QEVD01000392.1 GCA_003576975.1 Candidatus Zhuqueibacterota bacterium
TTGAAGCCCAGCGTTTGCAAGTCGGCGCTTCGCCCAACAAACTCACCGCCTGGGATTTTGACGGCGACAGCGACCTTGATCTCGTCGTGGCAAATAGCGGCAACCGCACGATTTCGATTTTTCGCAACGAGGCCTCCGGCGTTTTTACGCCAGCGGGCACGATCACGCTTGCGCTCACGCCGGTTGATTTGAAAACCGGCGACATTGCCGGACGCGGCGCAAATCTGGTTGGCGATGGCCGCCGCGAGCTAGTGGTACTCGGTTCTGATTTGCCTTTTCTTGGAAAAATTTCTGAGAGCAATGCTGCCGGCACGTCCCAGCTTTCCGTGATCTCGTGGAATGCCGGAGCAAACACGTTCAATACCACACAAAGCCTGACGCTCGACGGTCGCGGCCAATCGTTCGTGTTGTGTGATGTTGATTCGATTGACGCGGTAACGCTGAATTCGGCTTTTCAACCCGATCGCGATCTCGATATTTTTATGACACGCTTCTGGGATGATCGCCTCTCCTGGTTGCGCAATAGCGATAATGCGCTGCTGAATCCCTTGTCGCTCGCTGAGGTCGATTCGGTACGCAGCGCGAAAGCGATTGCTTACTTCGATGTTGATCGCGATGGCGACAATGATCTCGCCATTTCGAATTATCTCGACAATCAACTTGTTATTTATCGCAATGGCGGCCAGCGCCTCACGCCGTGCGGCCTGGTCGATTCGCTTGGTAACGATGTTGCTACCATCAATTTTGGCGAGGTGGCGGTGGGCAGCACCGGTTTGCGCGGTTTTTTTCTGCCGAATGACACCTCGCTGGATTTTTTATTCAGCACCACGCTCAGCGACAGCATTCATTTTCGCATTTTGCCCGCGAGCGGTTCGCTGCCGGCGGGCGAGAACGTTCCTGTTCGCATCGAATTTGCGCCGACGGACACGGTGAGTTACAGCGCCGTTCTGCTCATTCGGCTGAACGATCATCTCAATGCCAATGAAACCTGCGCCATTATCCTGCAAGGCCGCGGCGTTCAGCCCGCCATTTTCTTGCCGAGCGACTCGCTAGATTTCGGCTGTGTGCCGCCGGGCGCGACTGCGATTCGCGAGCTGGTGATTGAAAACCACGGCAATTTTGCGCTGGACATTTTGAGCGGAGCCTTCGCATCCCGCCGCGCACCGCCATCCGCGTTGCCATTGCCTTTCGTCCCGATCGTCTCGGCGATTTCGTTGATAGCCTGCAAATTCGTTCGACGGACCCGGCCAATCCCCTGGTGATTGTGCAGTTGCGCGGCTGCGGTTCCAATTCCGGTCCCGTGATTACTTCTGCGGATACGCTGCGCGCAACCGAGGATATTCAAGCGACCTATATCGCCACGGCAGATGATCCGGACGGCGGCTCACCCACCTTTCGTTTCTTGAATCTGCCGCACTGGCTCTCCGCCTCCAATGACACCGTGCGCGGCACACCGCGTGAAGGCGACCGTGATTCTTCGTTCACGGTTATCGCTTCTGATGGATTTTTCAACGACACCTTGCGCGTTATCGTCATTGTCACGCCGGTGAACGATGCGCCGGTATTTGATTCTCTCGGCGTCTTGACGGTTTTCGAAGAAGAGTTGCTCACGTTCACACTGACTGCGCGTGATCCTGAAGACAGTACCTTCACGCTGGCCGCGCAAAATTTGCCTAACGGTGCAAGCTTTGTCGATCGCGGCGAGGGGCGCGGCGATTTTTCGTGGCGGCCGCCGTTGGGCAGCGCCGGGCAATACAGCGTCACGTTCATTGCCCAGGAACAAGTTGCTAATGCCGGCTTGACCTCGAGCGTGATCGTCCCAATCAGCGTGCTCAAGCGATTGCCCGATTTGTTCGTGCAGGCGGTGACGCGCAATCAACCGGTGATTAAACGCAATCAGCGCGTTGCCGTAACCGCAGTTTTCGGCGACTCACTCGCGCCGGTCACACAAGCATTCACCGCCGGGTTGTTTTTGAATAACACGTTGGTGGCAGACACGACGATCAATGAATTCGCTCGCGATGGCCGTTTCAGCCTCACGCGTGAAGTTGTTTTTGATCAAACCGGCCGGCAAGTGCTTGAAGCGCGTATCGATATTGGCAATCAAATTCCCGAACTCAACGAAGCCAATAACATCCTGCGTTTGGAGGTACAGGTCGAAGCCGGCGAATTGGCCGTCGCCCCGAACCCCTTCACGCCCAATGCCGACGGCTATAATGATGAAGTGATTTTCGATCTGCGTGATTTCGAAGGCCAGGAATTGGAGTTGAAGATCTTTGGCCTGCGCGGCGAGTTGTTGCGCACATTTAACGCAACCCGCGCCGTGGAATTTCGCTGGAACGGGAAGAGTGAAAGCGGCGAACCGCAATATCCCGGGCCCTATCTTTATTTGCTGACGGATCGGGGCAAAAAGATCGCCTCCGGTTACATCGTGCTTGCGCGTTGATGCCGGCACGACAAACATATTCGAACCAACATACGATGCTTTCGAGAAAACTCACACTGACTCTGGCCGCGCTGTTGTTGACCATGCCGGCATTTTCGCAAAATTTGCTCGAGCCGAAGCCCATTGATCTGTGGAGCGCGCACGCCAGCCTGAGCAACCCGGCGGCCCCGAGCTATCAGCGCAGCATGTTGCAGCTCGGCATGCGCTTTTATCATCTCGGCTTTGTGGACGGCGCTGCCTCGCAATTCCGCTTGAACTATGCTTCGCTGGTGTTGCCGCATTGGCTGCCGAAAGAGCTGGGCTTCGCCGCGCATGCGCAAAATCTGTCGTTGCCGCTTTATAATCAAAGCTACTTCAGCGTGGCGTTGAGCCGCCGGCTGTCGCCGATTGTTGCGGTGGGCGTGAAGGCGGGCTTGTTTTCGCAGCAATACGATCAAAGTGAATTCGTGTTGATCGACGCCAATGATCCGGTGTTTGCACGCAGCCGCGGCAAAACCGCGCTCGATCTCGGCGCCGGCGTCACGATCTGGCCGTTGCCGTTTGTGTCATTTGCGTTGAGCCGCGATCATATCAATCAACCGAATCTCGCGCTCGGCGCGCCGGCAATTCCGCTGAAAGCGGAAAACCATCTGGCGCTGAATTTTCATCTGGGCAATGTGCAGACTTCGTTCTTCACCACACGCGCGCATGGCGAGTTTCAAACCGGCGGCTTTGTGGAAATGAGCAAGCCCGAATTGGGCTTTGCGCGCGTGGCGCTGAATCAAAACGGTTTTCAGCTCGAAGGCCGGGGCCGGGTTTATGGTCCGATCAGTTTGAATTATACATTTGATTATCCCACCAACGAGCTGAGCGGCAACTCGCTCGGTTCGCATGAATTCGCTTTTGTGGTGGAATTTGACCGCGTGCTGCGCTTGCCCCAAATCGAAGAAGCGCCGCGCTTCAGTTATCCCTTTCAAGCGCCGCCGGATTTTTTTCTGACCGCCGCGCGCGCGCTGGTCAAGGCCGAAGCAGAAGAGCTTAACATTATTGCGCAGCGGATCGAGCGCGTGATCGCGCCCGATGTGCCGGTGCATGCGCTGGCTGCGTTGTCGGTTTATAATCTCGGCACGCTTGACAGTACGCTGACCACTTCCTCTGCCTTGCAGCCGGTGAGTGCCGTGGACCTTTCCGACACCACGGCGCAGCTTGCCGGCAGTTATTCGACGTTTTATCGCCAATCGCTCGGGCAGCTTTCGCGCAGCTTGACGAAAACACCAGCCACCGGCGCCACGATCGTGGCCAATTCGATGTCATTGCCGCGCGCGCTTGCGCTCAAAAATTACCTGGGCAAATCAACGTTGGGTGATTTACAAGTCGGGTTGCCGCGTTTTGACAGTGTGCAGGACAGTTTGCGTTTTTATCGCCGTGTGGGCCGCCGCGCCATCGTGCCGGCAGAGGAAATGATTTCGCTTTCGCCTGCTGCGGCAGTTTTCCAAATTACCAGCACGCATTTTTACACGCCGCCCAGGAAATGGGAATTGGTGGTTGAAGCGGCTGACGGCCAGCCCGTGTGGCAGATGACGGGACAGGGGCGCTTGCCCAATCAAATCGTGTGGAATTGGCAGGCGAAAAATGGCAAAACCATCGCGCCCGGCTTTTATCATTATTTTATCACGTGGGAGGGCGCGGATGGCGTCAAAGCGAAATCTCCACAACGGCGTTTGTATGTGCGCAAATTGCAACGCACGGTGAAGATCGAAGTCAAGCGCAAATTCGACGGCGCCACCCAACCGGCAGATGCCGTTGAAGTGATTTTGCAGCGCTAGGCTCTTAGAAGTTGAATCTTTGCAAAAAAAGCAAAGATTTTTCCAACGGATTGAAAAACCCAACTGATAAAGTTTCTTTCATCCGCTGGTTTTTTCTATCCGTTGGAGATTTTTTTTAACTTGACATAGTGAGTCCGCGTTGGGGGAATGCCGCAGAAATTCTAAGCACAACGACGAAACGAATCGCGGTATCAAAAACTAGTACGCTGGTACCTTAATTTTTGGGAGTAGCTCCTTCGAAATGTCATTTGACGAATCTTGTGAAGTACTCGGCGATTTGCCTGCAACTTCACAAGATCCCTGGATGACATTCAAAGAGGAATAAATTTTTCAAGGTAACAGTATACCGGCAGTATTCTTGGCAACTCTTTGGCAGGTAGCACAAAAATTTGGCAGGACACGATCATGTTGGATCTTAGCGTTACATCATTTTTCAAATACGGCGCGCCCGAGCTTAAGCAGAATTACCGCAAGTATCTGACGTGGGGGCTTGTGATTGCCTGTGTGATGCATTTTGCCGCGCTGGGCGCATACATGGGCTATGCCCGATTTTTTCCCGAAGAAGCTGCGCCCCGCGAGGTTCGCATTCAATTGTATCCCGAGCTTTATGAAAAAGTCAACATTCAGCAAGAGCTTGCCGTTGCGCCGCCGCCCATAGCTCCGGCAGGCGCGTCTGCAACCGGCGGGGGAGGCAGTACAAATGCACAAGCTGTGAATGTTGGCCGCGTGGTCGCGGAACCGGGCGGCAGCCCTGGCGTGCCGCAACGCATTGATCTCGCAGCGGAATTGGGCGATTTGGGCGCGGGCCAGCCGATCCTTTCGCAACCCAAACTTGCCGGCGCCGGTCGCGGCACCGTCACCGGCACGCCGACGGTGGGCAGCACGGATCTGGCGTCTTCATGGGACACAGAGTTGGGTAATGGTAGTCTTGATCTCGGCGGCTTGGACGCGACCACGGCCTTGCCCGGTGAAGGTCGAGGCCGTGGGTTCGGCGGAAAAAATGAAACGGGTGAAGGCATTCGTGTCGGCACCGGCGGCAGCGGCGCAGGAATTGGGCAGAGCTTGGGCAATGGCGCCGGCGATGCCGGTTTGGGAGTGCCGGGAAGCGGAACAGGTCGAGGCCCGGCGCGTGGCGCGGGCGGCTCCGTCAAAGTCGAACTCAAAAACTTGCAGGATTTTGGCGGGAATTACCGCAATTTTACGCCGATTTACCAGGCCCTGGCGGAATGGATGCGCAAGCATCCGCGCGATTTGTCGGAGGTGGTCGATCGCTTCATGGGCTATCAGCCCGGCAATCTTACGGCTTCCGAAACATTCGTGGTCGGCGGCCGCCGGTTCGAAATTTTTCTGCTCTGCGTTGATGCGACCTACGAGATACGCGTTTGCCTGGCCGAAGGCGATGAAATAACCTATCTCATCGATCAAGGCTTCAAAAAGCAAAGCAATTTTTTGCGCGTCGGCACGCTGGCGCGTTTGCCCGGCGAGAAATCGATTCATCGTTTCGGATCGGAATTGCGCGAAGCCTCGGATCACCGCACCCAGGAGTTTTATCAAATCTTTTTGTCGTGGTGGGAAACCGTGAAGCACGAAGTGGAGTGAAAAGGG
>QEVD01000393.1 GCA_003576975.1 Candidatus Zhuqueibacterota bacterium
GCTCATCCACCATGAAGCGCACCGGCTCGCGCTCCATCGCCTCGCGCCAGCGCGCCTGCGCCGCGAGCACATGCAAGGGCGCCGCGCCGAAGGAACCGTAGTTGAGGAAACGGATGCCCGGGTCGAGCGACCACAGGCGGCGCAGGGGGTGGCCGAAGGGGGTGTTGGGTGGGGGAAGGAGGGAAGCGCTCATTTGGAAGTCGAGGTTGCCAGTCCGGAAAATTCGCCAGAAGCGTCACCCATTTTCACAGACATTTTCAGATCCGTTTTTTCAGTACATGGCAACATAACATACTGTAAATGGACGAAATGTTCTGGATCTTCCAAGGACATTTTTCAGGACATTCAAGGGCACATGATCCTTGGCGGAAAGTCAGTCTCCGCAACACGGCGGCAATTGCTTGCGGCAGGACCGAATACGGACTATGTTCGGTCCGACCGCAAGGAGGCGCCATGAAATACACCACCCGCATCAAGCCCATCAGCTACGTGAAATCCAACGCGGCGAAAATCATCCGCGAGCTCGCCGAGCGGCGCGAACCCCTGGTCATCACCCAGAACGGCGAAGCCAGGGCGGTCATGCAGGACGTCGCCACCTACGAAGAGGCGCAGGAAACGATGGCGCTGCTCAAGATTCTCGCCTTGGGCACCCGGCAGGTCGAGGAAGGCAAGGTCGTGCCGGCATCGCAGGCCGTCAGGCGCCTGCGCCGCAGGATGGCGCGGGGCTGATGCGCTTCAAGGTCCTCCTCACCGAAGACGCCGCGCGCGGCCATTTCCGAGCGCGGCGCCTTCCCTCGCGAATTCAACGCCCTCGGGCATGAGTGTCGGAAAAATACTATACGTGTTCAGAATGGCCTCAGCGACATGGCGGCATTGGCTCATCTGGTGAGCTGGCCACTACTGGACAATAGGTGGGTGGCAAATAAGCATCTGGAAACACTTGGGTGTTTATTCAAATACTGAAACTACAAAAATGAATTCATTTTAAAAATGGGCGTTGAGCCATTAAACTACCCAAAACCTTAACCATCTTTTGCTCAACTCGGAAATCAACTGATGAGTGCAAATGAATCTAACGAAATTTCAACAGACCTATTTGGCGACAATAGTCTTCTTACGCGCGCCAATTCAGAAAATCTAAGTGCTTGGGATAAGTCTGTTGAAGTTGAGGAGAATCTCTACTATTGGAATGAAGATCCAATTTTTCGACCGCTCTCCATGCAACTTGATACTAGTGGCCCCCTTGTGGTTGAGTTGTTTTCGGGATGCGGAGGTACATCTCTCGGATTTGAAATGGCAGGATATTCGATTGGCTTAGGGATGGACATTCATAGCCCATCAGTTTCAACTTTTCAGCACAACCACCCACATGCTGCAACGATACTTGGGGACATTAAGCGAGTTAAGCCGCAACAATTGGCAGATCTAATTTCAGACCGTGAAATTGATGTGCTCATAGGTGGGGTGCCGTGCCAAGGGTTTTCCCTCAACAATCGTAAGCGACACATCGACGACAAACGAAATTTGCTTTACAAGGAGTTCATTCGCTTTGCAAAAGTTTTGAAGCCCAAAGCGATCGTCCTTGAAAATGTGTCAGGTATGCGAAGTAGCGGTGACTTTGTTACCAGAATTGAAGAGGATTTAGGTAGGGCTGCTGGTTTGCGCGTTCATAGCGCTATGTTAAATGCGCATGAATATGGAGTTCCGCAACGTCGCCAAAGACTCGTTTTTGTTGGTGTGCGCGGCCAGGACTTTGATTTTCGTTCCATCAAGAAAACACACGGTCCAGGCACTAAATATCCGTTTAATACCGTCCGTGATGCGATAGGCGATCTACCTAGCCTTGCCCCAAATGAAGAAAATACTTCTTACGCAACGAAACCAAACAGTATTTACCAAAAGCTAATGCGTGACGGGCTTAGGATGAATCAGCTTACTAACCACCGAGCCCCAAACCATCCAGCAGAAACAATTCGGAGAATTGCTCAGACAAAACCTGGGTTTCCTATGTACCCTGCCTTTCGCCAACGTATACGTCTTGCTTGGGACGCAATGAGCCCAACTCAAGTATCCGGCGGTATAAGGCCACAATTCCAATTCGGCCATCCAGAAGATGCGCGTGGCTTAACTATTCGCGAGAGATGCCGCATTCAGAGTTTCCCGGATAGATTTTTCGTTGCTGGTGGCATTGTGCAGGGGCGTGTCCAGACCGGCAACGCTGTACCCCCATTGTTAGCTAAAGCGGTTGGATTGGCTCTCAAAGAATATCTATAGTTCTTATCGATCACCTGCGCAAAATGACTGTCACTATTTGGTACAGCACAGATGAGTTTGCGCATTTCATTGCTGCTAACACTTCCCTGAGGACTTCAAGTCCTGCATTTAAGAAACTCTACGAAAGCGATGCAAGCAATTCAAAAAATTTCCATGCATTGCCGGACCATATCAAGAAAATCCTTTATTTGGATTCGCCTGATCTAATTGTTGAAATTGATTCAGAACCAATTTTTTCAATTGAAGTATCTACAGAAGCAGGAACTGGCCACAATGCGTTTCAGCGATTCGCTAGGCTGGCTGCCTCTGTTGAAAATGGAGTTCCTGCATTCTACATTTACCCCGAAGCATCCATTGTTGAGCGGAATGGTGGCGCTTCTGTTAGGTGGGACGCGATAAATCCACTAATTTTTCATGCAATGGAACAGGTAATGCAGGTTCACTCGATACCTGCACTCCTTTATTTCTTTCCATCTGACTATCGAAGTTATGGAGCGAATCCTAAGAAGGCGCCAAACCGCCCAAGAAAAGGCCTCAAACATGATGTTGTTTATCCAGCTTGCCCTGATGGGGCAGATGCTGAGATGACCGACATGTTCACCGCAATTGATCAAATATTGTCTTTAGTTGGTCACCATGGTGTTGTCAGAGCTCGATCAAGGCTATTACAGGACCTAATCATCCGACAGCGCCGCACATATATGCAAGCCGAGTATGCCGCAAAGGCTGGTGGGCAAAGTCCAAACACGATGTCACCCATGACCAGTACAAAGCGCGTGCAGACATCAGAACTACTGAAACATTTATCTGCCTACTGCAAGGACGGCTACAGAATTGGAAATCTATTACGTAGCCGAGAAGAAACAATCATTTATAGCGTTAACGCCAAGTACCGCGGGGACCCCTACCCTGGTTCGCTAGCAGCTATTGATTACATCGGATGTCGGCAGGGAATGACATTTGAAGAGAGAAAATACAATCTCGTCTTAGCTTGGGGCGAGTACGAAGAGCATCCTCAAAAGGGTTTTCTGCTTGGTGGTAGAAAAGCCACCGTCAAAGATTTCATTCGAGAAGTCAAAGCTAGTGAAAGTAGGAATATCCTAGGCCGTCGATTTTCTTCACTAAGTAGTTGGGAGATCCCACGCTATTACATGCAGGTCAGATACGGTTCAACATTCTCAAAAAATAAACAAGTTCGCATCTATGCTTATTTTGCTGATGCAATGCTCTTTCCTGATGGTGCCCTTTGGAGGGATGGTTGACTGAGGAGTATGTAACCAAGGCTGTCATGGCTTGGCTGAAAGGGCTTCAATTTGAAATCATTCACTTTGATTACCCCGGAAGCGGGACGGGAAAGCCTTTACACCCCAATCAAGAATTTCGTAAAAACCAAAATGCTGGGGCGATCATTCCAGATATCATCGCTGCACGAGGAAAAGCGCTAACCTTATTTGAGAATAAAGTTTGGTTTTCAAGGGGTGATATCGACAACCTACTATTATTAAGAAACTCTGGTCGCTACACAGAAGCATTGGATCGGCTAATGCAAGCACAACCAAATGGATGTATGCCCTTAATCGGCACAGCTCTAAGTAAGGAAGATGCAAATATAACTAGATTACTTGCAGTTAAAGATGAGATCGACTTTGCAATTGTCGTTAATCCTTCCGGGATTGCCGAAGTGATTTTTGCACCAAACGGGCTTTTTGATTAGATGGGGCCCCTAAAAATTTAATTAAGCGCCTTTTCAGCATTACAAGATTTGCAAGCTCACACTCCCAAACAATAGCAATCTCCCACCCAAGCGCTTTAAGTTCTGCGTAGTTACGTCGATCTCTTGCCACATTGTTAGTAAGTTTTGCCTTCCAGTAAATTTGTCTCGTTGCCGGTATTTTCGAATTCGCGCAACCCTTGTGCATATGCCAGAAGCACCCATTCACGAACACCGCCTTACGCCTTCCTAGAAACGCAATATCAGGACTGCCAGGTAGGTTACTAACATTTTTACGATATCTGTAGCCCTCAAGGAACAGGAGATGTCGCACTTCAATTTCCGGAGATGTGTCGCGACTTTTTATTCGCGACATAGTATGGCTTCTTTGAACAGGTGTTCGATTATCCATTTTGCTTCTGGATGAGCTGAAAAATGCCTTTAGGCTTTTCTTCGATTACCCCTCGAGCAAGAAGTGCATCAATCGCACACAGAAATCTCGTCTTAGTTAGCCCTGATATACGCAGGGCGTCAGCTTGCAAAATTGGGCTTCTTGCAATTAGGGCATATACGCGACTAACGTCTTCAGGGCGCGGCGGCAGAGAGTTCCATACAGCTTTTTTCATATTTAACAGTATAAAGCTTGTCTGATATTCAATCTGAGTACGACAAGATAACTGGGCAATTATCCCTCCTAGAATTGTCCGCCTTGCGAGCTACAAAGAGCGCGCAATAAAAAAGGCAGCCGAAGCTGCCTTTTTCTTTTTACTGCTGCCTACGCTCAGTGCCGCGGCTTGCGCAGTTTCTGGATGGCGGCGAGCTGGGCGATGGCTTCGGCCAGTTCGGCCTGGGCCTTGGCGTACTCGA
>QEVD01000394.1 GCA_003576975.1 Candidatus Zhuqueibacterota bacterium
CTCACGGCTATTTCAGTTCTGCGCGGAATCCCATTGGAAATGGACGAAGCGGCCAGCAACCGGCGTTACGACCTTGAGGAGCGGTTTCTCGCGAGCCAGGTTTCTCACCACTTTTTTCAAGGAGTAACGATGCGCAAACTTCGTGTCGGCGTGATCGATCTCGTTACCAAAGCCCCCACGCGCGCCCTGTTTGCACGGGTCATGAATGCCAATTTCGCGAGCATCATGCCACAGGTCATTTCCCTGTGGTGCGAAGAGGAGGGGCACGATGTCAGGCTGGTTTGCTACACCGGCTTTGAAAATCTCCAGGAAGAATTGCCGAAGGATCTCGATCTCGTTTTTATCGGCGCGTTCACACAGGCCGCGCAACTCGCTTATGCGTTGAGCCATCAATTTCGAAAAAACGGTGCGGTCACGGTCATTGGCGGCCCGCACGCGCGATGCTATCCTCAGGATGCGCAGAAGTATTTCGACTATGTGCTCGGGTTTACCGACAAAAAAATAATCACCGAAGTATTGCGTGATTGTTCGCAGCATCGTCCGCTCGGCGTGCGCTTGGATGCCGGACAACAGCCCACCTCCCTCCCGGGCGTGCGCGAACGCTGGAAGTTTATCGAACCAACCTTGCGCAAAGCGCCCTTCATCAAATTGGTGCCCATGATCGGCAGCCTGGGATGCCCTTACACGTGCAGTTTCTGTATCGATGCTGCCGTGCCCTACCAGGCGCTGGAATTCGAGCTTATGAAAGAAGATTTGCGCTTTCTCTTGAAAACCGTCAAACGGCCGCTCATCGGCTGGCATGATCCCAACTTCGGCGTGCGTTTCAACGAAACCATGGATGCCATCGAGGAAGTCGCGCCGCCGAACAGCATTGACTTCATCGCGGAGAGCAGCCTCTCACTGCTGGGCGAGGCAAATTTGAAACGGCTGCAACGCAACGGTTTCAAAGCCCTGCTGCCGGGTATTGAATCGTGGTATGATCTCGGCAACAAATCCAAAACCGGCACGCGGCACGGCATGGAAAAAGTGCGGCAGGTTTCCGAGCATGTCAACATGATCATGCGCTATATCCCCTACGTACAAGCCAACTTCGTGCTCGGCCTCGACGTCGATGAAGGCCCTGAGCCGTTCGAGCTGACCAAGCGCTTTGTCGATCTCACACCCGGCGCCTTTCCCGGCTACTCGCTGCTTTCGGCGTTCGGCCAGGCGGCGCATCTCAATCTCGACTATCAACGCGATCAGCGCGTGATTCCCTTCCCCTTTCATTTTTTGAATAACAATCACGCCATGAACGTCAGGCCCAAGAATTATGCCTGGCCGGAGTTTTACGATCACGTCGTAGATTTGACGCGCTACACCTTTTCGTGGCGCGCCATCGGCAGGCGTTATCAAGCGATTGACGCCAGAATTCCGCGCTGGATGAACGTGGTGCGCGCCATCTCCTCGGAAGGTTTTGGACGCATCAAGTATCACACCGCCATGCGCCATGCGCCACCGCCTGGAGCACGATCTGCCGCTGCGCCGCTTTTTCGAGCAGGAAACAACGGAGATTCCGCAATTCTATATCGATCGCATGCAACGGGATTTGGGGCCATTGTGGCATTGGCTGCCTCAGGGCGCGCTGCAGCATGATCCCAATGCCTATCTCAAATCCGAGCTTTCGCAAGTGCTGCCGCCGGCGAATGGCAAAGCAAAGAGCCATTTGACCCCAACTGTGGAATTGAGCAGGGCATTTTCAAATTAACCAGTTGTCTTTCCCTCAGGGTAAAATGATCGTTGCACGAACTCAGGTTACTCGAATCATTTTGCCCTGAGAGGTTTACGCCGGGTCTTTACCAAGAACAATTCTGTTGCGCCCAGAACAAAAAAACGAATCCCATGGCAAAGAAGAAAAACCGGCAGTTTGGCGGTCTGCCGCCGCGCTACAGTTTCATGCTCAATCCCTATCCCAGTGAGCGGCTTTCACGTTGTCCGTTGTGTGAACAAAAAAGCCGCCAACGCAAATTGCCTTTGTTGATTCATATCGATCAAGGGCAATTGATTGCTTTGAATTATACCTGTCGTTATTGCCCGGCGTGTGATCTGCTCGTCGCCCACAAACATGAAATCGAACACATATTAACCGGGTTGTTTCGCAATGTCGCCCCCGGCATGATCGGGAATGATTATCTGATTATCGGCACTGTGGAAAAGCGGGTATGGCGAGAGGGCTTGGAGCAACCCAGGACTTTTGATGAGATGCTTCCTCATGTCAGCGACTTTGCTAATTATTATTCGGAGTTGCGTCAGACACGGCCGGGTTATTATCGTGTCGATCAGGAGCCGCTCACCATGGAACCGCCGCCGCCGCAAGAGTGGGTGAAATCCTGAGGTAATTCTAACTGCAAATATTCATCGCTTGTGAAGATTCAGAGCCGACGTGAACCTGTTATGATTCTGTCGCTTTGTTTTTGCATTAAAACCCAGGAAAGAGGAGAAAACATGGGACATCGAAATCGACACAAAAAGCTGCCGAAGCACAAAAAAAAAGAGAAAGCCGGCCATCAGCGCCGGAACGGCAGTGCTTTTACGGCGACTCAGGGACACAAATCCATCTTTGCCGCAAAAGGTGCTGATCGATCCGCCCGACCATGAAAAAATGTCCGCGGTGATTCTGGAATTTGCCAGGCCGTTGTTGGATTTCGCCAAAGACGATGCGACCTACAGGAACGTTATCTCCTTTGCTATTGTGGCATGGAATTTCGCCGTTATTCGAGAACAATCCGGACCCGAAGCGCTTGAGGAAATAATGCAGGAGACTGCAAAACCCGGCGCCGACAAAGCGATAATCGAAAGTTACAGGCCATTTCTTAAGGCACTTTTTCAGCGGAAACGCGAGCTTTTCCCGCACAACCACAGAATGATCCTGGATTACAAGCTGAATCAGACACGCGACAATTTTAATTTGAATGTTTTGTCTTATATGGCGTAAGCAAAAAATTCGAACGCTCTGAACAGTCGCTTGAACCGCATAAGATAACCCGCCATGCCCTGGCTCTCGGACAATCTTCTTCATCGTCTCCAAACCGTCGCTGATCTTCCTGATCTCGGTGAAACAAAATATCGTCTGCTCGAAAAATTTTCCCGCGGCGGCATGGGAACGATTTATCTCGCAGAAGACACCCAGCTTCAGCGCAAGGTGGCGCTGAAGGTTTTGCACACGCCCGATGCCTCCGGCGAACTCTCTGCGCGCATGCTGCGTGAAGCGCGGGTGATCGCCCAATTGGAGCATCCCAGCATTGTGCCGGTGCATGACGTCGGCGAGTTACCTGATGGCCGGGTGTTTTATGTGATGAAATTCGTGCAAGGCCGGCGTCTCGATCAGTATGCGCAAGCCGAAAATGCGCTGCCCGATCGTTTGCGCATTTTTCAAAAAGTCTGCGAGGCCGTCGCGTTTGCGCACGCCAACGGTGTGATTCATCGCGATCTCAAACCGGAAAACATCATGGTGGGCGCATTCGGCGAGGTGCTGGTGATGGATTGGGGTCTGGCGAAAATCGTGGCAGAGGAAGAAGAGCAGGGTACAGATGATGGAGTCCAGAAGACGCAAAATAAGAGAATAAACTCGCCCATCCGAAATCCAAAATCCGAAATCAACAATCGCGAAACGCAGCACGGCACGGTGTTGGGCACGCCGGCCTACATGGCGCCGGAGCAAAAGCGCGGCGACATCGCCCAAATCGATCAACGCAGCGATATCTATGCGCTCGGCGTAATCTTGAAATTCCTGTTAACCGGGCACAACAAAGCCGGACTTGCGCAAAAAGATTTTTCAAGTTCTACAATAAGCTCAAACGCAAGTCCGGCTTTGCCCGGCGCAAAAATTCCCAAACAACTCGCAGCCATTTGCGCACAAGCCATGGCCGAAGAGAAGGAGCAGCGTTACTCCAGCGCGCAAGCGCTCGCCGGTGATATTGTTCGATTTTTGAACGGCCTGGCCGTAACTTCCTACAAAGAAAATATTTTTGAAAGGATTTTGCGCTGGTTGAAACAATATCGGTTCATCCTGTTTCTTATTGCAGCTTATATTCTCGCTCGCATTTTGCTAACTATTTTGCTCAGGCCATAAAGGAATTTTACTGAAGGTTTAATAGATAAGCAGAAAAGGCGCCGTGTAACAATATGGCCGCCAGCGATATAATCCCTAAACCAGAAGGAGGAAAATCATGTCAAAACCTGTGTTGGGCCTGATCGTGGGAGCCGTGCTGGGTGTATTTGATGGGCTAACGGCCTGGTTCACCCCGGAAGTTCGGAACATGCTGGGAGACATCATCATGTGGTCCTCGCTGAAGGGCCTTATTGCGGGTGTCATTATTGGATTTTTTGCACGCAAGGTGAGATCATTGCAAACAGGCCTCATTTTCGGAGGGGCCGTGGGTTTGCTGTTGGCATTTTTGGTGGCGCTGCAGCCGCAACCCAGTGGCAACCACTACTGGCTTGAAATCATGATTCCCGGCACGATTGTGGGGTTGATTCTCGGCTACGCCACGCAGAAATACGGCAAAGAAACGAAGATGGCGACATCGCATTAGTGATGAGCATCGACGTTCAAATGTGACAAGGTTCAGCCACGGCTTGGCCGTGGCTTCGCTGCAACACTTGCCACGGCGAGGCCGAGGCAGAACAATTCAAGGAAATCCAAATCATGAAGCATCAACGACTGGTGGTTTTTATTCTCTTTTCTCTGTGTTTCGCGGGCGCGAGTTTCGCGCAAGAGCCATTGGCCGAGCCGCTCAAGCCTTTTGCGCCGTATATCGGTAAAACCTGGCGCGGCGAATTTGCCAACTCCACACCCGATAAACCCGTCATCGACATTTCACGCTGGGAACGCGCGCTCAACGGCCAGGCGATTCGTATTCTGCACTCCATCAACAACGGTGAATATGGCGGCGAGTCTATTCTCTTCTGGGATAAGCAAAAACAAAGCCTCGTGTTTTATTACTTCACCACCGCAGGATTTTACACGACCGGCACAGCTAAATTTGAAGACGGCAAATTCATCAGCCATGAAGTCGTAACCGGCAATCAAGATGGCGTTACGGAGGTCAAGGCGATTGGCGAAATCCTGCCCGGCGGCAAACTGCGCAGCAGCTCGCAATACTTGAAAAACGGCGAATGGGTGCAGGGCCACGAAATCATGTATGTCGAGGATGCCAGCGCGCAAGTCATCTTCAAGTGAGAGGGATCGCCTTTAAAATCCTGCTTGGCGCGCTGGTTGTGATCGTGAGCTATTATGCTTTCGTCATGATCGACGGCTATGTGCGCACGCCCGCCCTCGTCATGGCGCGCATGGCCGGCGTTGAAAAGGCGTTCGCCGCTGACCAGCTTTCTGCGGAGTATTTGCATATTTTGCTCACCGTCGAAGATCCGGAATTTTTCTCACACAACGGCGTCGATTTGAGCACGCCGGGCGCGGGTCTCACGACCATCACACAAGCGCTCGCCAAAGACTTGTACTTCGAACAATTCCGGCCCGGCATCGCGAAACTAAAACAATCTTTGCTCGCGCTGGTATTGAATCAGCGCGTGGACAAATGGGCGCAACTGGATTTGTTCATCAATACCGTGTATCTGGGCAGCGATTCGGGCAGAACAATTGAGGGCTTTCCGGCAGCAGCGCGGGCATATTTCAACAAAGAGTTTTTTGAGTTGACGCGGGAGGAGTATATCGCGCTGGTGGCGATGATCATCGGCCCAAACGCCTTAAGTGTCTCTCATCATCCTGAAAAAAATGCCGAGCGCGTCCGGTGCATCGAGCGACTGCTGCGCGGCGAATGCCAACCGGCAGGGTTGAATGATGTTAATTATGAACAATGCAGCGCTTCGCCTTAAGACGTACGCCCGGGCGAAGCAAGCAGGCAACGCTTATTGGAGAGAATGCTATGCCGCCATGCAGTCAAGTTATAAGAAAAATGCTGCTGCTTACCGCGCTGTTTTACGTTGCAACCTACGCGCAAAACCCCAAAAATGCTGCATTCAACCCTGAGTATCAATCCTACCTCGCACACATTGCGGCGGCGAATGCTTCCTTGCGCTTGAATGACGCGGCGGAAGCGCAACGCTGGCTCGCAGCCTCGCCAGCAAAACAGCGCGATTGGGAATGGCGCTATCTCAACGCGCGCAGCGACAACAGCATTGCGGCAGTCAAACTCGCTGACGCGGCGCCGGACGAGGCGCATTATAGTCCCGATG
>QEVD01000395.1 GCA_003576975.1 Candidatus Zhuqueibacterota bacterium
GCAGCAGAACGGCGCGCCTGCAAACGGCGGCCGCAGCCGGCGCGTGTTCATCGGCTATTATAACGCCGCGGACAGCAGCGCCAACAAAATCAGCATTCAAGACTATGCGGGCGTCTTCATCGTGCACCGCATCGATGCCAAAGTGATGCATTGGCGCGGCACGTATTGGCAGGCGGTTGAGGGATACCAACGCACGTTTACCGGTGAAAGTGAAACCGCAACACCGTTCGACACCCTGCAATTGCCGCAGCTTTCCTTCACGCCACAAGTGCTGGTCAAAGTGCAAAAAGACCCAGAAGAAATGTCGTATCGTGAGCTGGAAAAGTTTATTGCAGAAGTCGCCGATAACGGCGGCGATCCGCAGCGCTGGTACGTCGATCTTTATCTCAAAATTGCTTTTCCTTTCACGAGTTTCATCATTGTATTGTTTGGCGCGCCGCTGGCTGCCGGGCGTGTGCGCTCCGGCGGCGCGGTGGGCGTGGCGCTCACGCTGGTTATTACGTTTCTCTATTTTGGCATGGTCAAAACCGGGCAATCACTCGGCCAAAACGGCTCACTGCCGCCGCTCATTGGCGCGTGGCTGGGAAATATGATTTTCTTTTTGGGGGGAATGTTTGTGTTATCGCGCACCCGCACGTGAAATTTCGATGGATCTATGTGGTTTGGCGCGGGGTATGACGGGAATAGACGTCAGGCTGCTCATCAATTTCAGAGCAGAAAAAGTGGAGTTTAAACGCTTTGTCTATTTAAAATCCGTGTTTCATCTGTGTCAATGTGCAGTTTTCTCACGCGGCGACTGATATCGCCGTTATTCTCTATTGGAGTTTTTGTTTTGGGGGGAATGTGCGCAACGAACATGGAGGTTGAGAAGATGCTTCACCCCTTCTGAATCAACTCGAGAATGCGTTCAAGATCGTCTGAGGTATAAAACTCGATTTCGATCATCCCGCCTTTGCCTTTCTTTTCAATGCGAACTTGCGTGCCCAACGCGCGGCGCAACATGTCTTCCGCCTCCTGCACATCTGCGGTGACGTTGCGCGCTTTTTTCTTGGCAGCTTTACCCGCGCCGCCATTTTCCGCGCGCGCGAGTTTTTCCACCTGCCGCACGCTCAGTTGATTCTTAATCGTCTTCTTCCACAGCGCAAGCTGCTTTTGCTTGTCCGGCGCGGTCAAAATCGCGCGCGCATGGCCGGCAGATAACTCGCCCTTCTTCACGCTCTCTTGAATCGGCTCCGCGAGTTTCAACAGCCGCAGGGCATTCGCAATCGTCACGCGATCTTTGCCGACTTTTTGCGCCACCACTTCCTGGGTGAAATCGCATTCTTCGATTAATTTCTGATAACCCAGAGCTTCCTCAATCGGGTTCAAATCCTCGCGCTGCACGTTTTCTACGATCGCCAGCTCGAGCATTTGCGTATCGTCTTTCACGTCCAGCACGAACGCCGGCACGCCTTTGTAACCCAATTCTTGCACCGCGCGCAAACGGCGCTCGCCGGCAATCAATTGATAGCCTGAGCCGTGCGGCCGCACCGTGATGGGCGTGATCAAGCCGTTTTGCGAAATGGATTGTTTGAGTTCCGCGAGGCGGGCAGAGTCGAATTCCAGGCGGGGTTGAAAAGGATTGGCCGAGATCTTGGCAATTTCGATCTCACGAACCGCATCTAACTTGCCGCTGTCGGTGTTGCTAAGCTCGGGAATGAGCGCTTGCAGCCCTCTTCCTAACCGGTTCGTAGCCATTCTTTAAGATCTCGGTTGCCAAACTCATGTAATTTTCCGCGCCGCTGCACACCGCATCATAGAGAATGATGGGCTTGCCGTAGCTCGGCGCTTCACTCAAGCGAACGTTTCTGAGAATCGAAGTTTTATAAACTTTGTCACCGAAATATTTGCGCACATCTTCCGCGACTTGCCGGCTGAGATTGAGGCGGCCGTCGTACATCGTGAGCAACACGCCTTCGATTTCGAGGCGTGAATTGAGATGCTTTTGCACCAGGCGAATCGTGTTCAACAACTGGCTCAAGCCTTCGAGCGCATAGTACTCGCACTGAATCGGAATCAAAACCGAATCAGCCGCGGTCAACGAATTCAACGTGAGAAGACCAAGTGAGGGCGGGCAATCGATGAAGATAAATTTGTAGTTTTTTTCCAGCCGCGACAGCGCGCGTTTGAGAATTTGCTCGCGCGACAGCGCGCCGACCATTTCAACTTCCGCGCCGACCAGGCGCACGTGGGAGGGCAACAAATCGAGGTACTTGAGATCGGTATTGATGATGGCTTGATTAATGTCGAGATCGTTGATAAGGACTTCGTAGATGCTGTTGCGCACTTTGCGCGGGTCGACTCCAAGGCCGCTGGTGGTGTTGGCCTGCGGATCGATGTCCACCACCAACACGGGATTCTCCGCTACTGCGATGCACGCCGACAAATTGACGGCTGTCGTCGTCTTGCCTACGCCGCCTTTTTGGTTCGAAATCGAAATTGTCCTCGCCATGATTGCCGTATCTCCTCACGAAAGATGGCACAAAGTTAGGCGAGTGTGGCCTGAAATGCAAGCCTAATTTTTACAGACGGCTAGGTTTTGTCAATCGGAGCTACTGGACAAATGTCCAGCAACTAAATATTGTATGCTCTAATAATACGACCCGCCGAACACACTCGACCGCCCACCGCGCTTTTCGAGTTTGATATCCTGCAACGGCGACTTCAAACTGACGCTCATGTAAAAACTCTGGCGTGTGCCCGAGGGAATCCACGTGACGCGCATCTCCCAGCAATGCAAATCACGATACACACTGTAGCTTTGATAGATCACCGCCTTTTGCACCAGGTCAAATTGCGCGGAATAATCGAGGCTGAGATTTTTGGTCAATTGCACGCGCGCATTGCTGAGATTGAGCTGGGCATATTTCGTGGGCCGCAACGGATTGGCGCGGCTCAAGCTGTAGCTCAATCCAAAATTTGCGCTCCACGGCACCGACGCATCAACATAATTTTGTTGTTGAGGAAACAGGCCAAACGGTTGTGGCGGTTGCGCCAGCGTTTCGTCCTCATCGAAAACATTTTGTGAGGAAACCGGAGCCGCTTCCGGCGCGCCGCCGGTTTTCCCTTGCAATTGAATGCTCGCACTCAACGAGGCGCTGGTGAGTCGGAGATAATTTCCGCTGAAGATGCCATTTTTCTTCCACAGCAAACGATGAATCTCCGTGCCGGTGGAATCGACGTCATAAAAACTGTGCGAGGCGTTCAAGCTCACCGACACGCCGCGCGCCGGGCTGGCCTGCAAATTGGAAAACAACGGGCTTTGCTTGAATTGCTCGGCAGCAAAGTTGTAACCCGTCGATAATCCGAGGTTGAAGAGATTGATCTTCTTCGGTTTTTCTTCAGAGCCGGTCTTCATTTGAAAAAGATTGTTGAGGCCGAAGTTTAAGCTCGCCACCGTGCCTTGACTCGTGCCGCCATAACGATCGAGCTTTCGCGTTGTGCCGTCGGGCAACGTCACTTCTTGATAGTATTTCCAAAAATTGCCGGCGAAATCCGGTTGATACGAGAACGAAATGCTGGGCGACAGCTCGTGGCGCAAGGCTTGAATCGACCAAATTTTTGGGAAAAAAGTACCGTAGAGTTTTGTGTTCGCAGAGGCGGTGTAGTTGAACGTATAGCGTTGAAAAAAACCTTTGTCTTCGCGCGAGGCGAGACTCGAGGAAATCAAAGAAGCACCGGCAGGAAGGTCGGTTTTGCTAGTATCGATGGCAAAATAATCTTTACGGCGATCAAACCAATCCTCTCGCATCGCAACGGATTGTGAAAGCGAAAGCCAGCCGAAATACTTTGGGCTGTATTGTGAAAGATTGAGCGCGTGATTGGCGCGCCCCAGTGTTTGCTTGGGCGGCGCCACGCCGTTCACTTCCCGGCCGCGGCTGACTTGATAACTCGCATTGCCGGAATAACTGAATTGAATGTTTTGATACCACGGAATCTCTTCCAGGCTGATCGTGCTCACACCGCCGGATTTCTTCTTTTTTTTGGGAGCAAATAGCGGGCGTTGCGGCATGCTGAAGCTGATGGCCGGCAACGTGCGGGTGAACGAGCCGTCCTGCAAATCCTTGCTTTCCGAAAGGTTGAGCGAGAGGCTGTTGTTGCCCAGGCGCGTCGAATACGTCGCCTGCGAGGTCAAGCGTTGGCGAAGCTGTTGATCGCGGTTAGAGGTGGTGTTGTTATAGAAACTCCCGCCGCTGGTGAAGGTGCCGGAGGCATTCAACGACGAACTTTCCCCAATGGGTTGGTTGTGATTCATACGCAAATCCCACGAGCGTTCTTCCGTATCGCTGAGTGCAAAATTTTTGCGCGTGATTGAGCCGCCGATGCTGCCGCGATAAGCATAACGCTTGACATAAGCCAAATCACCGCGCAGCAGCCAGCCCGAGCGATCATAGAAATCGACGGTGGCGCGCGCGTCAAGATAATCATTCACCGCCCAATAATAGCCAAGATCACGCAGGAAACGGCCTTCGAGCGCGCTTTGACCGTATTTGGGAATAAGCAATCCGGAATGACGGCCGGTTTTGGTGGGAAACACGGCGAACGGCAGAATGGCGAGTGGAATTTTTCCCAAATAAAACACCACCGGTTTGGCCACAACTTTATCCTGCACCGTGATTTTCATCTGGCGGCTCCAAAAATGAAAATGCGGATTCTCATCGAGCGCGCAGGTGGTGTAGGTGCCGCTGCCGACGTTCAGCGTTTTATCGTCGACGCGTTTGATGCGAGAGCCGTAATAGTGGCCGCCGTCAAACTCCGTGCGCCCGCGCAAGACCCGGCCTTTTTCGGTGGAGAAATTATACTCCATCTGCTCGCCCACGATCTTGTCGCCGCCGTCGGAAAACGTGGGGAGATCGTCTTCAACCGCTGCCTTGCCGTTTACGGCTTCCTCCGTTTTCAGTGGCCCCGTGTGTAACGAATCCGGCAACGGCTCGGCGAGCAGCGTGCGCTTGTCCATGTCAACCGTGATGCGCCCGGCCGTAAGTGTGGCCGTTTTGTATTTCACCACGGCCTTTCCAGTCAAAACAATCACACGCCCCGGCACAAGAATCTCAATGGCAGAAGCGGTGTAATCGATTGGGGCATCAAGATCGGATTTTTCGGTGGTGAGGGAAGACGCGAGGGAATCCGTGGTTATCGAATCCGGTTTGAACAACGCCGTATGCGTGCTATCGGACCACAGAATTTCCTTGATAGTGGGTTCCTGGCCATACAGAGCCGAATGCAAAGCAAAAACCGCCGCAAGCAAACGAACGATACGCGAAAACGCGAGGCGAACAAGAATTTTATAAAAAGGCCTCGGCCATGGCAACCGGTAAACTGGCACATCACTTTTCATTTTTATCTTTT
>QEVD01000396.1 GCA_003576975.1 Candidatus Zhuqueibacterota bacterium
GGAATGGATTTCTGCGCGATGTGATAAATGATGTTGCCGGCGACAATCACCGCCATCGCAATCCAAAAAATCGATACCATGTTTTCTCTCGCGAGGATCAGGTTCAGTTTTGTCCCCGGCCGGCGCGCCATCGTGCGATCGCTTGCATGAGACCCGCACCTCCGGCCACGCCGCTGAAGAACAAGGTCAGCACTTCAACCAGACGAATGGGGCTGCCCACGAGATTGAGGCCGGCATAAAGCGGTACGGCCAGCGTAATCACAGTTGCAAAAATTGCTAGTGACGGGGATTTTCGTTTGATCATGGCGCCACGTTCGTTTGTTCTTCGTAAGCATTCGGTTTTTCGGGATCAGCCAGCCGGTCAAAATGAATCCAGATGATGCGCGCCAGGCGGCAAATCAACGGAATCAGCGGCAGATAAAAAATCATTGCCGGCGCCAGCACGAGGTATTCCGGCCACGTTGGGAAAAGTGTGACCGACAACAGTGCGAGAATAGCGAAAAGAATCGGAACGCCCAGCAAATAACTGACGCCCATCGCGCCGAGAAAATAACCCTGCTCGCGCTCGAATTTCAAATGGCAGGCCGGGCAGGTGTCATTCATTTTGAATGCGGTACGATAAATTTTTCCCTGCAGGCAGCGCGGGCAAAGGCCGTGCAACACTGCTTGCCAGCGGCTGGGAGAGGTTTTTATTTCTGGTCTATCCCGCATGTCTCGCATTCTCACGAATAATTGTCACAACCGCGAATGGGGCGCAAATAAACGCAAACTAAAAGTCCTCATGCGCACTCGTGTTGACCAGCGCACCGTTATCTTAATTTGAACTTATGCAGAAAAAGTCCTCACTCCACCAACAATATCTGCACATCCATGACATTCGTGCCGGTGGGGCCGGTGATGAAGTGATCGCCGAGCTGTTGAAAAAACGTGTAGCTGTCATTGTCGCGCAGGTAGCTCGAAAAGAAACGCATGCCGTGCGTGCGGGCGCGCGCAATGGTCCAGCCGTCGGCGAATGCGCCGGCTGCGTCCGTCGGGCCGTCGATGCCGTCAGTGCCGGCGGAGAGAAACACGCAATTCGGCAGGCCGTCAATGTCGAGCGCAACGGACAATGCCATTTCTTGATTGCGGCCGCCCCTGCCGCCGGGATTGCGCAGCGTCACCGTGGTTTCGCCGCCGGCAAGCACGCACGCCGGCGACTCAATCGGCCGACCACAATCCGCCAGGTTGTGCAGCAACGCCGCATAAAAACGCCCAATGTCGCGCGCTTCACCTTGCACGCGATTCGTGAGAATCATGGTGTTGTAGCCCAAACTCAGCGCATGCATTTCACAGGCCAGCAACGCATCGGAATTGCAGCCGACGACATGGGTGTAATTCTTCGCAAACATCGGGTCATTGGGCTTGGGCGTTTCCGGCGCATGTCCGCGACAGCCGGCGGTGATATAGTCGCGCACGCTGTGCGGCAACTTGGGCCAGACGCCGTAGAGCGTAAGCACGCGCTCGGCGTCGGAAAATTTTGAGGGATCGGGCACGGTCGGACCCGAGGCGATGATATCCACCGGATCGCCGATAACATCGGAAAGGATCAGCGTCACGAGAGTTGCGGGATAGATGGCGCGCGCAAGCTGGCCGCCTTTGATCAACGAAAGATGCTTGCGCACGGTGTTCATTTCGTGAATAGTGACGCCGTGGCCGAGCAGCAGCTCCGTCACGCGCTGCTCGTCGGCAAGCGTGATGTCGCCCGCGGGCAGGGGCAGCAACGCCGAGCCGCCGCCGGAAATCAGACAGATGACGAGATCGTTCATCTGCGCGCTTTCCGCGAGCTGCAGCATTTGGCGCGCGGCGTGCTCTCCGCGAGCATCCGGAACCGGGTGGCCGGCTTCCAGAACCTGGCATTGTTTCAACCGATGGCGATCGCCGTCTTTGGTCACGATCAAGCCCTGCGTTAAACGATCGCTCAAGCGGGCTTCAACGGCCGCGGCCATGGCAATCGCGGCCTTGCCCGCGCCCAGCACGAACATGCGGCGAAACTGGCTCAGATCAAAACTTTCTTGTGCAACGCTCAACGTGTTGCCCTCGCGTTGCAACGCGCGCAACACGGCCTTTTCCGGATCCACCGCGCTCAATCCGGCGAGAAAAATCTCACGCGCGTGGTGGCGGAGTTTTTTAAGCTCGGGAGAAAGCATCAGGTCATCTCATCGGTTAGTCAGGCACTGCAAATCATCAAAAATGATTAAGCAAAACCTTCAAATCGTGTGCTGTTACCTTGAAAGGCATATCCCAAACGGTATGTTATCCCGCAGGGAACTTGTGAAGTTGCAGGCATTATGTCGATTACTTCACAAGATCCCGCCGGGCGGGATGACATTTCGAGCGGGTACTTCTACAAATTAAGGTAACAGTTCACTAGCAACTCTCAATCGTCAATCATCGAAAACATCACGGCCAAATACTGGGGTCATCGGCAAGCCGGTCCTCCAGCTCTTTCAAGCGATCTTTATAGATTTTGATATTGAAGCCAAAATGGTAGGCGATTTGCAAAAAATCCGAACTCAAAGCATAGTCGGATTTGTTTTGCGGATTGGCGGCCACCGCTCGCAGATTCAGCTTTTGCGTGATATCGATCAAACTGAGAATTTCCCGGCAGCCGTCAGCGTTGAAATTTTCATACAAATCTTGCAAGCGGTGTTCAATCATTTCCTGTAAATGATGCGCGGCCCATTCCGTGTTCAGCTCCAGGCCGAGCTTGCGGGCGGTGCGCGCGATTTCCAGGCAGCGCTTGTAAGCCTCGGTTTCGGTGCTTTCGCCCAATTTTTCGATTTCGCTGCGCATGCCCTGGCTGAGCGTGTAGCGCACCGGCGCGCTCAACTCTTCCGGAATCGTTGCGCCCAAATCGCGAATGTTGCGGATCAACTCGAGATTGTCGTCATACAATTTGCGATAAGCCGCGCTGATTTCATCAAGGCGATCTTGCATCATCAAACGGATCACCTGCTGGCGCTCTTCAAAAAACATGTGTTGCAGGCCAAATCCCTGCGGCGACCAATGCTTTTGCAAATAGTCGATCACTTCGCCCGGCGCTGCATTAAAACGTTGCAACAACCCCTCGCGATGTGCGGCATAGGCCCAGCTCTCCGATACCAGCCGGATGAAACATTGCACACTGTCGCTGCCGCTGTCGCGCTTGATCAGCGCAAAACCATAGGAATTGCTTTCGCCGGTAATGCCCGATTGCGCGCGCACCAGACCGGTCAGCAGCGTCGTGTGCGCTTGCTCCGTCTTCGCCAGCTCTTCGCGTTGCAGGGAATAATGATAAAGCTTCTCGCGCTCAGGCGCATCAAAAAACAAGGCGCGCATGGCATAGGTATTCACGACGCGATTGAACGACACCACCGCCGGTTTGACCAGCTTGTTGAATACGCCTTCGCCGTCGCCATAGGTTTTCAAATTGCTGGGCACGCGCTTGAGATTTCTCAAAAAATTTTCTTCAAAGGGACGGCGGCTGAGCGCTTCCGCAAGCTGAATCGCGCGCGCGGCATATTGAATCACCTGCACGGTTTCGATGCCCGAAAGCTCGGTAAAAAACCAGCCGCAGCTCGTGTACATCAATTGCGCATTACGCTGCATCTCCATGAGCTTGATGGCGGCGATCTTTTCCCAGGCAGTCAACGCCTTGCGTTGCTGTTCCGCCAAAAACACTTCGACTTGTTCCGGCGTGCGATTTAAAATCACGTCGATGTAGCGGTGGCGCGCTTCGGTAATGTCTTTGAACAACGGCTCGCCCAATTCCAGCGTCAATTGCTGCAATTCATTGCGCAATTGATCCAACGCTTCGCGCAGCGGCGCGCGCCATTCCTGGGTCCATTCCGCCGGGCCGTCGCCGCGGCAGCCGCAATTGCGCGCCCATCGCCCCACGCCGTGCGCGCAACTCCACGCCGTGCCCTCGCCGTTCGGCCCTTCCTTCAATTCCACTTCCATTTGCGGCGGATGCTGCGCGAGAAACGCGCCATAATTGGTGATTTGAATATCGCGCCGCGGCGCTTCACTGTGCAGCAAATACGCCAGCCCGCGCTCGGCAAAATGTTCATGATGCCCGTAGGTTTCCCCGTCCGTGGCAATGGAAATGAGCTGCGGCTTCTCCGCGCCGTCGTTGCGAAACGAACCGCCGACGCGATGGGCAAAATGTTTGGCATCACGCACGAGATGCTCGAAACCCACGCCGCGCGCGAGATCGCCGTGATAAAAGAAAATATCAATGCTGCGCTGGGGCAGGCGCTCGCCTTTGGCGTTGCGATCCCGCCAGCGGTAGGCTTGTGTCACGTTGATTTCGCCGTGCTCGACGCCCTGCCAATCACCGCCGGCGAGCGGCCGCACGCGCCGCGCCTGGTGCGGCGAGAGAATCACATACTTGATTTTGTGATCGATGAGCGCGCGCAAGACGCGGTCGTTCACTGCGGTTTCCGGCAGCCACATGGACTCTGGCTCGCGGCCAAAACGAAAACGAAAATCCGCCAAGCCCCAGCGAATTTGCGTGATCAAATCCTCGTCATTGTTGAGCGGCAAAATCGTGTGATTGTAGGCTTGTGCAATGGCCGAACCGTGGCCGTTGAAACGTTGCCGGCTGTTTTGATCCGCAAGCAAAATGCGTTGATACGTGTTGGGCGCGAATTTTTCGAGCCAGCTCAACAGCGTCGGCCCAAAATTGAAGCTGATCCATTCAAAGTTATTGACGATGGTCGTGATGCGGTTGTCATTGTCCGTAATGCGCGCATACGCATTCGGCGTGTAACATTCGAAATTGATGCGCTCGTTCCAATCGTGAAACGGGTGTGCGCCATTCTGGCGATCGATGGCCTCGGTCCAGGGGTTTTCGCGCGGCGGCTGATAAAAATGGCCGTGAATAGTCAGATAGCGTTGGGACATGAAAAATGATGTTGACCGATGGTTCAGTGGCTGGCCGGACTCTAATGTGATGAATTTTTATTATTCTGCGGCAGCAGACAGCCCGTCCGGCAGACAGTATGCTTGTATCACAGGATTACTTCACGAAAAAGCACGGTTTAACACATGCTAAAAAAGTGCAAGGACATTACTCAATTTCACCTAAAAGCGCAAGCGCTTTGTGGAAGCGGTTCCGCTTGTATAATTTTCTTCGCCTTCCGCTTGCAACTTCGCACAATGTCGGTATAGTTTAGGAAACATGATCAACTCCGGCGCGCAACCGGCGTCGCCCGAAAATTAAATTCACGAAACAAATCAAACCTGCAATGGTGCAGGCGGGGTTGACAAGAACGTTGACCTCCATCCACATGATTTCCAAACCAAAACGAATGGATTCAAGATCATGAAGAAACATACGATCATTTTGGCCATAGCGGCAACCGCAGTGATGCTGGCGCCGCACGCTCACAGCCAGACGTTCAGCTTGATCGGCGGCCGCGGCTTGCCGCACTTACAAACCGCCTGGACTCTGCCCAAAGGGCAATTCACTTTGCACGGGTTCGGTTCTTCTTATTATCAAACCGTGGTCGTGCCGCAGCCCGGACAGGCGCCAACGAGTTTCACGTTCTGGGACGTGCAGACCGCGCTGGGGCTGCATTTTGCCAGCGGCAAGCATGTGGAATGGGCCGTGACACAAATTCTATATCAAGATGCGCATCGCGGCGACAGCCCGCGCAATTTACCGGACGATTTGTTTTTGGGCGCCAAGCTGGGCTCTTTTGGCAGCAATGTAAGCCCGCTGAAATTCGGTTTGAGCGGCAGCGTGCGCATTCCTCTGGCCGAGCATCACAATATTCTATTCGAGCCTTACAGCGGCGGCGGTTATGCCGTGGCGTTGATGGCCGCAGCTTCATACAGTCCGGATTTGCTGTTGCCGGAGAATGCGCCGAATTTTCACGTCAACTTTGGCTATTTGCATCATAACGATCTCGGCAAACTGTTGACGGGCGCGGCGATCGACACGGTTGCGGTGCTCAGTCCGGCGCAGGAATTTCATCTCGGTGCAGGCCTGGCGATTCCGACGGCGCAGTTTGATTTCACGCTCGAGTTGTTTGGCCGCATTTTTACGCAACGCCCGCCGGTCACCGCCTACGCGCGCGAGGATTTTTTCTATCTCTCGCCCGGCGTAAGCTATCGCCCGAAATATTGGGCCGCGTTCAATGTCGGTTTTGATTTCAGATTGTCGCAAGGCAAAGATTTGACGCGCTACATCAGCGGGTTGTCGCGCGTTCATAACGACATTCCCAATTATCCCGCGTGGCGCGTGAACTTCGGCGTGAAAATCAATCTCAACCAAACGCCGCCGCCCGATGGCCGTCCGATGTTCATGAGCTCCAACGGCCGCATGGTATCGCGCCAGCCCGAACTCGAAGCGCAATTGACGCAAGAACAGCAGAAAACTGCAGGCGCGGAGGAAGAATTAGAGCGCATTCGCAGTGAACGCAAGCGCATGGAAAGCATGCTGGCGCGGTTACGCACCTTGCTCAACCCCAACACTGACTCGGCTGACGCGCCCGCAAACCCGCCGGCCGATGAGAACGGCAAAGAGCAGCCCAAAGACGAGAAGCAGCAAGAGAAACAAGACGAGGCGGGCGAGAAGCCGTAAAGATTGAATTGCTGGAGAAATGGGTTGCTGGATTGATGTTTTGCATGGGATCAGTGCCCAAAGAACTATACCGATTTTCAAACAAGCTGAAAATCGAGGCCTGCTCTTTGAACAGCCTTAAACTCCGCCCACAAAAGTGGAAATCCCACAAAAATAAGAAAGCTATTTTGTGGGATTTCAATTTTGTGGGCAAAAGACTTTCAGAATTTTATTCTATGTTCGAAAAACTAATCGCCCTATTCCATATCTGAACCGCGAATGATCGCTAGTTGACGCGAATTGAAACGAATTAGTGTTCTTCGCGTTAATTGGCGGTTTGATGAAGTGGGTAGTCGATTCGATTGAGAATACATCGTCTTCCTGACTCCATCAATCCATTCTGCATCCCCATCTTCCCCTTGTATCTTTCCCCAACTTTTTTAATTTCTCCGTGCCACTGACGGAGAACTATGCAAATCGAAAACATTCCCCTCGCAAAAATCGATCTCAGCTCTGCGGGCTGGGATGAGTTCATTTTCACGTATCCCTTTGCGCCCGGGCCGGTGAAGGAATCCATTGCCGCCATCGGCTTGCAGCAGCCCATTGTGGTGGCTGCGGAGAAAAAGAAATATCGTCTCATCATCGGC
>QEVD01000397.1 GCA_003576975.1 Candidatus Zhuqueibacterota bacterium
CGTGCCGATCCACAATGTGCCCTGGCGATCTTCGTACAACGCTGTGGTGGCATTCGCCGAGATCGACGTGGAATCGAACGGTTTGCGCTGGTAGGGCGTGAATCTGTAGCCGTCGTAGAGATTCAATCCATCCGCCGTGCCAATCCAAATGAAACCGTAGCGATCCTGCAACAGCGTGTGCACCTCGGTGGAGGAAAGACCATCTTCTACGCCAAGCTGGACAAAAGTGTGTTTTGCCGGCTGCGCGCCGAGAGGCACAGTCAAAAGCAATAACAGCCACAGCTCCGCTAGCCTAATTTTGGCGAAACATTTCATGAACGCTCGTTCCAGGACGATTTGCCGTTCGCAGCGCGAACATCTGCGCCGCTCAGTTCCTGGAATATATCGATACTTTCGCGAAAAAACCCAAAAAAATGTGCGAATAGTCGCTGCGGTGCGCCTTTATTTAGCGGCCATTCGGAAATGTTCCAGCCTCGACGCGGCCGAGGCTTTCATGGTTGCTACTCGCTTCATGAATTCAAAGATTGGAAATGCAACGGCCAGGCCATTGCAGGAACACATCATCTAAACGTGAATTACCAGCTAGACGCTATTGGGCCGGCACACTGTTTGGGAAAAATGATTCCAAGATCTTATCCGTTCTGCGGCGCCAACTGGCGTAATCGCTGCCTTCGTTCACTTCACCTCCTGCGATCCGGTATTTTTTGTTTTGTAAAACTTCCACGAAGCGCCGGCTAAAACCACGCACGTCGTATTCGTAACTGGGATAACGATAATCATATTTCCCCCAGTCGGCATAAAGTTGCAACGGCAGACGTGAGGACTTTTGCGCCAGCGTGAGCAATTCCGGACCGCCTTCGGCAATGGGGAGAATCGATTGTCCCGCGATGTTTCCAAAGACATTGGGGTATTGCAGTCCCGTGTAAAAAGCCGAATAACCGCCTTCATCGCCGCCCCATAACGCGCGCGCTTCCGGCCGGGCATTAGTACGATATCTTGCATCGATGAAGGGCGCCAGGTTTTCCGCCAGCATTTGGGCGTAGAGCTTGCGTTCCAGTCTCGCAAATTCATAAGGGCTGATCGGCTGTATGAAAACGGCGATCAGCGGCTGCACGGTTTTGCCGATGAGATTATCCAGCGCGTTTTTCATGCCGAACGCCAGGGCGTTGTCACCGTCGTTGACATAAAGCACAGGGTATCTCTGGGTGGAGGCGTCGTAACCGGGCGGCAAATAAACTTGTATGCGGCGCTCGCCCCCCCAAGTTCGGTGACTGATGCGCACTTTCTCCGAAGCAAAGGTAAGCGTGTCCAATCTGCCGCGCGAACCATTGGCTGGCTCACGAAAATGTTGCGGGCGCGTGCTGCGCGGCATGTAGATTTCCGAAGCTTCCCCGATGAACATGGTCCAATTAATTTTTTCCGGATTGCGCGCATCCGGCATTCTTTGTTCCAAATCTTTTATGAACTGATAGCACACTCTCGCATCCGGCTCGAATTTGAAAGAGGCATAATAAAAATCCGTACCGTCCAATCTTTGCATCGGCCGTTCGTCGCCGTCGGCGAACATGTCTCCGCGCAGCGCCACATCGCGCGCTTCGCCTTGATAAATGAGATGCACCAGACTATCGCCCTCGAGGATCGGAAACCGGGTTTGCGCTTGCAAAAACTCTTCGACCAAAGCCTTCTTGTTTGAGGAGTTTTCCACCCATTTAATAAATTTCCCGAATTGGGATTCTGGAAAAAATATGCCGCTGGTCAAGTTGACATTCCCCGCTGCTGCGACTTCGCGAGTTTCGACGGCAACGCATGCGATTTCATCGAAGGAGTTGCGCACGTAAATTTTGCCATCCGCAAAACTGGGCGGCGACCAGGCCAGCTTGTCAAACAGCGGCAGGCTGGCAATTTCTGTGTAACCTTCAGGCGAAGCCTTCGCCACGTGCAGTGATCCTTTTTTCGTCAAAATGACCAAATGCCCGTCAACCACAATGGTAAAACCGTTGCCCGGCGGCCGGGATTTCCATCTCAGCTTGCCGGAGTCGGCAGCGACACAGGTCAAAAAATCACCGCTGTAGCCGTAGACGTGGCCCTCGTGATAAACCGGAATATTATAATTGCGTTTCAGATCACCGCTCTTCCAGACTTCTTCAGCCGCAAACCCGGCGTTAGTGGGGTTAATTTGAATCAGCTTCGCATGCGCGATGGTATTGGTCAGCAATAATCGATCTCCAGCAACGACAACGGGATTGACAATGCGCTGGTAAAAACCATCGCCGCCGTGACGAAATTGCCAAAGCTCCTTCCCGGTTTGCGGTTCGAAGCCAAAAAGGAATTTATCGCCGGCCCAGATGAGCTGCGTGCGGCCGGCAATGTTGGCGATGAGCGGCGATTGATATTCCACGGTATCTGTGCCCGCGCTCCACACCACCTTTCCCGTGTTGCGCTGGAAAGCCGTGATGGCATTGTTGCGCGTGCCGCCGGTTTCGACGATCAACAAATCATCATGAGCGAGAGGAGAAGTGGTAAAGCCCCAATGCGGGAGCACGGCTTGGTGGTCTTCGAGCAAGCGGGTGGACCAAAGCAGTCTGCCTGTTTTCGACTCAAGCGCTACGAGCTGGCCTTTGGGCCCGAGACCGAATACCGTTTCACCGGCGATGGTTGGCGTTGAAGCCGGCCCCGGATTCGCGCCATCGCGTCCGGGGTAAGTGGTAGCGAGACGATAACGCCAGAGCTCGCGGCCGGAATCGGCGTCGAGTGCAACCACATAATCATCTACGCCATCGGAGAACATCGTCACCGCGCGGCCGCTGGCAATGGCAATAGCGGAATAGCCCGAGCCGAGTTTTTTCTTCCACACCAACGTGAGCGTGGAGTTTGCATGGAAAACACCTTGTTGTTTCGAGGCGCCGTCATAATTTGCCCCGCGCCAGCGCGGCCAGTCATTTTCCCCGGCGGCCGCCGTTGCCGCCAGCGCCAGGAAAAGGCAAAAGAGTTTCCGTACCGATGTCATGGAATATCCTCCAAAAGTTTTTGTGACCGGGAATGCTTTAGCCGGCAATATCGCAAAAAAATCCCGCCGGAGCGCTCTGTTTGCAGCATTTGGCACATGAAACTAAAAAAATGGTGGCATGAATTGCCTACTCTCCCTCGCAACGCGGGAGCGAAGGGCCGTGAAAACGCATTGCGGCACGCGACGCGCCGAAGCAACTCATTTTTAAGATTGAAATGGCTTCATCGAATATGACGTGGCGTGCAACGCCAACGATAAAATGGAATTCTGATTATCACTTACTGCGCAGACGAATCGGAATGCACAGGCGAGGTTTCCGCCGTGGCCGGCTCGCGGCGGGCTTGCAGAAATTGGGAGGGCGTCATGCCGGTATGGCTTTTGAAGATGCGATTGAAGGAAGTTTTGCTGTTGAAGCCCGCGGCCAGCGCAATCGCCAGCAGCGTGTGTTCCCCGTTTTGTTTGTGCAAAAGCTGGGACTGCACTTCCTTGATGCGATAGGCATTGACAAAATCGTTGAAGCTCTGGCCCAACTCTTCATTCAAAATGCGCGACAAATGCCGCACCGAAATGCCGAGCCTTGCCGCCAAATCGGAATACTTCAAATTGCAGTCGAGATAGGGCTTTTCATTTTCCATGATTTTGCGCAGTTGCCGGATGACTGCATCCGTTTCCGCGAGCGCAGGCTCGCCGGACCACGCCATTTTTTTGATCCGCAGATGCGGCGGAAAGAGCTTTTCCGGTTGTTGCATGGCGAGATAGGCAATGGCATAGACCATCACGGTAAAAAATGTCATGGGTAAATAATCCATGGCCACCAGGTCGCGGTTCAGCCAAAATTCGACGCTGGCCACGATTACGTGAAACACGGCGAACAGGATCATCAACGTGAACAGCAGCCTCAACCAACTGAGGTGCGCCGGTTTTGCGGCAGCCGCGTCAGCACGGCTGGCCAACCGCAGGCTTTTTATGCTCATGCCCAAATACACGATGTTTTGCGCGCCGTACACCAAAGAAAAGACCAGCATCACCAACCTCGTTCTTTCAGACGGATCCGGGTTGAGCATGAGATTGAGCTTGGCTTCGGCCGGCAAAAGATAAAATGGAATCATGTAAATCAAAATCGCAAGCGCAGGCAGCGCATGAACCACGCTGAAAAAATTCCACTGCACCGGCTGCGCTAAAAAAGCTCTCACATAAAAATAATACAGCGGCGCGAGGAGGAACCACAACACCGCACCGCTTGATATAAGATGCGGCCAGAAACGAAACAACTCTGAGAGATTCACAAACGACATGAAGCGCGTCCACGAAAAAGCCAGAACCAAAACCGCCAGCAACTTGTTCGCTTGCTTGTTTCCTCGATCGGTGCAAAGAAGAACACCGGCAACAAACAAACCTTGCAATGCGGCGGCCGCATAAAGAATTGCCCAAGGACCAAATTGCAGCGAAGTCATGATTCACGGAGGTTCGTTAATTCACTTGACGAGTAGTACTGCGAGATTTCAGGGAATTTCACCGGCTTTTTGACAGGTGGACTGGCGAATTTTTATAAGACTCTCTAACCGCAAGTTGTATTAAAGACGATGCGGGCGCGCGAACGTTTATCAGACAGCGCAGGAGCGGCAAAACTTTGCCGCTCCTGCAGCTTTCGTTGTGCGGCACAAAAAGCAACACCCGTCAATTCTTTTTCGGATACGGCGGAAGCGGCGGAAGCGCTTTGGCTTTGGTTTTCATTTCAGCCACGATTTCTTCAATGGCGCGATTCAATTGTTCATCGATGCCTGAAAATTCTTTTCCTCCCAAATCATAACGCGAAAACTCCGGCTTGAAGAATTGCCCGCCGTCCACCAGCGGCAACGGCCCGCGAATGCCGACCACGCCGCCCCAGGTGCGCTTGCCGATGAGCTTGCCAAGCTTGTGCATTTTGAAACGGTAGGGGAATAAATCGCCGTCCGAGGCGGAAAATTCATCCATGAGGCAAACCACAGGTCCCAGCAGCGCTTCGTTGGGATCGGGCGTCGGAATGGAATTGCGCGCAATGCCGATCATGACCGCCTCTCGCCGCAAGCGCTCGATAAGCATGGGCGAAACATTGCCGCCGCCATTGCCGCGAATATCGACAATCAACGCCTGCTTGCGCAGTTGCGGATAGAAGTGCTTCACGAACTCATTCAAGCCGGCCGGCCCCATGTCCGGAACGTGCAGGTAACCGACTTCGCCCTTGGTGGCTTCGCTAACTTTTTTGAGGTTGCTTTCGACCCAATCATAATAATACAACGATGCTTCATCAGCAATGGGCAGAACCGTCGTTTCCCAACTGCCGGCCATTTCCGGCCTGGAATTCAAGCGCAATTTGACCTGCTTATTCACCGTGTTCAACAGCGCTTCATAGATATTCGCCATCGCGTTGACCGGCTCGCCGTCAACCGCCAAAATGTAATCACCGGCGCTGGCTTTAACGCCGATCTCAGTCAACGGAGAGCGCAGCGACTTATCCCAATTCTGGCCGCGCAAGATGCGTTTGATCCGGTAGAATTTGGAAGTGGCGTCCCGCTCCAACTCCGCGCCCAACAAGCCAGTGCTGATTCGCCGCACGCTCGGGCGGTCGCCGCCGCCGACATAAGAGTGTCCCACATTCAACTCGCCCACCATTTCACCGATGACATACGTCAAATCGTTGCGATGATTCACATGCGACACTAGCGGCGCGTATTTCTCGCGCTGCGCTTTCCAATCCACGCCGTGCATGTTGGGATCGAAGAAGAAATCGCGCATTTGCCGCCAGCATTCGTTATAGATTTGACGCCACTCGTCCTGCCGGTTCAGCTTCATCTCCATGCCGCTAAGATTCAATTTTTCCTTCAACTCAATTTTGGCCTTCGGCAAGTCGATAATCGCGTAACTTCCCTCCTGCCCCACCAGCATTTTCTTTTGATCGGCGGAAATCTCAAAACCATCCACCGGACCCAGCTCGGTTTCCTTTTGCTCTTTGAAATCATACATCAGCAACAGTGATTTTTCATCAGCGCTGCCTTTGCGATTGTAATACAGATTGTCGCCCACCAAAACCAAATGCCGATAATTCGAAGCTTTGATCGGCAACGCCGCAATGCGGTTCTGCAATCCGTCGAAATCGACTTTCACCACAACCGGCTCTTTTTTCTCCGCCGGTTTTTCTTCCTTTTTATCGGCTTTCGCGGCCTTTTCATCTTTCACTTCTTCCTTTTTGATCTCAACTTCATCGCTGCGCGGTTTGAATGGAGATTCCACCTCTTTGGAGAGAGTGAGGAAATAAATGCGCGCCATGTCCTGATAAGCGTGATTCCATTCCGTCCAACTGTAAATCGGGTTGAAATCCCGGCTCGAAACGAAGAATAAAAATTTGCCGTCGGCGCTGAACGCCGGATCACCGGAATCGTACCAGCCCTCGGTCACCGCCGTCGACTTTTTTGACTCAAGAGAATAGATATAGAGCGTCGTCATCGCCTTTTCTTCCTGGCGGGCGTAGGTGATCCACTTGCTGTCGGGCGACCAACCGTATTGCCGGATTTCCCACACCGGCGATTGCTCGACTTCGGTGATGGCTTTGGTTTGAACCTCAACGAAGCGCAGGCGTTGCTTGCGATCGCCCCACAACAATTTTTTGCTGTCCGGCGACCATTCGATTTGATATTTGTAGCTCGGCGCCGCGCTCTCGTTGGTGATTTGCTGCGGCGCGCTGCTGCCGTCTTGATTCACAATGTAAATTTCATCTTCGCCGGTTTTGTCGGAAATGAAAGCTATCCATCTGCCGTCCGGCGACCATTTGGAATTGCGTTCGTGCACGCCGGCGCTGTTGGTCAAATTGCGCGTTGCGCCATATTTCGCCGGCACGGTGAATACCTCACCGTGCGCGCCAAACAGCGCGCGCTTGCCGTCGGGAGAAATTTCGTAATTCGTCACTTCGCTGCCGACGCTGCGCAGCTCGTTGCGGCCGGAGACCATATCATCCGCAATTTGAATCGGCACTTTCTGCGACTGCTCGGTGGCAAAATCGAATTTGTAAATGTATCCGGCATACTCATACACCAGCGTATTTTGCCCGGCGGACGGAAACTTGATGTCGAAATCGCTGTAATTCGTCAAGCGTTTCGTATCCTTCGTGGTCAGATCATAGCTGTAAAGATTCATACGCTTGTTGTCGTCACGGTCGGAGAGAAAATAAATTTTGTTGCCGGCCCACATCGGAATGATATCTTGCGCGGGATTGTTGGTGATGTTCTCGATCTGCTTCGTGGCGAAATCATAAATCCAAACGTCGTCCGCCATGCCGCCGCGATATTTTTTCCACGTGCGAAACTCGCGAAACACGCGGTTATACGCCATCTTCTTGTCATCGGGTGAAAACGAACAGAAGCCGCCGCGCGGCACCGGAATCTGCTCCGGCGGCTGCCCCTCCATCGAAACCGAGAAAAGCGATCCGATAAACGCATCGAACGAACGCATGCGCGAGCGAAACACGATGTTCTTGCCGTCGCGCCGCCAGGCCATCACGATGTTGTTCGGCCCCATGCGATCGGAGACATCGTCCCGGCCCAGCGTGGCGGTGTACGTCAAACGCTGCGGCGCGCCGCCGGTGGACGGCATCAAGAACACCTCGGTATTACCGTCATATTGAGCGGTGAATGCAATGGATTTTCCATCCGGCGAGAACCGTGCAAACATCTCATAGCCCGGATGATTGGTGAGCTTGCGGGCGAGGCCGCCGGTGGTCGCCACGCTGTATAAATCACCCGCGTACGTAAAAACGATTTGATCATCCGAAATGGCCGGGAAACGCAGCAAGCGTGCCTCTTCCTGGGCCACGAGCGGAAGCGCCAGCAGCAACAGCGCAGCCATCATGTACTTTTTCATCCCTTTCTCCTGGTTTGAGGTAAATTGAGTGCTTAAAAAATAATATGGAACAAACCACAACGAAATTACCCTACGATTTTTTAATGAGACAGAATTTTGCCGAAAATGTTGGGTTGCATTCAATACAATTTTGGTTCTTGCACCAAGAATTTTGTTTTGCCGCAAACCTGTAAATCAGACACCATCACGCACAACCGGCTTCAGAAACAATCTTGAGGCGCATTTTCAACGCCTTTAAAAACGCTAAAAATTATTTCCGTGATCGCCCCTTGTGGAAACTTTTAAACGAATACGCCGCGGAGGCAATCCAAAATAACTATTTCCATCCTTGCTACAAATACTTATTTTGTGGGAGTACACGCTCGAAATGTCATTTGAATCTTGTGAAGTACTCGGCATAATGCCTGCGACTTCACAAGTTCCCTTCTGGTGACATACAGTGCGGGATATACTTCTCAAGGTAACAATACATTAGATAAATGGGTAAGCATCACTCAGACATCTTGCATTTCGCCTGCTGTCAATGAACGACTTTATGTATTTTCGCAAAGTGTGTTTTGCCCTTGAACCGAGACGGCAGATCAAAATCTCTTGGCGGGCATTCTGATTTTCTTCAACCATAAATCGGGTTACTCCCGCTCCGCATTTGTCCATGCGAATAACAGCAGTCATGA
>QEVD01000398.1 GCA_003576975.1 Candidatus Zhuqueibacterota bacterium
AATGCAATCGCAGTGAGCACTTCGAAATACGTTGCCTTGAGTTCATCAACGGTTGGCCGGCAGCTACGCAATAAGGCTTCAAACGCGCGGGTGGAAATCAGTTTGCCGTTGATTTGAATTCGTTCATTCAAATGAACGAGATGCGGCGAGGTGTATAGGCCGACGCGCAGTCCGGCTGCTTGCGCGAGGGCTGCCAACATCGCCGAAGTTGAGCCTTTGCCATTCGTGCCGGCGAGGTGAACGCTGGGGAAAGAACGTTCAGGACGGCCAAAGAACCGGCTGAGCGCTATGCTGCGCTGCAATCCAAGTTGCCATCCGAAAAAACCTAGTTTATCCAAATAGGCCTGAGTGCCGCTACTTAGATTCATTTTCAAGCGCACCATAACTTTTGAAGACATTCGAAAACGAGCTCTGTCAAACGTGAGAATTGCATTTTGTCTCTGCAAGCCCGCTTTTCAGTCAGCACTTTTTGAAATTTGTATGACGATCTCTGTTTGCAAGATCGCGAGAAATGTGCAAAATTTTTCCTATTTTTGGAAGAGTTTTGCATAAGTTACATGAAATGCCATTTATTCGGTGTATCGCGACCTTGCGGGAGCGCCAATTGTCAAAATTTAACCTCTTTTAATTCGAATAGGATAAACCCTAAACAGCCAAATGTTTTTGAGATGGTTTGCATGTTTGAATCTGCTGACATGCTGGCATAACCATTGCAACCGCTATTTTTCTAATAAATCAACATCTTGCACATATGAAGCGGTTACACCAAAAAGCAATTTTCGTGCTGGCTTTTGCACTTCTGCTGCCAGTCGCCGGCCGCGCGGGAGCCTTCGGCAACATTTCGGGCTTTGTCAAAGACAAAGAGACGAATGTTTCTCTGCCGGGCGCGAACATCGTGGTTGAAGGCACGAACTTCGGCGCGAAAGCCAATAAGCACGGCTATTATATCATCTATAACCTTCCGGTCGGCAAATACAATCTGCGCGTCAGCATGATCGGCTACAGCACGCTGAAACTGACCGAAGTCGAAGTCAAAACCGATTTGAACACCAGCCTCGAAGTTGCGCTGACCAGCCGGGTGTTGAATACCTCTGAAGAAATTGTGGTGACCGCGCCGCGCGTGCAAATCTTGCGGGATGTGCTGTCGAGCACGCAATATCTCAACGAAGAAACCATTTCGCAAACCACGCCGGGCTTGACGTATTATGATAAACTCGCGCTGGTGCCCGGTTTTGTTGCTAATCATATGCGCGGCAGCCGCAGTTCAAACGTGCAATATTTGATTGACGGCCTGCCGGCCAGCGGCGCGATGACGCGCGAAGCCGCGTTCACGATTCCGACGAGCGCGATTGCGGAGATGGTGGTGCACACCGGCGGCTTTAGCGCGGAATATGGCAATGTCACCTCGGGAGTGATCAACATCATCACCCGCGAAGGCCGCAATGATTTCTTCAGCGCGTTCAAGCTCGCGCAAGACTTGCCGGCGCGCCGCGACTGGAGTTATGACAATGCGCGCCGCGCGGAGTTCGCGCTCGGCGGGCCGCTCAAGCTCGGGCTGGGCGGGCCGCTCATCGACGCCAATTATCTTGTGTCCGGCAGCGCCTATCTCACCGACACGCCGTTTCGCAAGGAATTGCGCCGGCATTTTCATTCGCCCATCTTTTCCAATTATGATTTGAACTCCAAGCTGATGTTGCGTTTGTCGAGCAGCACGTTTTTGCGCTGGCAGGGCTTGTTCTCCAGTTGGCAGTGGCGGCAGTATGACGAAGATTGGGCTGAGCGGATTGCGGCGCTGCCCAAGCGCTCAAACAAGAACAGCCGCATGGATTTGTCCGTGATTCAGACGTTGAGCGCGCAGATGTTTTACAAAATCGAGTTGAGTTATCTCGATTTGCGGCGGCAAATCTCCGGTGAAAGCGCTGCCGGCGAGCAAACCAATGTGAGTTTCAGCAACGAGCAATCATTGCCTGCGGCGTGGGGAGCAGGCAGCGAGCCATGGCGCGAAAATTTGCGTGAGCGGCAGCTTCTCAGCCGCTTCAGTTTGGTGCGGCAATTAAGTCCCGTGCATCAATTTAAAATCGGGGTTGAAAGCAATTGGTGGCAAATATCGCTGGCGCGTGATCGTTTTCTGCTGTGGCCGGACGGCCGCTCGGCCTCGCAGTTGGTGTACAGCCGCTACCAGGATTCGTTCAAGCGCAACCCGTATGCGTTATCCGCTTACTTTCATCATAAGATTGAATTGCCCGGGTTTCTTGCCACGTTGGGCTTGCGCACGGAATATTTCTCGGCCAATGCCAAACCGGCGCTGTTGCCTTCGGAACATATTGTCGCCGCGCTGAACGATTCCATCGCAACGCCGCGGCCGCGCCACGATAAATTTCAACTCACGGTCGCGCCGCGTCTCGGCATTGCCATTCCTATCGGCAATATCGAGCATCTCGCGTTGAATTACGGCTGGTTTTATGAGCTGCCCGCGTTTTATTATTTGTACACGAATCCCGAGGGCAATGTCTCCGCGCGCTGGCCAATCTTCGGCAACACCAACATCAAGCCGATTCGCGCCAAAGCCTGGGAATTGACTTATCGCCGCGTGCTCGCCGAGCATTCGACATTTTCACTCACCGGTTTCTTGCGTGATTTTGATAATCTGATCGACACGTTTCCTCATGATACCCAACAAAACGCCGCAGATGACAAGCCGCAAACTGTTTTTCGTTATGAAAATCGCGCAAAAGCCAGTACCAGCGGCATTGAGGCCGCGTATTGGCAACGTTTCGGCCGCAAGTTTACCACCGGGCTTAGCTACACCTACTTGACCAGCACGGGCACCGGTTCGTGGCCGGAAGCAACGTTGTTGAGCCGCGGCCGGCATGAGACCACGAATGCCTATTGGGAAGAGCCGCTGGCGTGGGATCAGCGGCATGCGTTCAAGCTGAATTTTGCCTATCACACACCGAGCGGCTATCTCGTCAGTCTGCTCTCGCGCATCAACGGTCCGGCCACAGCCGTCGAATGGCTCAGCGACGCGCGCACCGAGCTGGGCTGGCGGCATTTTCTCGATTTGAAAGTTTCTGCGCCGGTGTTGCACGGGCTGGGGCTGAATGTGCTGCCGTTTCTGGAAGTGCGCAATTTGCTGGATCAGCGCAGCGTTGATCCCGAACAAGGCGGCATCGATTTCAGCCAGCCTTCCCTGGAATTTGAAGAGCATCACGGCCGGAGAATTTGGGTGGGCATTAGCTACAACAAGTGATGCGCCCCCGAGAAACACCGCCCGGGCGCTGAGGCGGCAAACATGTCAAACCCTTTCGCAAGTGTTCATGTTTGAATCATAAAGCGCCCGGACGGTGTTTTCTCTGAAATGAATCCGTGAAAATCTGTGTCTATCCGTGGCTAAAAAAATTTGACAAGACACTGAGAAGAACCTCAATCCAACCGCAACGCAGTAAAAAGCCTGAACTCCTGAAACCCACCCCCGCAGCAGCAACTCACCACGCCTTGCGATACCAATTCGCCACAATCTGTTCCGCCGGTTTATTGTTGGGGGTGAATTCGTTGTCCGCCGGGCCGCCGTAGTCAAGATAGCTTGGCCATTTCCACCAATAAATGCCGCGACACCAGAACTTCCCGGCCAATGCCTGAAACATGGCTTCATAACACCGCGCCTGATCATTCAAATTAACCGGACTGCCGCGCACTTCAGCATGCGGCTGCTTCCAGGGCGCAGTTGTGCTGGTAAAGCCGATTTCCGTGAACAACACCGGTTTGCGAAAACGCCATGCCACAGCGGCAATGCGCTCGACCACGGCGGTTGCGCCCGCGCGTAAATCCGCATCGCTGGCATTGTCTTTTTCACTCAACGGATAATAACAATTCACGCCCATGAAATCGAGCGCATCCCAAAACGCGAGCTTCTCGAACTCGTTTCCCCAATTTGCGGCATACGTCATCTCGCCGCTGTAAAGGCGGCGCAGCTTGGCGATCATCGTGCGCCATTCTTGCTCGTGTCCGACGGTGGCTTGTGCTAGTTCCACGCCGAGGCAGAGGATTTCCATGTCATACATTTCGGCGAGCAACGCATAATGCCGCATCCAGCGATAATAATAGTCGAAGAAGAGTTGCCATTCTTGCGGCGTCGTCATGGCAATATCGCCGGGCCAACTGCCGCGCCCGACCCAGATGTGAGGCTTGAGCATAACGGCCATGCCGAGCGCGTGCGCGCTGTTCGCGGCGTGAATCACGCTTTCATCGTTTTCACTGCCGGCGCTGCGCCACAAGCGGAAAAACTCCGGCTTTTGTGGATTTTCTATGGAAGTGAAGGGCGTGAGCGACACTGCATTCGTTCCCAGGCGCGCGAGTTTAGCCAACGCCTCATCGGATTTGCGCGACAGATAGCCGTTGTGAATTTGATAGCCTTCGTGTGCGTGACAGAAGCCTTTTTGAAAAGACGATGCTTTGGGGAATTCTTTGCGCGCGATCGCGATGGCCTCACGATGTTCCTGCGCTAGCGCGGAGAGGAACTTGTGCCAGTCTGTTTCGAGTGCCGTTGCTTCGTCCGGTGCAGGGGACCATCTCGCGTAGTTTTGCAAGAGTTTTTCCCGGCCCCAACGTTCCAGCAGAAACGCCACCAGCGTGGCGGCCAGCGGTTCCATGACCAGATCGGATTCGAGTTCGAACATCCGATTATCGAGCAAATCCGCCAGCGCCGGCATATTGCCGGAGAGAAAAAGCTTGCTGGCCCAAAAGGCATAGCCGCGCTTCCGCCAATTCTCCGAGAAGTAAATGCGCAAACCGGTTTCGCGGCCTGCGTTCCGCTGATCCAATCGCCCAGCATGACATGCACTTCACGGCGCGGCAGATCGCAATGCGCCAGTTGCGTGTTCGAGGTAATCAAGCCTTTTTCTTCAAAGGTTGCATAAAGATGATAATCGATTGCCGGCAGCACTGCCGCGTTTCCGAAAAATGCCGCGAGGCGCTGATAATTTTGCTCGCAGGTTGAAGCAAGCCGATCAAGCTCCTCCGCCGGCAGTGCAAAGCCGTGCGTGTGAAAGCGAAAATGTGCGGTTTCTTTGGCGAGCTTCGTCTCTGCCGCAAAATCATGATGATTGGCGCTGTCGAACGCCCAGCGCCGGCCCTCTTCTTGTGCAAAACTTCCCAAAGCAATGCAGTTGCCATGGCGGACAATGCGATAATCGCTGCTTTGGCGAAACAGCTCGAATGCCAGAACTTCTTCCTCTCGATTACCAGAGAGCACTTGCAGCGGCAATTGCGGGTTCTCGGGATTGGGATAAAACAAAGAAATCACATCGCTGGAATCGCGGTAGGCTTTGCCGAAAAACTCGAAACCGCCGTCTTCGAACTTGACTGGCAGGCGCGCGGACAATTTTCTCAACCAGTGATTGGAGGCGGGTGTGCCTACGAGATAAACTGCATTGTTCTTGAGATCCTCGCTGGTCGTCTCGCGGTCGCTTTTGATTGTGACGCTCAAGCGGCGCGAGCGGTTTTTATAATTCTCGGCAAAGGCTTGATAGCGTGCCGCAAATTCCGGCCGGCTTGCGCCATAAACGAACAACAATCGCCGTTCGTTGAACAGCCGCTCGAACAGTTCCTCGCGGCCGGGCCAATAGCGATGATCCTCCTGCTTCACGCGCGCGCCGCCGAGATAATAAACACTCGCGATCAGGATAATTACCAAAGGAATGATGTGTGCGAGGCGAAAAGATTTCATGAACCGGCCTGTGCAGATTTTGAAAAGCATTGGTTATTGTGAAGGGGGAATGAATCACATTCACTGCTAAAAATCAATCGAAAAGCAACGAGAGGAGTGAACGCCTAAGCTAAAAGAGCGCAGTTTGACGGACGTATCAAACTCAACTTTCACGAAGTCTCCGGGCGGAATTGCTTCATCGCAAATTGAGATATTGTGCAAAGCTCGAATTTCCCCTTGACATTACGCCCATGCCTGACTAAATTCCGCTTCCAATTTTTTAACAGATGTGTCATGAGC
>QEVD01000399.1 GCA_003576975.1 Candidatus Zhuqueibacterota bacterium
CCTCATACATGATTCGTTGAATGCGGCCACCGAATCTCTGAACCGCACGCCGGAAAAACTCAAAGTGCTGGCAAAGGCCGGCGTGGTGGATGCCGGCGCACAGGGTTTCGTGCATTTACTCGAGGGCATTTTGCATTTCATGCAATCCGGCAAGATCGAACGCATCGCGCGCGGCATTCTGAGCTTCGGCAACGTCAAGGCAAAAGTCGAAGAAGCTCCGGAAGACATCACCTTTCAATATTGCACACAAGCATTCGTGGTGGGCAAGGATATCGATCGGCAGACGCTCAAAACCCGGCTGCGTGAATTGGGCGATTCCATGATCGTGGCCGGCTCGAACGAGCGTGTGCGCATTCATATTCACACCAATGAGCCGGACACGGTTTTCGCCATTGCCAGCGAGTATGGCGAGCTGATAAACTCCAAGAAAGACGATATGCGCGGCCAACACACACGCGCGCATCATGACCCGGCGGCGCAAACCGTGGCGATTATCACCGACTCTTCCTGCGATCTTCCCGGCGACGATTTCATTCGTTACAACGTGCGCATGGTTCCGGTCGTCGTGGCGTTCGGCAACAAAAGTTATATCGACAAGGTCACGATCACCGATCGCGACTTTTACCAGCAACTCGCCGCTTCCACAGTGAATCCAACCACGTCCCAGCCGGCGCCCGGCGATTTTAAGGAAGTTTATTTGGATGCTGCTCAGAATCATCGCGAGGCCCTAGCCATCATTCTTTCCGGCAGCCTGAGCGGCACCTTGCAGGCGGCGCAACTCGCGGCGCAAACGGTGCACAATGACGTCAATATTCGCGTGCTGGATTCCAAGAATGTCTGCGTTGCTCTGGGTTTGATCGTGCGTGAAGCCGCGGAGGCTGCGGAAAGCGGCGCGAGTCTCGCGGAGGTGGAGAAACGCGCAGAGTGGGCCATAAAAAATGTCCGGTTAGTTTTTATGGTAGAAGGCGTGGAGGCGCTGATGCGCAGCGGCCGGGTCTCGCGTTTGCGCGGCGGCATGGCCAGAATGCTCAACCTCAAGCCTATTCTTACAATTAACACTGAAGGAAAAGCCCAAGTTCTTGCCAAGGCTTTCAGCAGCCGGCAGGCGCGCAAAAAACTCGTTGAAATCGTCAAGAAAGAGGCGCGCGGCAAACGCAACTTGCGCTTTATGGTGGCGCACGCAAATGCGCCGGAAACGGCGGCCTATCTCGCTGGGCAGCTCCGCAAACATTTTGAACTGCGGGATGTGCCGATCACCAGTGTTTCACCGGCGTTGGGTGTGCACGCAGGGCCGGGCGCTGCGGCCATTGCATTTTTGGGTGAATGAATTCGACCGATTGCAAATTTTTGCGCAACACGATTTTTGCATATGGTACAGTACGAGGCACGTTTGCGCATAAGAATGGTGTTGGTGGTTTTGTGTTTAAATTTTCAGCAACCCGGTTTTGATTTTAGAGGATAATCCATGTTGTCTTTTTTAATCGTCTTACTGGCGGGCTATCTCGTCGGTTCGTTTCCGACGGCGATTATCGTCAGTAAAATTCTGCGCGGCAAAGATTTTGATATTCGTACTCAGGGCAGCGGCAATGCCGGCGGCACAAATGTTTTTCGCGTGCTCGGCTGGCAGGCCGGGCTAGTGGTAATGCTGGTGGATGTTTTCAAAGGATTCGTTGCCACGTACTGGATTTCAAAATGGCAGCCGTTTGGCGCGCCTTACATCGATGAAACTGTCATGCCGATTATCACTGGCGTGGCCGCGGTGTTGGGTCACATATGGACGGTTTTCGCCAATTTTCGCGGCGGCAAAGGCGTGGGCACCGCGGCCGGCATGATTGTCGCATTGTATCCGTTGGCAGCCCTGGTTTGTTTACTGATTTTTGTGGCGGTGGTTTTTGCAACGCGCTATGTCTCGCTCGGCTCCATGACGGCCGCTTGCGCCCTGCCGATCGTGCTGATTATCGGGCAAAAAATCTGGCGGCAGGAAATCCCGGAAGCGCATTTTCAATTCAGCCTGGCGATCGCATTCTTGATTCTGTATACCCATCGTCAAAATATTCAGCGCTTGCTCGCCGGCACGGAGAATCGCATCGGCAAGAAAAAACCGGCAGTGAGGATGTAGACCCGCGAGGCCACGTGAAAAAAACGACCAATGAAATTCAAGCGTTGATTACCCTGCTGGGCGACGACGACACAAAAGTGCGCGATATCGCGCGCGAGCATCTGCTGCAAATCGGCCAGGATGCCGCAACCTATTTACGGCAAGCGGCAAACGCGGATGTTGACGGCAAAACTCGCATCGAAGCGCGTCACGTGCTGGCTAAAATCCGGCAGGAAGATGTGATCAACTCGTTTTATCAGCTCGGCCTGCTCGATGACGAGCAGATCGATCTCGAACATGCCGTGTTTTTGCTGGCGCGCGTCGGTTACCCGGATTTGGAAGTTGCGCCCTTTCAAAAAGAATTGGACGAGCTGGCGCGCAGCGTGCGGCCGCGGCTGGCGGATGCCCGGCACACGCAACCCGGCCGCGCTCTGGTGGAGGCCATCAATCATACCTTGTTTGTGGAAGAGGGCTTTCACGGCAACGTCGACGAGTATTATGATCCGGACAATTCCTATCTCAATCGTGTGATCGAGCGCCGCACCGGCATCCCCGTGAGTCTTTCCGTCGTGTATTTGCTCATCGCCCGGCGCTTGCAAGCCCCGATCTATGGCGTTAACCTGCCCGTGCATTTCATCTGCCAATACCGCGCGGCTGATGAAACGTTTTTCATCGATCCGTTTCATCAGGGCCGTGTGATCACGCGCGCCGAATGCCTGAAATTGTTGCACGGCTCCGGCATAAAATTCGAAGAGAACATGCTGCAGCCGGTGCCGGCGCGCAAAATCATTGCGCGCATGGTGCGCAATCTCGTTTTGATTCATGCCCAACAAGAAGAATCAGCCCAAGCGGCATTGTTGGATCGTATTTTGAAAATGCTGCGCGTACAAGAATAAATATAAGGAAACCTCATGCATTGCAGTCAATGCGGCGCCGAGGTCGCGCCGAGCAGCCGTTTTTGTTCGAATTGCGGCGCCAACGTCGCACAACAGATGAATGAAAAAAAATGTGCCGCGTGCGGCGCGGCGCTAAAACCGGGCGCAAAATTCTGCCAAAGCTGCGGACAACCGGCAAGTCAAACCGCGCCGGTTGCGGCTCCCGTGCAAACTGCGCCGGCGGAAGAGCTTCAAGAACCCGAGCCTACACCGCGCTCGCCGTGGGTCACGTTGTCGTTGTTTCTCAGCATTCCGATTGTCGTCGGCATCATGTTTTTGCTTTTTTACCCGCGCTCGAATCCTCAGCCGGTAATGTCGCAGCAAGCGCCAAGCGCAATGCCACAGGAAACCCAACAAAACGGGCAGGACCCGTTCGACATGGAATCAATGATGCCGGTGTTTCACCAAATTGATTCCCTTAAAAACGCGGTCAAAGAAAATCCCCAAGACACCAATGCGCTTTTGCATTTGGCCGCGTTGTTCGATATGGCCGGTAAATACGATCAAGCCGCGGAGTATTATCGCAACTTGCTGGCCGTGACCCCGGAAAACGTTGAAGCGCGCATGAATCTTGCCGGCAATTACTTCAATCTCAAACAAAACGAGGCCGCGATTGCGGAATTGGAAACCGCGCTCAAACACCGTCCAAATTATGATTACGCCATGTTCAATCTCGGCGTGATCTACGCCTCGATTCATGAGCATGAGAAAGCCGCGGAATGGTGGAACAAGGTTATTGCGCTGGACGCGTCAAGTGAGCTGGCCACGCGTGCGCGCGAAAGCATGAAAACGTTGGAACATTGAACTGTTGCTCGTTGCTGGTCGCTGGTGTCGCATCCTGCCAGCCAGCAACCAGAGCCGAGAAACCAGCACCCAGAAATCACTGAAGGAGGAAAAGGTAAATGCCCACCGTTTACTTCGAAGCCGAGAATCGCAAAGTCGATGTGCCTGCCGGAACCAGCTTGCGCAAAGCCGCAAAACAAGCGGGCGTAAGCGTGTATGGCAGCGTCAATAAAATTATCAACTGTCGCGGCTTTGGCTTGTGCGGCACGGACAGAATCGCCGTCAAGCCGGGTGAATGTCTCAGCGCGCTAACTTTTTTTGAGAAGCTGCAATTGGGCGATGCTCCGAAGGAACGCTTGGCATGCCAGGTAAAAATCACCGGCGACGTCACGGTCAACACCGCGCCGGCTATGGCCTACGGCCTCGAGATGAAGGAGAATGTCAAATTCGGCGCCATTGCCTTATTTTTCGGCGCGCTGACGCTGGGCACAGTTCTCTTCATGGTTTTTGAGATGATCGGCAAACCGCTTTTCTAAGGAACGCCATTTAAATAACCTACTCATTTGGGGAACCGCTAATAAACGCGAATATTCGCTAATCTTAAAATTCGCGTTTCTTGGCGTGCATTCGCGGTTTGAGATTTGGGCAAGTTATGCAATCGACAATCCTAAGGAGATTCGCCATGTTCAGAACCGCGGCACTCGAAAGCTTGCCGGCCGCGCGGCCGGTCTCCAGCACCACCGCCAAAACAGAGTTGCAAACAAAAGAGCCGATAGCTGAAGATGCCTACGGCTATTGGATCTACTGCGACAATTGCGGCACGAAATTGCAAAACTTTCGCTGCCGCTTGGTGTGTCCCACGTGCGGCTTCTTTCACAGTTGCTCAGAGCCGTGAAGCGTGATTGAGTTTGCTGAAATGGAAATGCCCTGATAGGTTGCTCTATCAGGGCATTTTTGTTT
>QEVD01000400.1 GCA_003576975.1 Candidatus Zhuqueibacterota bacterium
CAGCGGTTTGCGGAAATTTCCTTCAAAAACCTGGGAAATTCCCGCTGGCCGCCCCGATTTTGCCCCGAAAAATTTTTGAAGTGTCGAACTTGGGTTAGCTTTGAAGTATTCGAAACAGATTCCAACTGAAGCTCAAGGGCGCAGAGATTCAGGAGTGAGAAATAAGGTATCCAAATCAAAATTTACAAGCGTAGACCCCGTTCGAATTCTCAATACTGTGGCTGTTGAAGCTGGATGAATGGCTGAACCCTTGGGAATGCCTTTTAAAAATTGAAGATCGGCCTTGCCTTTAATGTCTCCACTTGAGTCCAGAACAATCAGTTTGAAAGGGCGGCTACTAGGCAGCTTTGGGGGCGCGTTTTGATTTCTAGCAACGGGGGGTTTGCGAGGGCCTCTCGGAGTGTTGTCCACAATCAGGTAGACAAGATTGCTGTCCGAAAAAAATTTGAAATCTATAAGTCGCTTTCCTGCTTTTTTTTGAAATAGTCTTCGACCTGATGGCAATTCATATAACGCAATGTAAGAAGTGTATTCGCGGTTAAGATGCCCTAGCATGAGATTCTCATCATGCGAAAACGTTACATCGATCAATCCGTCATCTTCAACCGTAGCAATTTTCTTGCCTGAGAGAGTTTCATAAATGATTCCCCGAGAATAACCAGGAGGTACCTTTTTGTGAGTTCTAAACCAAATCCACTGCGCTTGTGATGAAAAAATTGGATTACTGCTTTCCATATTAGCAAGTGTACTGGCCCATAGTTTGTTTCCATGTTGATCGAACATGAGTACCTGCGACTGATATGTATCACGCACCACGGGATCACGGGAAGTCACAGCGAAGAAACGGCCATCGGGTGACCAGGTACAATAGATTCCCTTGCTTGCGTTTGGTAAAATTGCATGTTTTGCCAACTCCATTTTTTGAGGGCTGTAGAATGTGATGGCCCCTTCGAACCAGGTGAGCTTGCACACTATTCCGGTCGAAGATATAAAATACTGCGGTGGTGGATCATCCCAGTTCGTCTCAAAAGTCTCTTGCCAAAGCAACACTCCGTCGCTTGAGAACAAGATGAACTGGGCTTCACCTATTTGCCCGCGCTCATATGCTGGAACTATTTGTTCTTGAACAGCAAGGAATTCCCCGTTGGCTGATACTCTTGTGTAAAGTCCATTTTCTGACTTTGCTGTAGACTCGAACCGGCTGCGAATATCGCCACTTTGGGAGAGGAATTCGACAGCATGCTTCCTAATGATAACTTTTGGACGCAATTCCATAGCAGACTGAGATGGATAAAAAACGACATCGATGCATTCCCCTTCGATCGGAATATCCATCTTTCGAACCGTTAGTTGTTTGCCGGTTTGTGTCGAGTCCTGCGCGGCAAGCCCGGGTGCCATGCTGCACCACAACAATGCACAAATGGCATTGGCCAAAAAAAGATGGGGTTTGATCATAGATGTTCTCCAAATTGATCGAATACCAACTGGAACGCAAGAATGCGGAAACCGTGGAGTAGGGGGTGGGGAGTCGATGCTGTTTTCTTAAAGAAAACGTGGTGTCTTCGTGGCCTGGTGTTTATAGAAATTGTCACGCGCAAGTTGGACTTCGCCTTGCCACCCCGGATGCTCGCCGTGCGGAATTTCAATTTGCATTTCCTCGCTTTTCTATTTATTTTGACCGCGTCTGAATCGTGAGAAAATCATGCTCATTTGTCGCGTTGTCGGAGACGTGGTCTCCACCATCAAAAACGAACATTTGCGCGGCCACAAGCTGCTTTTGGTGCAGCCGGTCGAGCTTGACGGCAAAACCGAAAAAGGCGAAACCCTGATCGCCGTTGACAAGGTCGATGCCGGGCCGCATGATTTGGTATTGGTAAATCGCGAAGGCGGCGGTGCGCGCATGCTGCTCGATAATCCCAAGATTCCCGTGCAAGCGGTGATCGTGGGGGTGATTGATGCCATGGACGTAAAACTGAGTTAATGGATGGATTATTGGATTATTGGATTGATGGATTGATGGAGGTGTGGGGATGGAATACACAAGACTGAGAAACAAGAATCGTGGGTACATGAGCCTGAGGGTTTGGCAAAGAGCTATCGATTTGTACAAGCGTGTTTGTATAATTGTTTATCAAGAAACTAAAATCGATTTCAAATTGCGTGCGCAAATCGCTGATGCTGCGGGTTCCGTTGCGGCCAATATTGCCGAAGGTTACAGCCGTCGATCCATTAACGAGTATATTCAGCACGTTTATATCGCGCTTGGTTCTCTTTCTGAAACGCTGACTCGGGCGATTTCATTTCGAGCTGCAGATCAAATTTCTGCCGAACAATTCCAACAAATAGATGCGTTACATTATGAAGTTGAGAATGGGCTTTGGAAGCTACTGGAGAGCCTTGAGAGAAAACGAGAAGACGGTTCGTGGGTGACCCGCATCTCTGATAACCTCGAAGAATATCACCCATGATAACCCAACAATCCAACAATCCAATCCAGTAATCCTGTTAAACCATGAACCTCAACGCCCGCATCGAACGCATGATCGCCGAAGAAACCGGCAAGCATCATCACACGCCGCATTGCAACTGGTGCTGGGTTTGCCCGGATTGCAAAACCGAGCTGGTCACGCGCATGGTGAGTCATTCACGCGCATGGTGAGTCATGGCGCGTGCCGCGTCGGCGCAGATCCCGGCATCGCGCCGGTGAAAGAACTGGCGGCGCGCTACATCGATCACACATTGCTCAAGCCGGAGGGAACGCGCCAGCAAATCGAAAAACTTTGCAAAGAAGCGGCCGAGTTCGAATTCGCCAGCGTCTGCGTGAATCCCACCTGGGTTTCTTATTGCAGCCATTTGCTGCGCGGCACCAAGGTGTTGGTGTGTACGGTGGTGGGCTTCCCGCTCGGCGCGAACACCACCGAAGTCAAAGCTTATGAAACGAAGCAATGCGTCGAGCAAGGCGCGTGTGAGATCGACATGGTGATCAACATCGGCCGCCTCAAATCGGGGGAATATGATTTTATCGCGCATGACATTCACGCCGTCGTCGAAGCCGCGCATCCCGCACACGTCAAAGTGATTCTGGAGAATTGCTATCTCACCGACGAAGAGAAAATCAAAGCCTCGTTACTCTCGCGTGAGGCGGGCGCACATTTTGTGAAAACCTCCACCGGCTTCGGCCCGAGCGGCGCGAAGATCGAAGACGTTGCTTTGATGCGCCGCGTGGTGGGCGAACAGCTTGGGGTAAAAGCTGCGGGCGGCATCCGCGAGTATGATATTGCCAGCAAAATGATCGCAGCCGGCGCTTCGCGTTTGGGCGCCTCTGCCAGCATCGCCATTCTCGAACACCGAAAGGCCGCTTGACATGAACGCGGTTGAGATCATTCAAAAAAAACGCGACGGCCACGCCCTCTCCGCAGACGAAATCAAATTCGTCATCTCGGCATATCTCGAAAATAAAATTCCCGATTATCAGATGTCCGCGCTGTTGATGGCAATTTATTTCCGCGGCATGGATGATTCTGAAACCGTGGCGTTGACGCGGTTGATGCGTGATTCCGGCGTCGTGCTGCAACATTCCCACATCTCGGTTCCCAAAGCGGACAAGCACAGCACCGGGGGCGTGGGCGATAAAGTTTCTCTCATTCTCGCGCCGCTGATGGCTGCTGCCGGCCTCGCGGTGCCGATGATTTCCGGCCGCGGGTTGGCGCATACCGGCGGCACACTCGACAAACTCGAGGCCATTCCCGGTTTTCAAACCCAGCTTACTCTTGAACGATTTCAACAGCTCACGGCGAGCATCGGCACATGCTTGATCGGGCAAACCGAAAATATTTGTCCGGCCGATCGCCGCATTTATGCGTTGCGCGATGTCACCGGCACCGTGCCTTCGATGCCCTTGATCTGCGCCAGCATCTTGAGTAAAAAACTCGCCGAAGGCATTGATGCATTAGTTTTGGATGTGAAAGCCGGTAACGGCGCGATTTTTCCGGATAGTGCATCCGCGGAAGAATTGGCAGCGCGGCTCATTCGCACGGCAAAACATTTCAATCTCCCGGTGATTGCATTGCTGACCGGCATGTCACAGCCGCTGGGCAACACGATCGGCAACTGGGTGGAGGTGCGAGAAGCAATAGAGGTGTTGCACGGTCGCGGTCCGCAGGATACGCGGCGCGTCACATTGGCTTTGGGCGCGGCAATGCTGAAAGCGGTGGGAAAGATTCAGCAATTGCACGAAGGCGTAAAATCTCTTGAAAAATTGCTGGACAACAGCGCGGCGTGGAAAAAGTTTTTGGAGATTGTCAAAGCCCAGCAGGGGGAAGTTGAGTTTGTGGAACATCCGGATCGCTATCCCAAGCCGCAGCACACGCTGGCGGTGAAATCCGCCAAAAGCGGATATGTTGCGCAAATTGATGCGCGCGCGCTTGGGCATTTATCCATGACTCTCGGCGCGGGCCGGGTTGAAGTCAATCATAAAGTTGATCCGTTGGCGGGCATGACTTTGTACAAGAAAGTTGGCGATCCGGTGTCTGCCGGTGAAATGCTGACGTTGCTGCAAAGCTCAACGGTTGCGGTGGAGGCAAACATTGCAGCACGAGTTCAGCAAAGTTTTGTGATCGTCGATAACGCGGTCACGCCGCCGCCATTGCTGATTGCGATGTTGGATGAAACGGGCCGCCATGCCCTCACTGGAATTTAGGAATGCCGTTCAAATAACTTTCCCATATAAACTTTTCTTCATCCGCGTTTCTGAATTGCCTCATGCACGAGCAAGCCCCACAACCTCGATCCCGCGACACCTCTGAAAACGGCCAGAATAATATTTCGACAAACAATCATTCCCCCTCTGACGAAGCCGATTTTTTTTCAGCGCTGGCCATACTTCTTGCGCATCGCCGCATGATTGCGCGCAATCTTGTGCTTGCCGTGCTTTTCTTTATTATTCTCGGGTTGATTTGGCCTCCAACCTTCACGGCGCGGACGACGCTTCTGCCGCCCGACAAACAGGATCAACAAGATTGGTTGAATTTACTCAACAATTCTCCTTTGGTACGTTTTGCCGTGCCGCAGGCGCGGTCAACCTCAGACTTGTTTGTGGAGATTCTGGGCAGTCGCAGCGTCGGTTCGGGGGTTTTGCATCATCCCGTTCAAATTGATTCAACACAAACGACGTTGGCAAAAAATTGGGAAATCACCAGCGAAGAAAAAGCATTAAAAAAACTCTATCGCCGCACGACGTTATCAACAACCGAGCAGGGCATGATCGAAATCGCGGTAGAGATGGAATCGCCGGAGCTGGCCGCGGCGATTGCCAATGCGTTTGTGGCGGAACTGGATCGCGTCAATCAAGAAAAAAGCGTTTCAGCGGCGCGCAACTCGCGCAAATACATTGAAGCGCAGTTGGAAAACACCTCGAAACAACTCACCCGGCTCGCCGACAGTCTGACGCAATTTCAAACCCGTTATGGCGCCATCGGTTTGGATGAACAAATGCGCGCGGTGATGGAACAAGCCGGCGCGATCAAAGGCAATATGATCGCCAAGCAAGTTCAGCTCGATCTCATGCGCCGCAGCATGCGGCCGGACAATCCCGCGCTGGCGACGCTGGCAGCGGAGATTGCCGCACTGGAAAACCAGTATCAGAATCTGCAAGTGGGTAAAGCTGCATCTGATGAGTTGCGGGCAGAATACTTGATTCCTTTCGCGGAGATGCCGGCCTTGGCGCGGCGCTTGGCAGAGTTGACGCGCGAGGTGAAAGTGCAGGAAACCATCTGGCAATTGCTCAATCAACAATACCATCAGGCCAAAATTCAGGAAGCGCGTGACACGCCCACGGTGCAGGTTTTGGATCGCGCCCTGCCGCCGGAGTTTCGCTCGCAACCGAAACGATTGTTGCTGTTGCTGATTGGAACAAGCGTTGTTTTCATTCTGAGCGTGCTGGCGGCGTTTGTGTTGCATTATATTCGCGGCGTGCGCACAAACGAATCAGAATGGAAAAAGTGGCAAAGCCTTTGGCAAGTTCGCAAGTTGGATGAATCACAGAAGTTGTCGAATTCATAAACGAGTGCGGCAAGCCACGGCCAAGCCGTGGCTTGAGGTCATGACAAAAAAAGCAATGCGACGGCCAAGCCGTCGCGGATCATGTGCAGGCACAGCTCGCCGCCATTGGCCGCGGCTATTGTTGTTTTGTGCTGGAATGGCTTCGACTCTCTTCTCTCAAACCGTCGAAGTTTCTCCCGGGCATTGGTCGTATCAGCTTCTCGATCGCTTGCGCACGCGCGGTTTTGCTGAAGTGGGGTTGACCAGCAGCCGCCCGCTAACGCGGCAAACGTTGGCGCAAATGCTGCTCACAGCATACAAAAATCACAGGGGCCAACTCGACCGCAGCGAACGTGAAGCATTGGAGTTTTTGTTCTTTGAATTTTCCGAAGAGATTGAACGCCTTGATGAAAGCAAGCAGGCGCTTGACGGCATGCAACGGCAGCGCAACAAACAGGACAAGTGGCTGAGTTGGTTGCCGGATCCGCTTTACGCCAACAGCCGCAACTTTCTCAGCCTGGAAAGCGGAGAATTGCGTTTTTTCTTCGATCCCATTTTTTATCGCGATGGGCTGTTCAACGATACTGATACACTGTCGCGGCAGGATCGCGTCTTCCAAAACACCGGCGGTTTTACATTTTGGGGAACGTTCGGCCGGCATTTGAGATTTTATCTCAACAGCCGCGACACCAAAGAACACGGCACGCGCACGTATCCCACTTCGTCGCGCATTGCCTGGCCGCGCTTCGGGTTTGCGCGCGGTTACGGCACACATGTTTATCATGATGAAACCATTGCGTATCTTCATCTCACGTTGCCGCATGTTGAGGTTGAATTCGGCAAAAATCTCAATCGTTGGGGACCGGGCTACACCGGCGCGCTGGCGTTGAACGATTATGCCACTTCGTATGATCAACTCAAAATCAGTGCGCAGTTCTGGCGGGCAAAGTTTACTTATTTGCACGCCTCGCTGCGCCAGCATCCGCCGGTGCTGGTTTCTTCGTATTTGTCGAACGGCGTGGAACGGCAAATCTTCGCGCAGAAATATCTTGCCGGCCATCGTTTGGAGATCGCGCCGGTAGCTTGGATGAATGTCGGCCTGCATGAAACCGTGATCTACGGCGAACGCGGCGTGGAGCTGGCGTATTTGAATCCGATCATGTTTTACCGCAGTGCTGAACATTTTCTCGGCGATCGCGACAACGCAACGATGGGCCTCGATCTCGAGGTTCGGCCGCTTAACGGTTTGCGGATTTACGGCGAATGGTTTGTCGATGATTTTTCCGTGGCGCGCCTCGGCGAAAATGTGGCGCGCCTCGGCGAAAATTGGTATGGCAACAAAGTCGCATGGCTGGCGGGATTTCATCTGACGAATCCTTTCGGCCTGCCGCGCAGCGATTGGCGCACGGAGTATGTTCGTATCGAGCCCTATGTGTATTCACACACGTTTCCGATCAATGTGTATGAAAACTATGATACGATTTTAGGCCATCCCGCCGGCCCGAATGCCGATCTGTTGTACGGCGAATGGTTCTTTTGGGGAAGCCGGCACTGGCAATTGCGGTTCTCGGCAGAGCGTTATCGTCACGGCGCGAATCCCGCCGATCGCAATGTGGGCGGCGAGATCGAGCGTCCGTTTCATGTGAATGACAATCAAACCGTCTACTTTCTCGACGGTATTCGCGAGCGCCGCACGACGCTGCGCTTCGAAGCGCGTTATGAAGTGTTGCGCAATCTCAAACTGCAACTGGCTGTGCAGCGTGTGAATTTCAAAAATGCGCCGGCAACGGGCGACAGGCGCAAGGTTGGAACATATGCAATGTTTTTGGCTTTGGGATTGAATGCGGATTGAAAGTCCCGATGAAAATTTTTCCAACGGATGAAAAGCGGCCAGCAGATTTGAGCAATGAATGCCATCCGTTGGGGTTATTTTGTTTTGTTCAACGGGATCCCATAAATTCTAACGAACATAGGATAGATCATGGAAGAAGATTTTTTAAACGATTTCAAGCAAACGATCGAATCCGCCGAGAAAAAACTGCTCGCAATTCCGGAAGCGCAAAGCGAAATGCGTTTAGCGCCGGAGAAATGGTCGGCGAAAGAGTTGCTGGGTCATTTAATCGACTCAGCGGCGAACAATCACCATCGTTTCGTGTTGGCGCAACTCTCGGATGATTTGGTTTTCCCGCGTTACGAGCAGGATAAATGGGTAGCGGCGCAAAAGTATCAGCAAGAATCATGGCCGTTGCTGATTCAACTGTGGAAGGCGTACAATTTGCATTTGCTGCATATCATGGCCACGGCGCCGGATGAGATTTTGCGCAAGCGGCGCAGCAATCATAATTTGTATGAGATCGCCTGGCGGCCGGTGGAAAAGCGCGTGCCGATCAGCTTGAAATACCTGATGCGGGATTATTTGTATCATCTTCAGCACCACTTGAATCAGATGTTTTCAGAAAAAGCCGCGTGATGATACGTTTGGCTCAAATCGGCGCCGGTTATTGGGGCAAGAATTTGCTGCGTAATTTTTATGAGACCGAGGGCGCACAAGTCAAACTCGTTTGCGATCGCGATACGCAAGCGCTCGCTGCCGTCGCACGAAAAGCCAGTGCGGTCGAGACATGCCTTGACAGTGTAAACGTTTTTTCACGTGAAGATATTGACGCCGTGGCCATCGCTGCGCCGCCGGCAACACATTATGAGCTTGCCAGAAATGCGCTGCTTGCCGGGAAACATGTTTTTGTTGAAAAACCGTTGGCGCAAACGGTTGCCGAATGTGAGGATTTGGTGCAATTGGCGCGCGATCACCGGCGTACGCTGATGGTGGGGCATACGTTTCTTTATGACGCCGCGGTGAATCGCATCAAGACTTATTTGCAGGAGGGATTGGCCGGGGAGATTTATTACATCAACTCGCGGCGCTTGAATTTCGGCATCGTGCGGCAAGATATCGATGCCATGTGGAACTTCGCGCCGCACGATCTTTCGATTTTGCTGCACTGGTTGAACGAAAATCCTGCAACCATTGCCGTGCACGGCGAAGCTCATTTACGAGAACATCTTGTTGATGTCGCGTTCTTGCATTTGAATTTCCCCAGCGGCATTTCGGCGCACATCCACGTGAGCTGGCTCGATCCCAGCAAAGTGCGGCAGATGACGATCGTCGGCTCGGAAAAAATGATTGTCTATGACGACGTTCATCCCGATCACAAAATTCAAATTTATGACAAAGGCATTGCCAAAAATAATCTCGCCGCGCATCTCGGTGAATTTGATTCGTTCGGCAAATTTCAGCTCATCCGCCGCGCCGGCGATTTGCTGATTCCCAAAATCGATTTTGCCGAGCCGCTGCGCGTGCAATGCCGGCATTTTATCGAGTGTATTCGCGAAAACAAGCGC
>QEVD01000401.1 GCA_003576975.1 Candidatus Zhuqueibacterota bacterium
TCAATCGTTGCATGATACAAGATAAGCATGAAACCCGCAAAAACCTCAGACTTTTTTATAATTTTCGCACCTGAGGCTAACTATAGCTGAATAGTTACCTTCGCAGAAGCTTTGATTTGCAGCTTGTCTGCAAATCAGGGTAGATTTTTAAACGTTCAAGCACGAATAATTTTGATAAAATCATTGAGGAGGCTGTTATGAGGAATGCAAAACTTGACATGCTCGCCCTGCTGTTATTCCTGCTCTTGCTGCTGCCATATGTTGCGTTTTCCGAGGTTGATCCGGACAAACAGTTCCGCTTTTTGCAAGAGGCCTACAATCGCCACGACAAGAATTTGAGCGAATTTCTGGTGAGCGAACTCACACAGTTCACCCTGCTTTTTCCGGAAAGTGAAAGAACGCCGGAGGCGCAATACTTGATCGGGAAAGTCCATCAGGAAAAAGGCAATAAACTGGCGGCGTTTGCCGCGTTCTTAAAAACGATGTATCTTTACCCCGGCTCGTCCTGGCAACAAGAGAGCGCAAAAGAAGCCCGTAAAATCGTCATGGAGGAAGGCGCCTTCAAAGACACCCGGACCTCATTGCTGGCGGCCCTGGACAGTCCGGGCGCCGGCGCAACGCCTGCAGAACGCTATTACGATTATCTCAAATTAGCCGCCACGATTGGACGCGCAGAGTTATGCCCGGAGTTCATTGCCGATACCCGCATGTTTGTCTCGCGGTTTCCCGAGGAAACGAGATTGGACGACGTTTGGCGCTGGCAGGCGGATTTTTATGCGCTGCAAGGCGAGCACCGCGAAGCGAACCTGAGCTATCTGCGCCTGGATTATTGCTGCCCGGAAAGCCCGCATCTGCCTTATGCGCGTTACACGCGCGGCATGCTTCTCTCGAAAAATCTTGGCGATCACAAACAAGCGCTGGAGGTGTTGGCGCAAGTTGTCGCAAATCATCCGCAAAGCGAATTTGCCGCAGCCGCCTTGTTTAGCATGGCGGAGATCAAACAAGACAAGACGAAAGATTATGCCGGGGCGCTGGCGGATTATCGCAAATTCGCCGACACAGATCAGGACAGCATAAAAACAGCCGCGGCGCTGTTGGCGATTGCTGAAATCAACGCGAATAATCTAAAAGATTACACCGCCGCAATTGCCGCATACCATGAAATTGTCGAGAAACACGGAGGCAACAACCGCGGCCCGCAAGCGCTCGAAAAAGCCGGAGATCTTTACAAAGACAAACTAAACGATCCCGCAAAAGCCGCAGAACATTACGCCGCGATTGCGGAGCAATATCCTTATGATGACAAAGCCACGGATATGCTCTTGAAGGCCGGCGCAGTGATGGAAGACAAGGCCAAGGACTACAAGAAAGCCATCGAATATTACAGCATCATTCTCGAAAAATTTCCAAATCACAAGAACGCGAATGAGGCCAGAAAACGCGTCGAAAAAGCGCAAAGCAAAACCGGCGAATGATGATGAGGATTCTGTTCATGTCGCGGAGCGGCAGCCAGCTTCGGGGCAAATCGCGCAGACATGGTTAGCTTGAGTGTGAATTGCCCCAGCCGGAGGTTATTCACGAAAAAATTTGTTGCGTTGCTCATGCGTTCACAATCAAGAAAAACAAAGGCTTGCTTTCTCGCCAGCCGGGCTGCTTCACTTTGGCATCAGTATTGATGCCTGTGAAAATCAAGTCGTGCGATACTCTTCTGGTGGGGCGTAATACGCCTGACTGCATTTGATTCTTGCAACACCGCCTCTTGGCCAGACAGTATTGATGGTAAGACTACTTGACATTGCGCTCACGACTTTTTGTGGCACCGGCTGGCGGTCAAAAGTTTTTACATCTCTTGAGTTGCATCTGACCGCTGGCCTTATTATGTTACAATGCCGACACAAGTCGGACGGTTGTATAATTGGAAGAGGGTGTGAACCAAAAAGAGGAGTCGAGGATGTCTAAAAAATTTTTACCAGCTCTACTAGCGGTGTTATTGCTCGGATCGTTCGCATACGCGCAAGAGCGCGCAGGCTCCGTCGCATTTGGCGTTCGCGGGGGCATCACGAATTATCAGGGTGATGATTACGATTCCGCCAAACAACGCGCCTACGGCGGCGTGGCGGCAGAATATTTTCTGACCGATCGTTTCTCGCAAGAAGCGGCATTGAACATCGGTGAATTGGCGGGAGAAACCGGAGCTGCTGATTTTCGTTCCGTGGTGAGCAGTTTGAGCTTGATGGGCCGTTTGGCCTTACTCGGCGGCGGTTTTCGTCCTTATTTGGCGGCTGGCGCGGAGTTGGTGGGCATTGATCCCGATGGCCCGGTGAATCTGGGTTACGATCGCAAATCATTCGCAGTGCCGTTCGGCGGCGGTTTCCAAATTGGATTGGGCGAGAACACGGCGCTGGATTTGCGCGGTTTGTACCACTACGCTTTTGATGATCTGTACGACGGCCAGGACACGGAAAGCTCGGATGATGCCTTCATCACTGGCACCGCCGGCTTGACATGGTTTGCCGGCGGCAATCCCGACAAAGATGGCGACGGCCTCACCAACAAGGAGGAAAAAGCGCGCGGCACGAATCCCAATCTTGCCGATACCGACGGCGACGGCTTGACGGATGGCGAAGAAGTGAATTTGTACAAAACCGATCCGCTCAAAGCCGATTCGGATGCGGACGGTTTGAGCGACAGCGATGAAGTCCGCAAGCACAATACCAATCCGAACAAAGCTGACAGCGACGGCGACGGCCTGAGCGACGGCGATGAAGTAACAAAGCATAACACCAATCCCAGCAATGCGGACAGCGACGGCGACGGTTTGGCCGACGGCGCTGAAATCAACCAGCATAAAACTGACGCCAACAAAGCCGACACGGATGGCGACGGCCTGCAAGATGGCCGCGAAGTGACGCAGACCAAAACCGATCCGTTGAAGGCTGACACAGACGGCGGCAGCGTGAACGACGGCACGGAAGTCACGCGCGGCACCGATCCCAATAATGGTGATGATGATGTGCCGAAAGTCGTGAAAGCCGTAGAAACGCTCAAAGTCGAAGTGGGTAAAGCCATCGTGCTCGAGGGCGTGGTTTTCAAAAGCGGCAGTTCGGAGCTTTCGCCCGAATCTGAGGCGATTTTGACGCAGGCGTATAACACGCTCAACGAAAACTCCGAAATCGAAGTTGAGATTCAAGGCCATACCGACAATCGCGGCGGCCGCGCGCTGAACACAAGATTGTCGCTCGCGCGTGCGGAAGCCGTGAAGGCATACTTGGTGCGCAAGGGCATCGCAGCCAATCGTATCACCACGAAAGGCTTCGGTCCGGACAAGCCCGCAGCGACGAACGATACGGCTGAAGGCCGCCAACAAAACCGCAGAATCGAATTTTTCCGCGTGAAGTAAGCGGATAAAGATTTGACCAAATTTCTAACGCGAAGACACGAAGAATGTCTAGCCACGCGCTTGTGGCAGGCGGCTGTGATCCCTTCGTGTCTTCGTGATTTTTTGTTTTATCTTCACGAGAGGGAGAATTTATGCTCTACACGATTTTGATCGGCTTGGTCGCCGGCGTCATCGCAAAGTTTCTCATGCCGGGCAAGGATCCGGGAGGATTGATCATCACGATATTGTTGGGCATTGGCGGCTCATTACTGGCGACTTATCTGGGCCAGGCGCTCAACATCTACGGTCCCGGCGAAGGCGCGCGCTTAATCGGCTCTGTGGTTGGAGCCTTTATCATCCTGTTTGCGTATCGTCTCTTTACCAAAAAGCGCTGAGGCGGTTCACCCACCCTTCGAAAAAATTCATCAAGAATCGTGGCTAGAACCGGTACATTTTGAGGTAGCGCTGAAATCCATCGGCGCGAGTTGCTTGAGTACTGTCTCTATACCCCGCAGCCGGTTGCGGGGCATTTTTATTTTACGGAGAGATTTGATGGAAAAGACAGAGTTAGGCTGGGGTGGAATTTTGTTGCGCCTTTTGGGGGCATTGATCCTGGTTTATGCCACCTACAATCCCGAAGGCATCTCGTATTTTCATTGGGCGATCATGCCCGTCACAAAAGTTCCGGTGACGACATTCAGCGCCATTAATCCGCTCAAGGTGCTGGCCGGAGTTGGATTATTAATCGCCTGGCTGGTTTATCTGCAAGCGACGAACCGCTCGCTGGGATTGCGCGGCGCGGTTTTGACGGCAGCGTTGTTCGGCTCGATCATTTGGGTTTTGATTTATTGGAACGTGTTCACCCCGCGCGGCTCGCGCGCCATTGCCCATATCGTTCTGATCGTCATGGCGGTGGTGCTGACGATCGGCATGTCATGGTCACACCTCACACGCCGGCTCTCGGGCCAGGTTGATACCGATGAAATCGGTGAACGATGAATAAAAAATCCCAATCACGTTTGCCTGATTGGGATTTTTGTTTTGCTGCTCAAGTTTTTTGGTTATGCTAGCGTTTGCCGCCGCCCAACACCGCGCCGAGCAAATCACCCAGCCCGCCCAAAGGTGATGAGCCGCCTTGTGCTCCTCCACCGCCCGCAGCGCGCGTAAAGAAACCTGCCACATCGTCTAGAATATCGCCATCGCCGTCTTGATCGAGCAGCGAAGCAATGCCCGTCGAACCCAGGCCTGCGGTGTCACGTTTTTGCGACAGTGCGCCCAAAATAATCGGCGCCAACATGGGAATGATTTTCATGGCGGTTTCCATATTCAAGCCAAAGCGCTGGGACAACTGGCCGGCCGCTTGCACGCCAGAATC
>QEVD01000402.1 GCA_003576975.1 Candidatus Zhuqueibacterota bacterium
CGCTGATGATCGCAGATGAAGCGATCACCGGCTTTGGCCGCACCGGAAGATTATTCGCCTGCGAGCATTGGCAGGTTCAGCCCGATATCATTTGCCTGGCAAAAGCTTTGGGCGGTGGTTTGCCGCTGGGCGCTTTCATTGGCCGGCGTGAGATTATGCAAACCTTGTCGCATGATCCGCCGCTGGCGCATGTCACGACGTTTGGCGGGCATCCGTTAAGTTGCGCCGCTGGTCTCGCGGCATTGGAAGTTTTGTTGGAGGAAAAGATGATTGCAGCGAGCGCGCAAAACGGTGCGCGTTTTTTAAATGAGCTTCGGCGTGTTGCTCAAGACAATGAATCTATCAAAGAGGTGCGAGGGCTGGGCAGTTTCTTTGCGATTGAATTCACTTCCGAGGAGGCAACGCAACATTTCGTGAAGAACTGCCGGGAGGCGCGATTGATTATTGGTTGGACGCTGCATCATACCACCGTCGTGCGCGCCGCGCCGCCGTTGTGCATGATGGTTCCAGAAGTCGATGAATCCCTTGCAATCCTTCGGGCCGCAGCGTGATTGCTCGTAGAGATGTTCCGCCGGAACGTCTCTACGTTGCCGCTCAAGCATGACGTAAACGCGAATAAAGACGTCAAATCTCCAAAAAGGCTATGAGAATAACCGAAATCTTCTACTCGATTCAAGGCGAATCAACGCTCAGCGGCTTGCCCTGCGTGTTCATTCGCACCACGGGCTGCAACTTGCGCTGCGTTTGGTGTGACACGGAATACTCTTTTTACGGCGGGGAAGAAATGAGCCTGGATCAAATCATGGCAAAGGTGGGAAGCTATGATTGCAAGCTGGTGGAGCTGACCGGCGGTGAGCCGATGCTGCAAAAGGAGATTTACGAATTGAGCGAGCGCCTGCTGGCGCAGGGCTATACGGTTTTAATGGAAACCGGCGGGAGCCTGGATTTGTCGAAACTCGATGCGCGCGTAATCAAAATCATGGATCTCAAATGTCCGGGCAGTGAGGAATCGGATGAAAACTACTGGCCGAATCTTGACATTTTGTCGCCGCACGATCAAATCAAATTCGTGATCAAAGATCGCCACGATTATGACTGGGCGCTGGCAACCATTCGCCGGCATCGGCTGGACGAACGTTTTGCGCTGTTATTTTCGCCGGTTTTTAATGAGTTGAATTACCGCGAGCTGGCCGAATGGATGTTGGCGGACGGCGTCAAGGCGCGTTTTCAAGTGCAATTGCACAAATACATTTGGCCACCGAACATGCGCGGGGTGTGAGCAGCAAAGGTTGGCGCGAATGTGCGCGAATATTATTTCTCATCTGCGTTTATCAGCGTGCCTTCGCGGTTTCGAGGAAATGAGTAAATTACTTAAACGGTACTCCTAAACGCCTGGGCGGGAGGCCTTCTGGCTGGGATTGCGGCGCTTGCGCCATTGCGCGCGCGGCATCGGCGATTTTTGTTTTTCGCTTTCCTGTTTTTCGAATTCTGTTGCAACTTCGTGAATGAACTGCACGACTTCATCATTCGGGTTGAGCGACATGGCTTCTTCGCTGCAAATCATGGCCGCGCCCGCATTGCCGCGCATCATGTAGGCAAACGACAAATCCGCGAGAAAGCGCTCGTTCATGGGATCCAGCTTGATCGCCTGCTTCATCAGCTCGAAGCCGCGCTCATGATCGCCGCGCTCGTCGAGCATTTTGCCCATGTAGTGCATGGCCGCGGGATGCTCTGGAAAGCGGCGATAGAGTTGATGGATCAATTCCCAAGCGTCTTCCTGCCGGCTCGCGAGGCACAGGCAATTCGCCAGTTGCACGTGATGTTCCACCCCGTCCGGATTCATTTTCACCGCAGCGGTCAAATATTTTTCCGCGGTGGCAATGTTGCCCATGCCGACGTGCAGGCGCCCGATATACTCGCACACGATGGCGCGCGCCATTTTCGGTATGGTTTCGTCGGAGAGGATTTGGTTGTACACCGCCATGGCTTTTTCAAATTCTCCGTCTTCCCACAGTCGTTCAGCCTCGGCAAAACGATCATCACTTTTCCGCATGTTTCTTCCCTAAAGTTCGATATAACTTTCCTCGTCGAAGACGGCCGGAATCCTGGCCCGGGAAAAACCGCTTGTAACCAGCGGTTACGCTATATCCTTACGTGCGTGCGTGTCTCTTCGCGTAAGCTTGGGAACGGCTAATGCAAAAACTCGCAACGCTCACGACGCGATCCGGTCGCTTTCGTTGCGCCGCAATGTGGTACAAATTGACAGCTTTTAAGCTCAATCATGGGAGGGAACATCCTTGCGCGCTGCAGCTTTAAACAATTTACACTGGAACGCGACAAGAATAAGAAAAAATTATAAAGGAGTCAAGATAATCATTGTTTATAATCGCTTACATTGCTTATATATGCAAAATATCTGTCGAAAATTTGTGACGATGCGGTATGGAATTTGCCTTTTTCGACGATGGATTTTTCAATTTGAACGCGAGTATTGCAAATTCAGCGCAATTGTTAAGTATTGTTTATAATTTTTGCCAAAGATCACTTAAATTAGGCGCCTTTGACTACAACAATTGCGATTTTGTGCTGATGAAAAAGAAAGCGACGACAATATTGTAATGGCTCAAAATCGTATCAACATCGAACATCCTGCCTCAAAAATGACCAAAATCACCTCTGCCCTGGCTATTGCTGCGGCACTCGGCTTGGGCGCCTGTCAAAATCAATTGCTCAAACAAGCGGAATATTTTGAGCGAAACGGCCAGCCCGGGAAAGCCGAAACTGTGTTGGTGCAGCATCTTGCGCAGCATCCAGATGATGGCCGCGCGCAGTATCAATTGGCGGAATTATTCGGCGCGCAGAAAAAATTTGCAGAAATGATCGAGGCTCTCGCCGCGGCTGAGAAACATGGCGGCCGTTTGCGGGAGTCCGCGCTGCAACTGAAAGAAAAGTATTGGCGCGAAACTTACAATGAGGGCGTGCGCGCCTTGTTGCTCGAACAGCCGCCGGAGGCCGTCACGGCCCTGCAGCATGCGACGCTCATACTGCCGGAACGCCATGCCGCTTATCCCGTGCTCGGCGCCGCGTTGCTCTCGCATCAGCAAACCACGGCGGCGCAAACTGTATTTGAGCAAGCCTGCCGGCTCGATCCGGATGATCTCGACTCGCGCCACGCCTTGTTGCGCATTTATTTTGATCGCGGGCTTTATGAGCAGGCCATCGCCGCCAGCGAGGAGGCATTGCGGCTGCTGCGCAACGATCTTTCCGCGCTGCGCTGCCGCGCCTTGTCGCTCGAACGCATGGCGAGCGCGAATGCGAGCGACTCGCTGAATCAGGCGGCGGAAAATGCGCTCAAACGCTTGCTCTCGGTTTCTTTGAGTATGGAAGATTTTGCCGCGCTCGGCGCACATTATTATCGCCGCGGCGATTTTCGCAATGCCGCGCTGCAATTCGAAGACGCGGCGCGTCTGGGCCGCGATAATAAAGATGTGCTGCGCTACCTGGGCGATTGCGCCTGGCAGCTCGGCGATTATGCGAACATGTCGAAATGGTATACCAGGCTGGTGCAAAGCCATCCCAATGATGTTGAAGCTTTGCAAAATCTTCTCATTGCCGAACAAGCGTTGGGGCGGAAGAACGAAGTTCAAAAATTGCAATCACAGCTCCAGCAGTTGCAGGGAAGCATCGAATGAAAATATCGTCTCTAATTAAAGAAGAGTTTTGCCGCAATGAAACCGCGCCACCAATCCTTTCTCCAGCGCTGCGCCGTTTCTTTTCGCGGGCATTTATTTTTGCAATCATTCTGACTTTTGTGGCCGCGCCCGCGTGGGCGCAATTGCGCGTGGTGTCAGTCACGCCGCGCACTGATGATTTGCATGCGCCAACCAATGCCGCGGTGCGTGTCACCTTTGATCAAGCGCTTGATGAAAACACCCTCGGCTCACGGCCGCTGCGCGTCTGGGGCAGTTTTCGCGGCGAATATCAAGGCTCGCTCAATTACGATTCCTCGACCAGCACGCTGTCACTCGCGCCGTTTCAGAGTTTTATTGAGAGCGAAGAGATTACGGTTGTTCTCAAAAATTCTGTGCGCAGCCTCGCCGGCGCGGAATTGGCGCAACCGCTGGTGTGGCGCTTCACCATCGCAAATCCCTTTGGCACGGCGAACTTCACGCCCGTGGTGATCGATCTCAATTCCAATAACAGCCAGGAGCCGACGCAAATCATTCCCGCGGATTTTGATAACGACAGTTTTATCGATCTGGCTGTCGTTCATCGCGGCTCGAATCAGATTACGGTCTTGCGCAACACGTTTCGCGCAACCTCCGGCGCCGTGCTTGTAACTCTCTCGACCACCCTCGCAACGCAAGCCACGCCGGTGAGCGCGGTGGCCGCGGATTTCAACAGCGACGGCAATATGGATTTGGCGGTGGCGAATTTCAACAGCAACACCGTGCAACTGTTCACCGGCGATGGCGCATTGGGCTTCAGCACGCCGCGTGTGTTTGACACCGGCGAGCATCCCAGCGATTTGATTGCGCACGATTTTGACGGCGACGGCGATCTCGATCTGGCCGTGGCCATGAGCGGCATAGATCAGCTTGCCATTTTGCGCAACGATAGCCTGGGGTTCTTTGTTGAAGCCCAGCGTTTGCAAGTCGGCGCTTCGCCCAACAAACTCACCGCCTGGGATTTTGACGGCGACAGCGACCTTGATCTCGTCGTGGCAAATAGCG
>QEVD01000403.1 GCA_003576975.1 Candidatus Zhuqueibacterota bacterium
AGCGTGATGTTGAGTCCCGGGGCGAGCGCGAAATCAAACTGCTCGAGTGTTTGCTCGGCGCCGAAGCGTGCGTGCGTGAGCAAGCGCTCGACCTTGCGGGCTTGTCGCGCTTCGAGTTCATCTTCGAGCACGAGCGACAAAAAGGTTTTGTAATCCAACTGATTCTGCTGCGCGGTGAGCAAACGCATCTCCAGCGTGTGCAACACGCCGGAGAGTTTCAAGCGGCGCAGTTGCGAGTGGAGTTGGGCATCGGGTTGCATGAGGCCTCCTTGGGTTGGTGGATGAAATAATCCGGGCTGCGCAAGAGCTCTTGCGTGTGGTTTGAAATGGGAATGGGATCGTCGGAAGACGGTTGCTTTTCCAGCAAGCGCTGAAAGAGTTTCGGCGCAAACAGGCGATGCTCGAGCGCGGTGGGCGCGACCGCTTCGAGTTCCACCGCGTGATATTTTTGGGCAAGCGCCAGCAGCGCCAGGCCGCGGCGATAGTTGAGCATGGCGTGCGGCGCAAGCACGTGTTCGAGGAGTTGCGTGAAGTTCGGGCCGATCGCCTGCGCGCGGGCGAGCAGATTTTTGACCGTCGGCGCTTCGAGCATGAGCTTGAAATTTTCCGGGAAATCGTGCGGATCGTAAAGCCGTGTTTGTGTGCTCTTGGGATATTGTTTGATGCGCTGGTAGCCGTCATAGACTTCCACCATGCGCTCGGTGGCGCGAATCCACACGGTTTTGCCGACGTAGGCGGTGGGCAGCGCATAAAACTTTTTTTCGAATTGAATGAATTGATCGACGTGCACCTTCGCGGCTTTCCATTTCGCGAGCACGAAAGGCGAAGCCGGCAGCGCTTGGAGTGCGGGCTTTTCGATGCCGTGATAAACTTCCGCGGGCTTCCGGCCCGTGGTGCCATGCCGCTTCATGCCGTTGTCTAACTGCGCCCACTCGCGCGCAAAATGATTGGCCGTTGCAAGCTCCACCTGCGGGTGCAACGCTTTGAGTTTGCGAAAAAGCTCACGCACCAGCGGCACGCTGCGCTCGACTTTGCCTTTGTCTTGGGGATGGCGCACGCGCGCGGCATCGACAAAGAAGCCATAGTGCTCTGACAACTCTTGATAGGCGCGATTGAGTTTGGGTTCATACAAATCCGGCTTGCTTACACCGGCTTTCAAGTTGTCGATCACGATGCGCCGGGGCACGCCGCCGAAAAATTCCAGCATGCGCACATGCGCGGCCACGAAGCTGCTCTGATCCATGCACGGCGTGAACTCGACATACTTCAGCCGGCTGAACGCGAGTGTGGCGATGAAGGCATAAAGCACGCGATTCTTTTTCGCGGCGGGATCGTACCACAAACCCATCTTGGCGTAATCGACTTGCACTTCTTCGCCGGGGGCGACTTCGAAGCGGCAAGTGGTTTGCGGCTGGGCGCGTTCAACTTCACACGTGCGCAGAGAAGCCAAGCCGAAAGCCGGCGCAAGAGTTCGGCTTTTTCGGGCAACGGCGCCGTGCGCGAAAATCCCGCAGCCTCTGCCAAACGCACGTAACGCTGCACGGTTTTGCGGTCGAGCGTGAGCGTGCGGCTGAGTTGGCGAATGCCGTAGCCCTTGTGCCAACGGGTGATGAGAGCGTGAAGGTCCATGAAGTCGTACCGATGAAAGGCCATGAGTCGATCTCCGTTTCGCGTGAAAAGTGGTTTGTGCGGAAACGGAGAAGATACGGCTTCCAGACCCCGCAGGTGGGGGAATTATCCTGACCCAGGTGGGGGAATTAAGTTGACCCTGGGTGGGGGAATTATCCTGGCCCTAAGGCAAGAAGGTGGGGGAATTGTCGTGGCCCCCGACATGAAATGAAGCGCCTGCCGTAACGATTCCAGGCGAAATCCTAGCAGATGCTGAACTCGCCTGTTGAGCGTAAGCATTGATAACACACAGTTTGAGCAAAAACAGAAGGAATATCCGCTTCATTCAATTAATTCACTTGTCAACTTGGTCGAGCTTGGATAAATCCACTTTGGGGGCCTTGCGATATGATAAGCTTTGCATTCAAGAGAACTGATTTCTTCACCAGCGGCAAGATTAATAGCAAACTTTATTTCAATCACATCAGTAAAACCCTGTCCTGGAGATTGTAATATCAAAAGTCCCTTTTTATCATCATAACTCCATGTAATTGTTCCTTCAATTTCAGGCTTGTTTTCGCTCTTGAGTAACCATAACTTAGCCTGCCTAACCTTTATTGCTGTCAGAACGATTTTGTGCTTGGGAAATGGGTTAGTAATATGAAGAACATGAGCATACGAATTAGGAAAGGTAACTCGATATTCAAAATAAAAAAGTTTTTGAGCTTTGGATTGTTGGCTTAAAACAAAGGGAGAATTTATCAACAGCAAAATCAAGTTGACAAGAATTCCCGATACTATCTTTTTGTTAAATAGTATACTTGGCATCGCCTCTCTCATAGACTTTACTGAACCTTCATAACAAGCTGAGTCTATAACTCATGGCCTGGTATGGATAAAAGATTGACACTTTGTTACTTGTAATCTGAGAAACTGGATTAGTTTGCCAACTTATATAATCTGGGGCTGAGTTAATCAACCCAATGAAAAATTATACTTTCTCGTGGAATCCGCGCTAAAGGGGGGTAGAATAAAAGTGTCTAAATTTTCATTTTGCAAGTAGAAATGTCAAGAAGAATTTTCGATCGTTTGCAGAACGGGTAGGGCGGTGCAAAACAAAAAGGGCGCAGCAAAATGCCGCGCCCTTGGGCTGTGTGGGGGTGGGTAAACTCTGGCTTTAACGTATCAGCGTCAGCTTGCGCGTTTGGGTCAAGCCGTTGGATTCAAGACGATAGAAGTAAATGCCGCTTGCCGCGAGATTGCCTGAGTCGTCACGGCTGTCCCACGTCACTTGATAATCGCCGGCCGGACGCACACCCTCCATGAGCGTGCGAATCCGGCGGCCGAGTATATTATAAACCGCCAACCGCACCGAGCCCGCCTGCGGCAACGCAAAGCGAATCACGGTGGAAGGGTTGAACGGATTCGGATAGTTCTGGTACAGCGCGAATGTTTGCGGCGCGGCTTCTGGCTGGTCGTTGCCGCCGACGCCGGTAACGATGCCGGACACCACACGCAGGGTGACGATTTCCAATTGTGATTGATTGCTTTGTGCTACCAACTCGACTTGTTGATTCACTTGCAGCGCGGTCAGCCCGGCCAGACGGTTTTGTGTGTCGAGAATCAGCGAGTTGGCGGTGATCACGTGCGGCAGGCCTTGCACGAAAAGCGTGTTGCCGCTTACCTGCGTGATGATGCCGGCGAGCGAACGCCGTTCCTCCACTTTCACCCGCAGCGCCACCAGCGCGCCGTTCACTTGCCATTTTGCCGTCACCTGCACCGTCATGCCGAGATGCAAATCTTCGATCGTAATCGGCTGCTCGTCTGTGCCCAGGTAAACCGTCGCGGCGTTCACGAGAAACTCAAAAGCGTCGACCCGAATGACATTAAACGAGAGCAGGTTGATGCTGCCGGTGAATTCGAATTCGTCGTTGTTCGGGCTGTTGCGCAGCTTCACGCGCAAGGCAACCAGCGTACCGCTCGGCGCCACCTGCGCCCGCACTTCGACAAAATCACCAACGTTCAAATCGTCAAAGGTGATCGGCTGATTGTCGCGATCCAAGAAGACCGTGGTGTTCGTGACCAAGAACGTTCGCCCGAACAGCGTGAACGTATTCAAACTGTCGCGGTTCAAACTCTCGATCTGGCCAAAAATTTCAAGAATGGGATCGATACGATCTTCAACGTGAATGCGCGAAGCGACCCAGCGGCCGCCGTCCAACCTGGCGCGCACTTCCACCACAATGCCGACCTGAAGCGCCTCAAATGACAGCAACTCGCCATTCTTGCCAATGATTTCGGTGGCTGCCGTGACGAAGAACCGGAGGCCTGCGACGTCGATAAACCTATCTGACGAGTTGATCACGGTAATGAGGCCGCGCAACTCGATCTCTTCGCGATTGAAATTTTCGATTTTGATGCGCTGGGCATATAAAATCCCGGCGGCCGTGACAAAACCTTTCACCTCGACGAGCATGCCGGTGCGCAGGGCGGAAAAACTCGTGCGCATATTGTTTTCGTCGAGTACGACGGTGGAGTCATTCACCGAAAAAGTCACGCCCAACACCGTAATGCTGTTCTCCGTGAGACGGTCGATGAAACCCCGGATCTCGATTTCGCGATTGGTGTTGCCTTCGATTTGTATTCGTGTTGCGACCAGCGTGCCGTCTGCCTGCTTGTCGCCGCGCACATGCACCAGCATACCGGTGCGCAAATCGCCAAAAGTGATAAAATTGTTGCTCTGATCGAGAATCACAGTGGAGGCCAGAACGGTAAACTCAAAGCCGTTTACCGTGAGGCTGGTGTTGGCAAGATTTGAAATGAGGCCGCGCACCTCCAGCTCGTCGCCGTTGTTGCTTTCACGTTTGATGCGTTCGGCAAGGGGAAGATTGTTCGGCCGCGTGTGGCCTTTCACCTCCACGATCTCGCCGGCGCGCAAATCGGTAAAGCGGATCGGCTCATTGTCAAAACCCAGAATTTCCGTGGCATTATTAACCTCAAACGCCGTGTTGGTCACGACGATGTAGCGCGGAAAACTGTCAATCAGCGCGGTGATGTGGCCGGTCAACTCGATTTCATGGCCGCCGGTGTTTTCATCTTTGATCGTGATGCGCAAGGCCGTCACCTCGCCATTGGCGTTGCGCTTGCCCTTGGCTTCCACCAGCATGCCGATTCTTAGCGCTGCGATGGTCGCGAGGTTGCCGGCGCGATCGCGTATTTCCGTGGCGTTCGTCACCATGAAACGAATGTTGTTAACCGTCACCGCCATGCCCTGAATGCTCGCAATGTAGCCTTCGGTTTCGATTTCGAATTCGGCGGAACGTTCCAGCACCAAAATCAATTTCGCCCACAATCTGTTGTCATTGCGGCGTTCCGCCAGCACTTGCACCTTCCAGTCTTTCCGCAAATCCTGAAACAACAACGCCACGCCGGAAGGCTCCAGCACGGCTGTTTCATTATCGACAAAAATCGTTTGGCCGGAAAGCGTGAGAAAGTTCTGGCCGATGGCTTCGATGCGCGCCGTCACCACCAGCGTATCGCCCACGCCGGGCATCGCTTCAATCGTAAGCGGCACTTCGGTTTTGAATTCACCGTTGCTGCGATCCCGGATTTCAGCGCGAAACCTCCACCACCTTTGGTTGCGATGCAAGCCGGACAGCGGAATGTGCGCATCATACGTGCCGTTAAAATTGTTGAAAAATGCGCCTTCGACCTGATGGCCGCCGCTGTCAGCGTGCAGACGGAATTCATTTTTTTCCAAGTCGAGATAATTGATATTCGCCGCCCTCACCCGGGCATGCAGCGTGTCGGCGAATGAAAAAATGCCGTCAGCGGTGGAGAAATCACCATGGCGCGAAAGCTGTAACGTTTGCGCCGAAGCCGCGGCTGCAATCAACAATAACCCACTAGCCACACACAGCATCCAACTCAGGCGTTGTACCTTGCGTCGATGCATTTGCTTGTCCCTTGATAAAAGTTGAAAGAATTCTTTTGAAAATAATGTTTGTAGCAGCTCTGCAGAAGCTTGTCATTGGCTTCTCAACCGCTTCCAAATCCGCGGCCACAAGAAACCATTCCCAAGATTTTTGAGCGCTCAAATGTACTCGGCAATCACCATGAAAATACCCAATCAAACCGGATGCCAGCACAAATAGTCAAATAAAATCTGCAATTTGCGTTTGTTTTGTCACTTCAGATGCTCACGTGAGCAAAAAATGCGCTCGAACACCATTTCTAAGAGTGCATGTCTTGCTCGCCAAAATTGCGGCCCATTGTGTGAACAAAATATCACATCGAAACCTCAAGCTTTTCATTTGATAATCCTGGGTAAATCTCTATATTGCAGCGCTCATGATGATTGAGTTATCTGGTTTGATTCTTGCAAAATTGCAATTCTTTCGCGTCAATTTTGTCGAAAGCAAAATTGATAGATTTATTTGTGGCATGATGTCGTAAAATACTCGGCCGTGCTTCCTACCTCCGGGCTTGTGGTTTATGTGGATTCAAATGGACATTTCGCGCTTGAAGCGTTTCCTGCGCGGCGGGGGGCGCATGTGCCGCGCCTTGGCTGGTGCTCTCATCTTATGGTCGTGCACCACGCCTGCCGAACACAGCAACCCGCTCGATCCGCAATCCCCCAACTTCACCGATAAAGGCAGCATCGCCGGACAAATCACGAGTTATTATCAACCTTTTCAATTTCTTTCCGGTGCGCGGGTTTCTTTGCTGTCGCAGAGCGGCGCCAGCATGCAAAGCGATGCCAACGGCAGATTCCTGTTTAGCGCGTTGCCGCCCGCTCCCTACACGCTCGTCGCCGAAGCCTCCGGCTATGCTGCCGACACGCTGGCCGTCGATCCGAGCGGGCTTGCGGGCGGCAAGGGGCTGCC
>QEVD01000404.1 GCA_003576975.1 Candidatus Zhuqueibacterota bacterium
CGATTCGACAAACATCTTTTCTTCGTATTGAACCACCGTCTGTGTGCTCAAAAATCTCACGGCCTTTTCGATCTCCGGGATTTGTTGTTCGAGCGCCGGCGCCGGCGTGGCATATCCCGTTTCACCTTTCAGCGTAAGAACAACGCGGTGAATGCGCTCCGCCTTCTCATGAAATTTGTCATACGACAGCTCGTGCAGAATCAAATTAGCAAGCAGGATGCAACAAGACAGGCCCAGGGCAAGCCCGAATAGGTTGATAAAAGAATAACCTTTGTGCTTCAACAGATTTCGTAATGCGATTCTGAGATAGTTTCCCAGCATGGCTTCTCCATTTGGGATTTGGGATTGCGGATGTTGAATTGAAGTTTTCAAACCGCATTCCGAAATCCACATCAGCAATCATTCGTATCGCAGCGCTTTTGCCGGATTGATGAGCGCGGTGCGCAACGACTGGCTGAATACAGTCAGCACGGCAATCGTGAGCGCAATCAAACTCGCAGCCAGCAGAGGCAACAGGTCCATATTGATGCGATAAGCAAAATTCTGCAGCCATTTGCTGGACACATACCACGCCAGCGGCCAGGCTACGAGATTCGCCAGCGCGACCCAGCGCACAAAATCTACAACCAACAGGCGCACGATCACACTTGTTGAAGCGCCCAAGACTTTGCGCACGCCGATTTCTTTCGTGCGCTGCATGGTCGCGTGGCTCGCCAATCCAAACAATCCCAAACAGGCAATCAGAATCGCGAGGCCCGAAAAAACATTGACGATGGCGCTGGTGTTGAGATCGCGGCGATAGAGTTTTTCGAATTCAGCATCCAGAAAAGTGTAGGTATAGGGATAGTTTGGAAAAATTTTTTGCCAGACGTTTTCCGCAGTCTGCACGGCCTCAGAAATTCGCCCCGGCTGCACGCGCGCAGCCAGTAGATTTCCCGGCGCGCTGGCGATCGGAAAAATCACCACCGGTTCGATGTTTTGATGCATCGCGGCAAAATGAAAATCCTTTACAATGCCGATGACGCGCGTGCCGACGGAATCATTTGGTCCGAAGTACAAGCGCCGGTTGAGTGGCTCTTTCCAACCCAGCTTGCTCGCGGCTGTTTCGTTCATCAGCACCGCATCGACGGTATCCGTCGGCATCTCACGGCTGAAGTTTCTTCCTTGCGCGATTTGTATGCCCAGCGTTAGCACGGCTTCCGAGCTGAGAGAAAGCGCGCTCCAGATCCAGATATCTTCATCGGACACGCCCTCGGGACGAACGCGCGTGCGGCCAAACGTGCGCCCCGGTATGTTGCCTGCTTGCGCCGCAGAAATGAATGCGCTATGCTGCAGCAATTCCTGGCGAAATGTTTCCAAGCTCCGCCCCATAGCTTGATCGACCACATCGAAGATCAAAACCTGCTCGCGGTTGTAACCAAGATCTTTGCTCTTCACATATTGCAATTGTTTTTGAATGATGAGCGTGGCGCCGATCAATGCGATGGAAAGCGCGAATTGAAACACCACCAAGCCGATGCGCAACGCCGCGCCTTTTTTCCCGGATTTGAAATTTCCTTTCAACACGGTAATAGGTTTGAAGCTCGACAACACAACTGCCGGATAGGAACCGGCGAGCAGGCCGACCAACAAAAGTAGTGCAACCAAGAACGCGACCAGCGGCGCGTTCTTCGTCAACTCCAGCACCAGAGAAGTCTGCGTCAATTGATTCAGCCACGGCAAACCCAGGAACGCAAGGGGAATTGCCAGAAGCAGCGCCAGCAGCGTGAGGAAAAACGATTCACCGAGAAATTGCTTCATCAATTGCGATTGCTCAGAACCGACGACTTTTCGCAAACCCACTTCTTTGGCGCGGCTGGCGCTGCGCGCGGTGGAAAGGTTCATATAATTCACCGCGGCAATGATGAGAATCAACAGCGCAATTGCGGTGAAGATGTACACATTATTGATGTCGCCCTTGTTGGTCACGGGATCGAAGATGACATCGGCGGATCTGAGGTGTACGTCCAACAACGGTTGCAACACCACGTCAAAATTCGGAGAGACGTTGTTGTCTCGAGCCAGTTTGGTGAACTTCTCCGCCAGGCCTTCCGTCGCAACGCCGGGCGCCAAGCGAATGTAGGTCGGCATCGCGATGGCTTGCCAAGTTTCCGTAAAGACTGGTTGCGTAGAATTGGGCGGCTGATTGGCTTTTAATTGCGAGGTGATCGTTGAGATGGCGCCGAGGGCGTCAAATTCGAGATGCGTGTTGTCCGGCAAGTCCGCAAGAACGCCGGTGATTTGCAACGCTGTGCCATTGCCCGTGGTTACGGTTTTACCCAAGGGATCTTCCTCGCCGAAAAGCTGTTTGGCCAGTGATTCTGTCAGCACCAAACTGAACGGCTGGGCCAAAGCAGTGGCCGGATCGCCCTTCAGCAAAGGGAAATCAAAGAAATTAAAAAAATTCGCATCGGCGGAACGCAATTGTTGCGCATAAATGGCCGGGCGATTCACTTCAGGCCGCGACAACAGCGTTTGGCCGCCAAAATTAAGCCGTAACGAGGCCTCCACTTCGGGAAACGCGGTGGGCAGCGCCGGCCCCATCGCCGGCATGGAAATGCCAACACGCTGATTGTTCGTGCCCAACGCTTTGTCGATGGTGAGCACACGATATATGCGCCTGGCGTCTGCGTGCATATTTTCGAATGATAATTCATGCTGAATGAAAAGCAGAATCAGAATGCATGCCGCCATGCCGATTGCCAACCCGGCGATGTTGATAAAAGAATATCCCTTGTGCCGCAGCAAATTGCGCAAGGCGATTTTGAGATAGTTTTTTAGCATAAGAACGTCCGAAATCCTTGAGCTCGATATTCCAGGTTAGCAATTAAATTCGACAACTTGGCGTTGGGAACTGCAAACTTGGAGCGGAGAATTTGACATTTCCCTGCGTTTCGCCATTTCTTCCGCTCGCTGCCCTCTGTTCATTCCGATCGTCATGTGCGAACAGTCTCGCCGATGGTTTTATCCAAAACAATCGACAAAACAAATCAATCTTATTCGGGATTTTTGAGCACCGCAGACAAATTCACTCTTGTGACATTCCACGATTGCCGCCCAACAGCGATTGCTGCGGTAAGCAGGACCAGCGCGTTTGCCAGCAGAAACGGCGCAAGGCCGGGTGCGTAATTTCCAATAAAAGGCGCTGCTTCACGCAGCAAAAGGCGGGTCGCGACGAAACTCAACACCGTCGCCAATGCGCCGGCGCCTAAAAGCAGAAACAAGAACTCGCGATTGATCAACAACAGAATCTGCGCGACCGAAGCGCCGAGCATTTTGCGCACGCCGACTTCTTTCAAGCGCCGGGCGAAATGCTGCGCGGCCAGGCCATACAAACCCATGCAAGCAATCACCAGCGCGAGTCCGGCAATGTAACCGAAGCTGCGCGAGAGCTTGTGAAAAGTGCCATAGAAGCCGTCAAAAACTTCGCTCTGAAAAAAATACTTGCACGGCGTGTTCGGAAAAAGCCGCTGCCAGTCCTGCTCGATCTGCGCAGCGACTTGTTTGCCGCTGCCGGGGGCGAAGCGCACGGCGAGATTGCTGAACGTATTCTCTTCGGCGCGAAAGAACAGAGCCGGACGGCTTGCGCCGGTGGCAAAAAGCTTGAAATCACCAACCACGCCGATGATCGTGTACTCTTTCGTTTCGATTCGCAGTCGCTTGCCAATGGCATCCGTCCAGCCTTGTTTGCGCACCAACGTCTCATTGACCACCACCGCGTTTTCATCTTCCACGCGGCGATTCGCATCAAAGAAACGTCCCGCGACTAAATTCAGGCCGAGCGCTTCGGGATACTCAGCGCCGACGTCGTAACGCGAGGCCTTTTGTTTGGTTTCATCAACTTGAAAAACTTCCGGACGCCAGCCTTGACCAATATGATCCACCGACCCGGCAACGCGCAGCACGTTTGGGCTTTTCAAAATTTCATTGCGCAGCAGATGGAATTGCGCGCTGTCATTGAGCGGCACAACCAAAGCCTGGCCGGGATCGTAGCCCCATGAACGTTTTTCCCACACGCGCACCGTCGCCAACAGCAGAACCGTAATGATCACCGCAACAAACGCGAGCGCGAACTGCGTTGCCAACAAACCGCGGCGCAAAAAGTTTTTACCGGAAAATTTCAACCGGCCGGTGAAAATCGCCACGGGTTTGAATGATGAAATATAAAGCGAAGGATACGCGCCCGAGGCCAACGCCGTGAGCGCCAGCAAACCCGCGAGCATCAGCCACAGGCCGGTGTTCTCGAACAAAGAGAATTTTACTTTCAACACGAAGTTTGCGTTGAGCAGCGGAACGAGGAACGCTTCCGTGATCATGAGCCCGAGCAGCAGCGCGATGAAGCACAGCAGCAAATTTTCCGACATGAATTGCGCGACGAGCTGCTCGCGCCGGCCGCCCATGACTTTACGAATGCCGATTTCTTTCAAGCGCCGCGTCACCCCGCCGAGCGAGATGTTCACGTAGTTGAAGCAGGACAGCGCGATCATCGTCAGTGCAATGAGCGAAAACATCAGCGTCAACACGGGATGGGGCGCTTCCGCGGGCCGGCGATTGACGTCATACGCTCCGGGCATCGGGTGGCGCAGATTATCGAGGGCAAACGAAACGATGTTCGCTTCGGGATTCCCGGCGTTGAACGGCGCAAGATAACGCGCCATTTGCGGCGCGAGTGACGCGGC
>QEVD01000405.1 GCA_003576975.1 Candidatus Zhuqueibacterota bacterium
ATGTTCCAGTTATTCGCAGCCAAAGCCTGCCGAAGGAGCTGCTCTTCGTATTCGGAAAGACTTTCATATAACGGTTTGATGATACCCGCATCTTGCTGTTCGGCCTCGATTTTTTTCATCTCCTTGTGTAGCTCTTGCGGCAGGAGATCGCGCTCCAAAATCGCCATCTTCGGACCGGCCAGAGTGACAAGGCGCTCGACGAGATTCTCCAATTCGCGAATGTTGCCGGCCCAGTGGCGCTGTTGCATGAAATCCAAAATTGATTCATGAAATGACTCAGCGGGCTTTTCCTGTTGAGATGCAAATTTCTTGAGAAAATGATTGGCGAGCAGAGCAACATCATCCTGGCGTTCATCCAATGAAGGGACGCGAATGGGATAAACGTGCAATCGGAAAAACAGATCTTCGCGGAATTTTTGTTCATCCACCAGCTTGCGCAGAGAAGAACTGCTCGCAACGATGAGGCGAACATCAACGTGGCGGGTCTTGTTGCTGCCCACCGGTCGCACTTCGCCTTCCTGCAACACGCGCATGAACTTGGCTTGCATGTCGATGGGCAGGTTCGCGATCTCGTCCATGAACAACGTACCGCCATTCGCCTCTTCCAGCAAGCCTTTGCGGTCGGAAACTGCGCCGGTAAAGGCGCCCTTCACGTGCCCAAACAGCTCGCTCTCGATGAGATTGGCGGCAATCGCGCCGCAGTCAATCGCCAGAAACGGCCGGTCGCTGCGGTTGCTTAAGCGATGAATCGCGCGGGCAATCAGCTCCTTGCCGGTGCCGCTGGCGCCTTCCAACAGCACGCGAACTTCGCAGCGCGCCGCCGCTTCAATGGCTTGCAAAAGCTCAATGAACTTTTTGCCCTTGCCGATCAGGCCGAGCGCTTCGTATTTGGCCACGAGCGTGGCCTCCGGCACCGGTGCGGCAAAATACTGCTGGAGTTTTTGCACGTTGCGCAGATAAGGCGCGGCGATGGTGGCGAGTTGTTCGAGAAAAGAGAGTTGCTGGTTGCTTGTTACTGGTTGCTGGTTGACCTCGGCGAGCGGCTCGACCGAGCTCGCCGAGGTCTCGGTCGAGCCGCTTGTTGCTGGTTGCTGGTCGCTGGCTTCGCCTGCTGGAGTTTCACGAGATTGTTCGGCATTCAAAAGAATGAGCGTGCCGATGATGAGACCTTCTACCCGCAGGGGAACACCCAACACGGTTTTGATCGGGATGCCGGCGAAGAGATTTTTGGCAAAGTTGGGATCGGTTTTGAGGTCGGCGCTGGCAAACGGCCGCTGATGCTTGATGATCCAACCGCTCACATGGGTTTGCGCGACATGGAACTGCTGCGGATCATCTTCGCGTCCTTCGCGCATGACGGTCCGCACCGTGTTGCGCGTCTGCGGATTGATCATCATGATCGTCGCGGTTTCCGCATTCAACAAGCTCGCCGCCTTCTGCGCCGTTACGCGCAGGATTTCTTGAAAGTCGGTTTGCTGGCTGAGAATGGCAGCCAGTTCGAGGAGGTGTCCCAGTTTCTCTTCTCGCATAATCGAATATAGAAAATTATTACAGAAAAATGTAGGGCAGAAAATATTTACGGCTTCACTGTGGGCATTTTTGATGATATCCATTCCTCATATTTCCGTCCTTCATTTTTCTGTCATTGCTTTTGAATGGTTTTGCCCAAGTCGTTTTGTCGTTCTAAAAAGTTAGCAGCATTGGAAAAGCTCTCGGCGCTATTACTCCGCACGGCTGACGAGGCACTTGCCTTACATTGCCTCCACCCCATCCCAACCCTCCGGCACACCCTGCGCCATGAATTGCGCCGCGCGTGTACGGAAAAGCCTGACCGTGATATCCGCGGCATTCACCGCCAGCACGCGCTCAAAACATTGTACAGCGGCGGCAAAGTCTTTGGCAAAATACCTCTGCAAACCCTGCTCGAAATCCTCCTGCGTCGCGCGCTTTAAGGCGATAATCGGCTCAGGATCGCCGTCGTAAATCTCGAAGATCGGCACCGATTGTTTTTTGCCCTTGACCTGCACTTTGCCGAGGGAACGTTGGTGATACTCATGTCCTGCCGGCAAGCGCGACAAGCTTTGCTCGCTGACGATGATCGCGGCGCCGTAAAGCTTGTTCAAGCCTTCAAGTCGATAGGCGAGATTGACGGCATCGGAGAAAATATCGCTCTGCGCGCGTTCCTTTTCGCCGACGATACCGAGCATCAGACTGCCGGTGTGAATGCCGATTCCGATGTGTATCGGCCATGCTCCCCGCGTCATGCCTTTGGCATTTTCTGCCGTGAGCGTGCGCTGCGTGGCAATCGCGGCTTTGATCGCGTCTTCAGTCCGTTGGGGAAAAACAGCGATGATGTTATCGCCGGAGTAGCGATCGATAAACCCGTGATGCTCGCGGATGATGGGGCTGACCTTCTCAAAATACGCATTGATGAACGCAAAATTCTCCTGCGGCGTCATTTTTTCTGAGATGGTGGCAAACGAACGCATGTCGGAAACAAACACGGCCATCTCCATCTGCACGCCGTCGCCTAGCTTCACCTCGATGATGCTTTCCTTGTTGAGAAAGCGCAGGATGTCGTGCGGCACGAAGCGGCCATACGCGGAATTGATCTTCAACAGATTCAAATGCATTTTGATGCGCGCGAGCAGCTCGCTCTTTGAAAATGGCTTGGCGAGATAATCATTCGCGCCGGCGAGAAAGCCCTCCACAAGATCGGAGACTTGATTCTTGGCAGTGACCATGATGACCGGCAGTTGTGTGGGCAGATGTGTCTCGCGGATTTTTTGGCAAACTTCATAGCCGGACATGCGCGGCATCATGATATCGAGCAGCACGAGATCGAATTTCCTGCCGTTGCTCAAGGCGTGCAACGCCTGCTCGCCGTTGAAGGCTTGCATGATTTCGTACGGCATGGGCATGCTCGCGAGATGGTTCGCAAGCACTTGGTGATTGACCGGCTCGTCGTCAACGATGAGAACATGAAATTCACCTTGTTTGCCGTTACCGTTGAGTGACATCACTTCCACCTGCTCCCCGAAATCACTGGCAGAGATTTCTTGCACTTTTGACAGATCAGTCGCAGTTGCAGGGGCAAGTCGTTCTTCTGAGATTGGCAGCGTGAAAGTGAAAGTGGAGCCTTTGCCGACTTCGGACTCCACCCAGATTTTGCCGCCGTGCAACTCCACCAACTGCTTGGTAATGGTCAGGCCCAAACCCGTGCCGCCGTATTCGCGCGCAATCGAGGCATCCACCTGCTCGAAGGATTGAAAGATGGATTCGAATTTATCCGCTGGAATGCCGATGCCGGTGTCGCGAACTGAAACCGCGACCGTGCCGTTCTTGTGTTCGGCAAAAACCCGCACGCTGCCGGACTCGGTAAACTTGATGGCATTGCCGATGAGATTGTGCAGGATTTGTTGCAAGCGGTTTTCGTCGCCCTCAACCGGAGGCAGGTCCGGCGGAATGTCGTTTTGCAGCACCAATGCTTTTCCGGCAAGCAACGGCTCGCTGAATTTCAAAACCACCTCAGCGAGCACGCGCAGGTCAATGGGCTGGCGTTGCAGTTGCAGATCCTGCCGCTTCAAGCGCGAGAAATCGAGCAGATCATCAACCAGGCTCGCGAGGCGTTTGCCGCTGGCGACCACCAACGAAAGATTGCTTTGCGTCCTCTCCGGCAATTTTCCCGTCACCCCGTCCAGAAGCGACTCAGTAATGCCGATGATGCCATTGAGCGGCGTGCGCAATTCATGCGAGGTATTGGCGAGAAATTCATCTTTGAGCTTGTCAACTTTCCGCAAGCGTTCAGACACCTGCCGCTCGCGTACCAGCTCTCGCGTTTTGTGACGAAGTTCGAAACGCCGGATTCCGTAAAGCAGACTTAATATGCAAAGACCATAGAACCCGTACGCCCACCACGTCTTCCACCACGGCGGCGTGATCGTGATTCTCAGCGAGGCGGCCTCTTCGTTCCAAACGCCGTCGTTGTTGGAGCCTTTCACGCGCAGCGTGTATTCGCCCGGATCGAGATTGGTGAAAGTAACGTCGCGCTTGGTGCCTAGATGAATCCAATTGTCGTTGAAGCCTTCGAGTTTGTAGGCGTATTGATTCTTGAAAGTGCTGCGATAGCTCAAGGCCGCAAATTCAAACGCAAGAATGTTGTCTTTGTACGAAAGTGTCAGATCTGTCTTTACCGAAATACCTTTTTCGGTGATGGCTTCACCCTGTGTTTCATCCGTGTTGTAGCGTTTGAAAGAAGTGAAAACCACCGGCGGAATATAGGGATTATCCCGAAGGCTGTCCGGATGAAAGATATTAAACCCGTTAACGCCACCGAAGAACATCTCGCCGGTTCTCTTGCTTTTATAATGGGCGCTGCCGCTAAACTCATTGCTCTGCAGCCCATCTCCAATATCATAGTTTTTGAATTGCTTCGTTTGAGGATTGAATTTTGACAAACCGTTATTGGTGCTGATCCAAAGATTACCGAGATCGTCTTCCAGTATTCCGTAAATGACGTCATCCGGCAGTCCATCTCGCACATTGTACCGTGTAAAGATCTCTTTTTCCCGATCGTACTTATTGAGGCCTCCGCCCCACGTGCCAATCCAGAGCATGCCAGAGCGATCCTCATGAAATGGCCTGACTCTATTGGAACTCACGCTATTGGGATTCTGGGGGTCGTGTTTATAGCGGGTGAAGGTCCCCTTCGCGCGATCAAATTTATTGAAGCCACCATCGGTGCCAATCCAGAGCATACCGGCGTGATCTTCATAGATTGACCTGACAATCGTGTCATTCAAACTATTGGGATTATCAGGATCGTATTGATACCGCGTAAAGGCCTCTGTTTCACGATTAAGCATATTGAGACCTCCGACATAAGTGCCAACCCAGAGTATGCCGGCACGATCAACAAGAAGTGACCAGACAACATTGTCACTAAGACTATTGGGGTTTTGGGGATCGTGTTTAAAATGGGTAAAGATCTCTTTCTCCGGGTCAAACTTATTGAGTCCACCGGAATTTGTGCCAATCCAGATCATCCCGGCACGATCTTCGGCGAGCGGCCGGACTCGGTTCTCACTCAAGCTCTTGGGGTTCGTGGGGTCATGTTGATAGTGCGTGAATTTTTCTTTCTCCCGGTCAAATTTATTAAGCCCCCAGTCCGTACCGATCCAAAGCACTCCGCTGCGGTCTTCGTAAAGTGACTTGACTCTGTTGTTACTCAAGCTATTGGGGTTCTCGGGGAGGTGTTGATAATGAGTGAACTTTTCTTTTGTTCGATCAATCTTATTAAGGCCTGCACCATCGACACTAATCCAAAGCACCCCGGCCCGGTCTTCATAAAGCGACCTGATTCTATTGGTACGCAAGCTATTGGGGTTCTTCGGGTCGTACGCATAACGAGTGAAGATCTGCCTTTCTCGATCAAACCTGTTGAGTCCGCCGCCATCCGTGCCAATCCAAAGCATTCCGGCGCGGTCTTCATAGAATGACAGGATCTCATCCTCACTCAGACTATTGGGATTCTTGGGGTCGTGTTGATATCGGGTAAAGGTTTCTTTTTCCCGATCAAACTTATTGAGACCGCCCTGTGTTCCGATCCAAAACACCCCGGCGTGGTCTTCATGGATTGACCAAACAAAATTGTCACTCAAGCTATTGGGGTTTCCGGGGTCATGTTGATAGCGCGTGAAAATCTGTTTCTCCTGGTCAAACTTATTGAGGCCGCCGCCAACTATGCCAATCCATAAAACGCCGGCGCGGTCAACATAGAGTGACCGAATTCTGTTTTCACTCAGGCTATTCGGGTTCTTGGGGTCGTGTTGATAGGAGGTAAAGGTTTCCTTTTCCCGATTGAACTTGTTGAGCCCCCGATTTGTGCCGATCCAGAGCGCGCCCGTGTGATCTTCAGCGAGAGATAAAACAAAAGCGCCACTCAGGCTATTGGGATTATTGGGGTCGCGTTGATACCTGATAAATGCCTCGTTTTCCCGATCGAACTTATTGAGCCCCCCATAAGTGCCGATCCAGAGCACTCCGGAGCGATCTTCATAAAGCGCCATGATTGTGCCGTTACTCAGACTCTGGGGATTCTCGGCATCGTGTCGGTAAACGGTAAAGTTGTAGCCGTCATATTTGTTCAACCCACCATCCGTGCCAAACCACATGAAACCTTGATGATCCTGCAGGATGCAATACACCGAGCTTTGCGAGAGCCCATGCTCCGGTCCGATGCGCTCAAACTTGACCGGCTGGCCTTGTGCGCATGGGCTGGCCGTAAAGTTGAGCAACAGAATGAACCAAAATCTCAGAGGACGTTTCATGATCAAACCCCTTTGCATTCCGAAGGTAGTGTGGACTTTCTCGTCCACACGCGCATCGCGGACGAGAAAGTCCGCGCGCCCATCTCAATTTTGAGATAGTTTTTGACACCGCCATTCCACATGAGTTGCTTGCCAACAGCCAGGCGCATGAACGCAATTGCCTGATTTATATTTTCATCAATCCAACGCCCTAGCCTCAGCAGCCAATCCATCTGCTTGTGCCACACGCTCGTAGAGCCCTGCAGATTTAATGTAGCGGTACCTGACTAGCCATACCTGCACAAGAATTCCTTTGCGATTGGAATCTGAATCAGTTAAATTTTGTTTAGCAAGATGGGACAAGATATACGAATCCACTTCATTTCAATTTGAGATAGAGGTTTCCTCCATGTCAGCCAATTCCATTACCCTCACGTTGCCCGACACCACCTATCAACGGGCGCGGCGCGCTGCCACTCTTTTAAATCGCTCGATTGAAGAAGTCCTGGAAGCCACACTCAACACCGCCCTGCCGGCATTGGATGAGGCGCCGGCAGATCTGGCGGCGGAAATGGCCAAATTATCGGCATTACCTGATGCTGATTTATGGCAAGTGGCGCGCCGTCAAATGGAAGAGGAACGTGAGCGTTTGTTGCACGACTTGCTCGACGCACAAGCCGAACGGCAACTAATGCCGGATGAAGTTCGCCACCTGGAAGAATTGCACCATCAAGCTGGCCGGCTTACACTGTTAAAATCGCAGGCGTATGCCTTGTTGCATCAACGCGGCTATCCGGTTCCTCAACCATGAGCCGATCACACATTCCAGATTCTTTACGCCGCGCCGTTGCCGAGCAAGCCGGATATCGTTGTGGATATTGCCAGACCGCACAAAGCTATAGCGGCGTGCAATTGCACATTGAGCACATCATTGCTCTCGCGGCAGGCGGCCTTACAACTGAGTCAAATCTATGGTTGGCTTGTGCGCTCTGCAATGGCTATAAAGGCGCACGCACCCATGGCCTCGATCCAATCACCACTGAAGTTGTTCCTCTTTTTAATCCCCGCACGCAAAATTGGTTTGACCATTTTGTCTGGAGTGAGGATGGTTCGCTGATTATCGGCCAAACGCCGTGCGGACGAGCAACCGTTGCCACGCTGCAATTGAATAATGATTATATCGTTCCAGCACGCAAGCATTGGGTTCGTGTCGGTTGGCATCCGCCGCGAG
>QEVD01000406.1 GCA_003576975.1 Candidatus Zhuqueibacterota bacterium
TATGAATCAACCGAGACTACGCATTACTCGGTGGTCGATGCCGCTGGCAATGCCGTGGTGGTGACCTACACGTTGGAGTATGGTTACGGCTCGCGCATCGTGGCAGAGGGCACGGGCTTTTTGTTGAATAACGAAATGGGTGATTTCAATCCGCAACCCGGCCGCACAGACAGTACCGGTTTGATTGGAACGCCGCCGAATATTGTTGCACCCGGCAAACGCATGCTGTCATCGATGACGCCGACGATTGTTGCGAAAGACGGCAAGCCGTTTTTGTTGATCGGCTCGCCTGGCGGCCGCACGATTATCAACACAGTTTTGCAGGTGATTGTGAATGTGATTGATTTTGACATGGACATCAGCGAGGCCGTCGCTGCGCCGCGCATTCATCATCAATGGCTGCCCAACCGGCTGCGCATCGAAGAGTTCGGCATTTCGAAAGACACGGAGCGGCTTTTGCAGATGTTCGGGCATCGCGTGTCCATTTCACGATCCTCTCGCAGTCAGGGCAGTGCGATGGGCATCATCATTGATCCCAAAACCGGTTTGCGTTTGGGCGCTGCTGATCCGCGCGCGAGCGACGGGGCGGCGGTAGGATATTGAAGCCGGTATTTTTTAGGAATTCGTTTAAATGACTTTGTTAGATCTCAAACCGCGAATGAACGCGAATAAGCACGAATTAGGCATTAGCGTATATTCGCGCGTATTCGCGGTTTCAAGGAAATGAATAAGTTATTTAAACGGTGTACCTCAATCTCAATTATCAAGGAATGATTTTATGTGGGATAGGTTTGTTGAGTGGTTGCGGACTCGTGAATTCGATCCAGGTTTTAATCTCTCCCTGTTCTTGCTGATTATTTTGTTGGGCATTTGGATCGGCAGTTTGAGCAAGAATATGAATGTCTGGCCGGGCCTGAAAAAGTTTTTCGGTGAATTGATGGGAGGGCTGCTGTTCGGTTTGTTTTTCGGTATGATTTTTTTGAGCGATCTGTATCCCGGGATCGTTTTTCTGGCTGGTCTCACGTTGGCGGTTATGAGTTTTTTCAATGTTGAAGCGCAATTCAAGCTGCAACGACTGTTGGGAATAACAGTGGCGATTGCGCTGGCCTTTTATATGTACTATGCACAGTGGGGCACGCTGAGCTATCTTTTTGAGAATATGCTCATGGATTTTCAATAATGGAAACGCGCATCAACCACACCACGGTAAAATTAGTGGACGCCGATCTCACCGAGATGAACGTCGATGCCATAGTCAATGCCGCGAATGCCGGGTTGCAGCTTGGCGGCGGCGTAGCCGGCGCGATTCGCCGCAAAGGCGGCCCGGCGATTCAACAGGAATGCGATAAAATAGGCGGCACGCCTGTGGGCACGGCCGTGATCACGACCGGCGGAAATTTGAAGGCGAGACACGTCATTCATGCCGTCGGCCCGATGATGGGAGAGGGCGACGAAGATCGCAAGCTGCTCGGCGCAACGTTAAACTCACTCAGAGTCGCGGATGAAAATCATCTCAAGAGCATTGCGTTTCCCGCGATTTCCACCGGCATTTTCGGTTTTCCGATCGAGCGTTGCGCGGAGATAATGCTGAACACCACGATCGATTATTTGCAGGGTGAGACGGCGTTAGAGGAGGTTGTCTTTTGCTTGTGGGGGAAAGAGGCGTATGCGATTTTTGAAAAAACTTTGAAGCAAAACATCAACAGTTAAGCAGCATTTTTATGAGAGTAAGTCGGATCAAATTGGCGAATTGGAAAAACTTTCGGGCGGCAGAGGTGGATTTGCCGGAACGAGTTTTTTTGGTGGGCCCGAATGCGTCGGGAAAATCAAATTTCTTGGACGCGTTTCGTTTCTTACGCGATATCGTTGTTGCCGGCGGCTTCAAGAAAGCTTGTGACGACATCCGCGGTGGCGTGTCTAAAATTCGGTGTTTGGCCGCGCGCAAATACCCGGAGATTGAAATAGCGATCGAACTGGCGGAAGGCGCCAGGAAGCTTTGGCGCTATGAAATCGCCTTTACTCAGGACAATAACCGCAATCCTCGCCTGACCAGAGAAATCGTCCATCGAGGCGAAAAGATGATCCTCAATCGCCCTGACGACAAAGATACTAGTGACCCGTTGCGCCTCTCTCAGACAGCTTTGGAGCAAATCAGCGAAAACAAACCATTTCGGGAGATTGCGCAATTTTTTGAAAGTATTGCATATCTGCATTTGGTGCCGCAAATCATTCGTAACCCCGGGAACTCAGCAGAGAATGGCGGCACTCTCGATGCTTATGGGCGCCATTTTTTGGAGCGTGTCGCCAGGACTCCCGAGAGGACACGAGATGCCCGCTTGCGAAGAATCTGCGATGCGCTCGTCATTGTGGTTCCTCAATTAAAAACATTGTGGCTTGAGAAAGATGCGCGCGGCGTGCCTCATCTGATAGGCGCTTACTCGCACTGGAGGCCCAACGCCGGAAAGCAAAATGAGCAGCAGTTTTCCGATGGAACATTGCGGCTGCTCGGGCTTCTCTGGTCGCTGCAAGAGGGCGACGGCCCTTTGCTGCTGGAAGAGCCGGAGCTGTCTTTGCATAGCGGAGTCGTGCGCCGGCTGACCGGACTTATATATCGAATGCAAAAAGTGCGTAAACGGCAAGTATTGATCAGCACACATAGTGTCGAGCTATTGTCGGATGCTGGCATTGGCGGGGAGGAGGTTGTCATGCTTATCCCGGACGTTGAAGGCGCCAAAGCTCAACCTGCAGCAAGCGTCGATGAGATTCGCGCTTTGCTGGATACGGGAATGACTGTGGCAGAGGCCGTGTTGCCGCATATCGAACCTGAAAAAGTTGCAAATCTGGAATTGTTTCAACTATGAGCCAGATTCCGGTCCGTTTGGCTGTCGAGGGCTACTTGGATGAACAGGTATTGCGGCAACTCGTAAAACAATCGGGCAAGCCTTTCACTGCGGGCGTATGCTACGGTAAACGCGGCAAGGATCATCTGTGTGACAATGTGAAGAGATTCAATTTCGCCGCGCGCCATGTGCCCTTTATTATTTTGACTGATTTGGACAATGATGAATGTTCGCCAGGCTTGATAAAGCGGTTGTTGCCGGAAAGCCAGAGCCAAAACCTTTTGTTGCGCGTGGCTGTTCACGAGGTGGAAGCCTGGCTATTGGCAGACCGGCAGAGGATGGCTGAATTTTTGGGAGTACCTGCCGCGAAAATTCCGAGTCAGCCTGATGACTGTAAAGATCCGAAAACGTTATTGGTCGGTTTAGCCAGAATGTCGCGACGGCGTGATATTCGTGATGACCTTGTTCCTGCTCATCTCTCCACCAGCAAGGTTGGCAAAAACCATACTGGCCGCTTGACACAGTTTGTTACAACCAAATGGCGCGCCAATGGTCTTGCCAGGAAAAATTCTCCAAGTCTCGATAAAGCCTTGCAGGCGTTGGAGCAGTTCTCGCCCATGATCTTGAAATGAAAGCTATTCAGAGTAGGCCCCCCGAACTTATTCTCGTCTCAACCTCGCCTTATCGCCGGCAGCTCATGCTGCAAATGGGGTTGAAATTCCGCGCTGTTGTGCCGCGCTTTGCCGAAAATCATATTCACAATGGCGATCCCGGCAGCTTGGCGCTCGAACTCGCGCGGGCCAAGGCCATGAGTGTCGCGGATGATTTCCCCAACGCGATTCTCATTGGCTCGGATCAAGTCGTGTGGTTTGATGGGCATGTGCTGGGCAAGCCCGGCACGGCCGAACGCGCGTTGCAGGAATTGCAGCGCCTGCGCGGCCACACACACGAATTTTACATGGGGCTTTTTCTATATCACACGGCTTTGCAGGCTTCACAAGAATTCATCGTCAAAGGCTCGGCCCAATTGCGCGCCGATCTTACCGACGCGGAATTGCGCGCTTATATCGAGCTTGACAATCCCGTTGATTGCGCCGGCTCCGCGAAAACCGAAGGCCCGGGCCTGATGCTGTTCGAGCGCCTCGATTGTGAAGACTGGACGGCGATCATTGGCCTGCCGTTGATTAAGCTGACTTCAGCATTGCGGAAGTGGAAATATCCAGTATTCGGCTTATAAATTTTCCTCCACCCCCAACCCCGGCCCTTCCGGCAAAATCAATCGGCCTTGTTCGACTCTCACTCCGCGACAGGGATCATTCTTGATCAACAAATTTCCATCCAAGTCCGCCCAATCCACCAGCGGCGAAAGATGCGCTGCTGCGGTGATGCCGAGCGAGCTTTCAATCATGCAACCCAGCATGATTTTCAAACTCAGAGCGCGGGCCACATGAATCATGCGCATGGCCTCTTGCAGCCCGCCAGATTTCATGATTTTGATGTTGATGCCGTGATAAGCCCGCGCCAGCGCCGGAAGATCGTTTGCCTTCATGACGTCCTCATCAGCAACCAACGGCAGGGGAGAGCGCTCGCGCAGCCAGGCCACATCGTCAAGGCGGTGTGCCGGCAAAGGCTGCTCAACGAATTCAACATTCATTTTCGCGAGCCATTGAATTTTCTCCAAGGCCTCTTGCCGATCCTTCCAGCCTTCATTGGCATCGACGCGCACGACGCGATCGGTTGCAGCACGCACCGCGGCCATGATGGCCTCATCATCATCGCTGCCGAGTTTGATTTTGAGAATGGGAAACTCTGCCGCAGCGCGAATTTTTTCTTGCATGATTTCCGGTTTGTCGATGCCGATGGAGTAGCTCGTA
>QEVD01000407.1 GCA_003576975.1 Candidatus Zhuqueibacterota bacterium
ATAGACGCGAATCATCGCGAATTAAAAAGCATTAGCGACCATTCGCGTTGATTAGCGGTTTAAAGAAAATGAGTAAGTTATTTAAATGGCAATCCCAAGCGAATACACGGTTACTTTGAAAAACCAGCCAACTTCATCTTGTCATCCAGAGATCTTGTGAAGTACCCGGCATTGCGCCGCGTACCTCACTAGATCCGTATAAATGACATTCATGAGAGCATTTCTGCAAGTTCAGGTAACAGAGTATTGGCGCAGCGGCGCCGCCAGGATTCTGCTTATCAAGCACGCACAGGGATTTTCTCGAAATGCCGGCGCTCGAACAAATTTAACTCGAGCACAAACGCAAACAGATTTATTCGCGGCTGCGAACAGGATTCAACAATTCCTGTATGGCGCGGGCGAGTCTATCCTTGCTGATCGGTTTCAATAAATAGTCAACCGCTTTGTATTTTTTCGCGCGTGTGATGTGGTGAGTGAAAGCGGTTACAAAAATAATCTTAAAGTCGCCTTTGACTTGTTCCAAAAAATCAAAGCCCGAGCCTCCGGGCATTTGAATATCCAAGAAAATGAGATCGGGTTTCTTTTCGTGAAAGGCTAGGACAGCCTCCGTCAGGTTTGCGGCTTCTCCCACAACATTGATGTTGGGGAAGTCGCTCAATAAGCGCTTCAACTCTAAACGAATAAGCCACTCATCATCGACGATGAGCGTTTTGAATGTCTTCATATGACTTATCCTGGTTGCTGCACTCCGCTACTCCTGCGATGGCGGGTGAGAATTTCGCATAGAATGGCGGCGCAACGTAACAAAACCCTATTGGCCGAGCAATACTGAACATGTGAGCGGTAAATTAGTCTGGTGAACGGTCAGAAATTCCTCCCGACATCGAGATTCTTTCTTCAAACCACAGAGATTGACCGGCCGCTCAAATCATGTACTTCGTGAAAAATGGTGGACTTATAGCGACCGGTTAATGAGTTGCTGAGAAGTTGGACGTGGAGAATTCATTGACATCACTCAAAAAAGTGTTAAATTGACCACCACCGAGCGGCTATGAAGAAACGGGTAGAATTATGAAAAGTGAACGCAAGATTTGGCAAGAAGCTTCGGCACAGCCGGGTTCTGCAAATAAACGTCTTGTGGGTGTCGAAAGGATCACCGAATTGAATCCCGGAGAAATTTTTTCTCAAACTTTTTCTTGCCTCATGGCGGGGTTTGTAAGACCAAGGCGTAAAAGGCGCATGAGCGGCATGAGTACCCTGCTTGTGATGATGGTTCTGGCTTTTTCTTCATTTCTTTGGGCTCAGGAAAATGATCTAAAATTCGAATGCTTTTCCATTGATGACGGGCTGTCGCACAGCAAGGTCAACAGCATTTTTCAAGACAATCGCGGTTTTTTGTGGCTGGGTACCAACGACGGCTTGAACAAATTTGACGGCTATGAATTCACCGCATATCGCTGGAAACCCAATGAGGCGCAGGGTTTGTCCGCGCAGCTCGTGCGCGTGGTTATGCAAGACAGCAAGGGCAATCTCTGGATCGGAACAGAGGGAGGGGGCGTTAATCTTTTTGACCGTGACTCCAATTCCTTTCGGCATTTTACCCCGGACTCTTCTTCTGAAATTAAAATCAGCAGCCAGGATGTTAATTCCATTATCGAAGATCGGCGCGGCAATCTGTGGTTGGGCACCAGCAACGGCCTTGATCTTTTCGATTTTGCGCATAAAGAGGTGACCAACTACGCGCCGGCACACCTCGCCGCGGCGCCGGCGCGCGCAAAGATCGTCAATGTCGTTTATGAAGATCGGCAAGGCAATTTGTGGGTAGGGTCGCAGAATCACGGCCTCTGGATGTTTGATCGCGATCGCCGGGATTTCGTTTGCTATGAGCATGACGCCCAAAATCCTGCCAGCCTGGGCGATAACGATGTCCGTTCGATCTATGAAGATGTGCAGGGCAATTTGTGGATCGGCACGACGTTCGGCGGTTTGAATTTATTTGATCGCACAAAAAAAACGTTTCGCCAATTTTTCCCGCAGAGGAATCACTCCGAAAGCAACACGATTCGAGCCATTCTTGACGCCGAGGACGGCCATTTGTGGGTTGGCAATCGCAGCGGCTTGTACAAGTTTGACCTCGCTGCGCAGCGCTTCAGGCACTACCAGCATGATCCCAACAATCCCTACAGCTTGAGCCATAACTCCGTGCAATGCCTCTTTAAAGATGCCAAGGGCGATTACTGGGTGGGGACGCGCGACGGATTGAATTTCATCAACACCAATATCGGCAGCTTTGTGCACTATCAAGCCAAAGCGTATGATCGCCGTTTTCTGAACAACAAGGTCGTGTACGCGATTTTGGAAGATCGCGCCGGCGATTTGTGGTTCGGCACCGAAGAAGGCGGGTTGAATCATCTCGATCGTGAAACTGGATTGTTCACGTATTACAAACATGACAGCCGCGACCCGCACAGCTTGAGCGTCAACAACATCAAGGTCATGCTCGAAGAGCAAAGCGGCAATCTTTGGATCGGCACCTTTCAAGGCGGGCTTAATTATTTCGACCGCGAAACCAAGCGATTTTCCCATTATCAGAATCGTCCCGATGAGCCTTCCAGTCTGGCGGGAAACGATGTGATGGCCTTGCTGCTTGATGATGACGGTGATCTCTGGGTGGGGACTTTCGAAAGCGGCCTGGATATTCTCGAACGAAAGACCGGAGAATGCCGGCATTTTTTCAGCGCGCTCGACATGCCGGGCTATCGCATGATCAGCGCATTAATGCAGGATCGCCAGGGCAATATTTGGATTGGATCCAATCGCGGGCGCCTGGGCCGTTGGAATAAAAAAACTCGGGAGTTCAAACATTACCAGCTTCCCATCAAGAATATCGTCACCATCGAGATTCGCCCGATTTTTGAAGATGAAGCGGGCAATTTCTGGATCGGCACGACCGGCGGCGGTTTATACTATTTCAATCGCGCCGACGAAACGTTTAAAGCATTCACGATGCAAGACGGTTTACCGAGCAATGTGATTTACGGCATTCTGCAAGATGAACAACGGCATCTCTGGCTGAGCACAACCAATGGTCTCGTCAAATTCAATCCGCAAAGCGGAGCGATCAAAACCTACTATCAGGCGAGCGGCCTGCAAAGCGATCAATTTTGTTATGACGCCTTCATGAAAACCCGCGACGGCGAAATGTTTTTCGGCGGCATCAACGGGGTTACCGCATTTTATCCCGAGAATATTCGCGAAAATGCCTATGTGCCGCCGGTGGTGATCACGCGCTTGAACATCTTCAACCGGCCGGTGGAGATCGGCGGACCCGACGGCATTTTAAAAAAATCCCTCACCGAAACGAAAGCAATCACGCTCTCGCATCGCCATTCGGTTTTTTCGTTTGAATTTGCCGCGTTGAACTATGCCATTAGCGCACACAATCAATATGCCTACAAAATGGAGGGGTTCGATGATGATTGGAACTGGGTGGGAAACCGGCGCTTCGCAACCTACACGAATCTCAATCACGGCAAGTATACCTTTCGCGTCAAAGCTGCAAATAATGACGGCGTTTGGAATGAGCAGGGCGCTGAGCTGCAGGTGACGATCACGCCGCCATTTTGGCAAACCTGGTGGTTCAAGCTGTTAGGACTTGCGGTGTTGTTATTGATCATCAAACATTTTTATGATTATCAAATGCAAAAAAGAAATGCGTTGCATGCCACCGCACTGGCCAATCTTGCACAATTAAAATTGTTGCGCTACCAGATGAATCCGCATTTTTTGTTCAATGCACACAACTCGATTCGCTCGATGATCCTGCTCGACAAGGATCGCGCCTGGCAAATGATCACGGAGTTGTCGGAGTTCTTCCGCTACACGTTGCTCAACTTTAACAAGGTTACGGCATCGCTCGATGAAGAAATCAAGGCCGTCAACAACTATTTGCACATCGAGAGAATCCGGTTTGGCGATTCGCTGGAGGTATCCTTCGCGATCGAGGAAGCGGCGCGCAAATGCCTCGTGCCGGCATTTTTGTTTCAGCCGTTGGTGGAAAATGCCATCAAATACGGCATGCAAACCAGTCCGCTGCCGCTGAAAGTCCTGGTGTCGATTGTCTTGCAGGAGGGCACACTGTCAATCGATGTTTCCAATACCGGGGCTTTGGTCAAGCATGTTCCGGAGGAGACGGGAAAGGAGGAGGTACACGGCACGTCGTTGGAGAATATCAAACAACGGCTGGAGATCATGTTTGGCGAGCAGTACGCCTTTCAATTGTATGAAGAGAACGGGTGGGTTCATTCCAAAATCAGGATTCAATACGAGGCGGCTAAAAATGGCCAGAAAGCAACAAAGCGCCTCACGATCAAACCGGCGAGCGCTGCCGCATTGACGCAAGAGTCTGGCTCATCGTGAATTGTTTTGAGGGGATTTATACTCACGCGGATATCAGATGACATGGGAAATGATTCTGATCATATTGCGCCCAAAATGCTGGCTGTTTGAGAGCAAGTCCCAACAATTGATCACCACCAAGCAGCGATACTGAACCCAGCAATATGCCTTCCGACGATCTCAAGCCCAGCATTCGCGAGTTGCCGCTTTTTTCCGCATTGAGCATTGCGGAGTTGCGCCAGCTCATGCGGCAGAGCACCGTGCGGGCTTGCAAACGCAATGAGATCGTTTTCATGGAAGATGATCCCTATGCCGG
>QEVD01000408.1 GCA_003576975.1 Candidatus Zhuqueibacterota bacterium
TTCCACAAAACGCCGTCATAACCGAGCACGAGATCGCCCGGCACAAGCCCGAGCGGGTGATTTGGCAACGATTTATAAACGAGTAGTGAGCTATCAGGCAGCGGCGTCAAGACCGCGCCAAAATGTTGATTCGTTCCCCACTGGCCGACGACGAGAACCGGTACACCTTTTCTGAGTGTCGTGAAGGAGACGCGAATATCGTAAGCCCAAGTGTGCAGCTCATTCAACTTGAAAGTGAAGTGATTCATGATTGCCGCAAACCTGCCGCGACTCACGCCCGCTTCGATTTCCGGCCGATAATGATCGCGCAGCGCAAAAATATCCGGCGCGAAATTGTGAAACGCGCCATATTGCAAATCCACTTCGTTCCACCAGCGATCGAAGATTTGCAGCTTCTGTGCTGTCGGCAAACCTTGTCCCCACACCGCGTCGATGATGGGCCGCCAATCTTTCGCAGTGAATTTTGTCGGACTCTTGCCGTGCATCTTCGCCCAGCTAAAATCCGAAGCCACAGGACCGCTGGCTTGCGAAGACGCACAGAGCAAATGAAAGATGAAGGCGGCAGAAGCGATGGGCAAATTTTTTCTCATTACTTTTCCTCAAGGCCGTGTGCAAAACAGTAAAATGACGGAAAAATCTATGGCAGAAATAAATGAAGCATTTTTGCCAAACATTTTTCTGTCATAAAAGAACAGCTCACTTGACCAGCTTACTCTGCCCCCACGCAAATATTTGTGGAAAAAATTGCGGATCGAACTGGCCAGTGGTAACATCGATCAAATCGTGATTCATGTTCGGGAAAAGCAAAACTGTAAAGTCCTTACTCCGCTCTTGTTTGATCTTTTCAATCTGCGCGATGTCGTAGAACGTGGGATTGCTGCGATCCATGCCGCCGTAAACCCAAAGCGCGGGTACGTTGAGCGCCTGCAAAGCCACAGTGGGATCATAACCGTGCGCGCCGGTATAATTCGCCAACATCGCCGTGAGCTGTTCGATGGTTAGCGAAGCATTGTCGGCGAGATCATCGTAGTCGGCGAGATCATCGTAGTATCCTTCAATGCCCACCGAACTGCCGCCGCCGTTGACACAGATGATGAAAGCAACCTTGTCCGATTGATTTGCGACCAACGGCGCGACCCACCCGCCCTGACTCGTTCCCCACAGAAAAATTTGTTTCGGATTAATGTCCTGATGCGTCGCTAGAAAATTCACAATTGCCAGCACGTCGCCCGCGCGCTCGGGAATCAACTGGGCGCTGTTTTGGAGATTGACGTTTTGATAAGCGCCGGTCGATTGGCCAAGACCGCGCTTGTCATAGGTGAATAATGCCACGCCCTGCGGCAGCAAAACCATACGGCCCCGGCGTCGAGGGAAGATCGAGCGTGCCGGCAATCGTTACGTTGCCGTTGGGAATGGAAAAATCACCCGCACCTTTGGGCGCTTCATCCGGCGGCGTGGGAGAATCTTCTTTGCATGCAGTGAAACTCATGACTGCGCAGATCAACGCGAGCCGGCTGAAAATTTTTTGTGCGTTCACGAGAGGCTTCCTTTTACGATTATTTTAAATACACCATGCTTTTCGTTTCAACAAACGGCTGCCATGAGCCATAGCCCGGTATCACTTCAAGCTTGTAAGAATAAACTCCGCTCGCGAGATTTTGCGCCGTGAAATTTACACCGTGACGACCGGCCATTTTTTGTTGATCGCGCAACAACTCTGCGACGACGCGGCCATTCACATCGAAAACCGTGAGTGTGACACGACTCGCCGCCGCCAGTTTAAAGGCAATACGGGTGGTTGGATTAAATGGGTTGGGATAATTCTGCTCGAGCGCAAAACCCAACGGTGTCATTGGAGATTCGTCCTCAACCGCAGTCGAAAGCGGATTCAAGCCCGTGCCTTCCACGGCTTGAAAAACAACATTGGTTTGCACGTTGGCATAAATATCAATCTGACCCAAAGGCCATTCGATGCGCAGCGAATCAATGTTGCTCGCATCACCAAAACCGAAATGAATCTCGGGACTGTTCTGCCCGCAAAACGTATTTTGGCTTGAGGCCTCGCGCAGTTGCCAATACGTGTTGCCGCCGATGGTTGCCTTCGCGCGAATTTTCGCGCCAATGCCGTCACGATTGCTGCTCGTGCCCACCAGCTTGAGCTTCACCCAATGATTGCTGTTGTTTAAATCGTTGCGATAGAAATGCGGCGGTGCTTGAGCAGGCGGACGAAAAACATTGGGCACGAATAAGTCCAAATCGCCGTCATTGTCAAAGTCGCCGCCGGTTGCGCCCCAGCTCGGCGCGACGTCGGTCGTGAATGGCGCCGTCAAAATGCGGGTGAAAAAGCCGTTGCCATTGTTCTGATAAAATTTGTTGGCCGCACCGTTGTTGTTGTCTTCTGCTATAAAAACATCCAAGTCACCATCATTATCAAAGTCGCCCCACACTTGACCCAATGACAAACCCGCGTCAGTCGCAATCGCGCCGCTCGAGATGGAGGTATAACTTCCGCCGTCATTGCGATAGAAAAAATTGCGCAACCCGGCGGCCACATTGCCGATGTAGTTGGTAACGTAACCGTCGAGATCACCATCATTGTCATAATCGATCCAATTCCAAACTTGACCGTCAAGCAGGTCAGTGCCGATGGGCGATTCAGTAATGCGCTCGAACGTGGCCGCGCCGGTTTGCTTGAGTTGATTGCGATAGAGATAATCGCGGGCGCGCGTCCCGTTTGCCGGTCCGCTGCCGATGAACAAATCCAAATCGCCGTCTTGATCGAAGTCCGACCAAGTGGGCACGGTGTATGGCGCAAGCCCGGTAACCACGGGGCTGTTCGTGATGCGCTCGAACGTGCCGTCGCCTTTATTGCGAAAGAGAAAATTAGGCAGCGAGGTGCCGCCCAGAAAACCCGCAGGATGAGCAATGACCAAATCCACGTGACCATCATTATCAAAATCCGCCCACGCGCAAGCCCAGCCCGCCAAGCTTGCACTGGCAAAGCCCAATGCGGCGGTCGTCACGTTGGCGAACGTGCCGTTGCCTTGATTGCGATGCAGCACAGAATTGGGGCCGGCGGTGAAAGCATCGAGATCGCCGTCGTTGTCGTAATCCGCCCAACTGTTGCCGATCGAATTGATCGTCGTGAGACTGCCGGTATTGACGCGCGTGAAGCTGCCGTTGCCGTTGTTGCGATAAAGATAATTAGCAACGGTGCGATTGCTCGTGAACAAATCGAGATCGCCGTCGCCGTCATAGTCGATCCAACTCGCGCCCGAAGCATCACGCGCGTCGGTGGCAATTTGCCCGGTGGTGATCTTGGTGAAAGGCTGGGCGTTTAGTATGGCAGGCCGCGTAAATAAAATAACGGCGGCGCAGATGAAGCTTTTACCGTGCGGTAGAAAAATTTTGCGTATGAGCATATTGTACTCCTGTGCGTTCGGCAGTTAATCATTTGACAATCGACATGGCTTTTTTGGCGACAAATGGAGCGGCGAATGCGTGCAGCGGCACGGCTTGCAGTTCATAAAAATAAACGCCGCTCGCGAGATTTTGCGCTGCGAAATTAATTTCGTGCAGACCGGCGAGTTTCTGTTGGCCGCGCAACAACTCGGCGACGACGCGGCCAGTCATATCAAAAACCGTGAGCGTAACGCGACTTGCAACCGGCAACGCAAAAGCAATGCGTGTTTCGGGGTTACCCAGCGCTCCATTTGCGGAAAATGGATTGGGATAATTCTGTTCCATGCCGAAATCTTGCGGCGGCGAAACCGCGCCCTCATAAACGCCGGTGGGATTGGCGCCTTCCGTAACGATAAGAAACTGATTTGAAGGAACATTCTTCAAGACATCAATCGCGCCGGAAGGCCATTCGATTTTGAGCGAATCGACGGTCATTGCGTTGCCCAAGCCAAAGTGCAAATGCAAATTCTGGCTGTTATAGCCGGATTGCGGAGCGACCTCCTGCATTTGCCAGCGCGCCGCGCCGTTGATCGTCGCCTTGACGCGCACCTTCGCACCGATGCCGGTGCGGTTTGAAATCGTGCCCGCGCATTTGAGCGCGAGCCAGCGATTGCCACTGCCCTCGTTGCGATACAAAAGATTGCGCTGATTCAACCGATTCGCGACAAACAAATCCAAATCGCCGTCGCGATCATAATCCGCCCAATTGCAGCCAAAGGAATTGGCGATATCATTCACCGACTCGCCCGCGGTGATTTTGGTGAAGCTGTAATTCGGCGGTCCGCTGTTTTCATAAAGAAAATTTCGGCCCGAGCCGCCCGCAGCAATATCGTTGGCCACGTACAGATCGAGATCGCCGTCGTTGTCATAATCGCCCCACGCGCTGCCGACCGAACTGCCGCCGTCGTTGGCAACGATGCTGCTCGCGATCGGCGTCAAAATGTAATTGGGCGCGCCGCTGTTTTGATACAGCATATTATTCTGGTTCAAAAAATTGGCGACGAACAAATCGAGATCGCCGTCGTTGTCGTAATCACCCCAGCTTGCGCCGAGCGTGCTGCGCGCGTCGTTTAAGACAAGGCGCGTGAAACCGCCGCGGCCATTGTTGGTGAAAAGATAATTGTTCTCGTTCGCGCCGTTGCCGACGACAAGATCGGGCGCGCGATCGTTGTTGTAATCTGCCCACGCGCCGACGATCGAATTGCCGTTATTCGCGAGCACGAGGCCGGTGTCGATTTTGGCGAGATTGAAATTCGGGCCGCCGTCGTTGCGGTAAAAGAAATGCCGCGCCCCGAAATTGACCACAAACAAATCGAGATCGCCGTCGTTGTCAACATCAACCCAACTGCTGCTGTTGGAGCTGGCCACGTCGGTGACCGGATTACCTGTCGTGATTTTCGTGAAACCCGTGTCGTCGCTGCCGAGATACAAAAAATTTTTGAAGTTGAAACGGTTCGTCACGAATGCGTCGAGCTTGCCATCGTGATTGAAGTCGGCCCACACGCTGCCAATAGACGTGCCGCCGTCATTCACCAGGGCGCCGGTTTGCACTTTGATGAAGCCGCCACTTTTGTCATTGAGATACAGTGAATTGTTCTGGCTCGCGTCATTGCCGTGCGCCACAAACAATTCGAGATACCCGTCATTATTCACATCGATCCAACTCCCTCCACCACTGTTGAAAACGTCGTTGACCACCGGATTATTCGCGTCGGTGATTTTTGTCAAAGTTTGACTGAAGCTTTGAATGGCGGAAAAGCAAATGATCGTAAGCGAGACTGTGAAGAATTTTGTGCTCATAAGTTTCACTGAATTTGAGAGTTTGAAGTTTTGGCATTCGCGTTAGTAAAAACCCCTCAACGGTATTTCGTGGCTTCCTGGCGAATCAACTCATAAATTTTCCCGCCCGGATAAACCGTCGCTTTGTTGAAGATGTTCGTGAAAATGAGCAGCCCCAATTTGTTTGTGGCGTCGATGCTCAAATTTGAAGACGCGCCGATGAAGCTGCCGTTGTGTCCCATGTAGCCGTTGCCCATGTTCCACCAGATCAAGCCGACGCCCGGATTGGGCACGTGGATTTTGAGCATTTCGTTGATCGTGGCGGTCTGCAAAATTCTTTTGCCGTTATATTCACCGCCGTTCAAGCAGGCTATGGCAAAATGTGAAAACTCTTTGATCGAGCTGCGCATCGTCGTTGCCGGATAAAACTTGACGCTGTAATGGCCGGTGGACGCCATTGCCGAAGTGTAAATCCCGGCCAACCGGTCGGAGGCAACGTCGCGCAATCTGAAGCCCGAGTCGTTCATCTCCAGCGGCGCGAAAATATTTTTCCGGCAATATTCACCGAAATCATCGCCGGTGATGGCTTCGACGAGGTACCCCAGCAGCGAACCGCCGACGTTCGAGTATTCAAACACGG
>QEVD01000409.1 GCA_003576975.1 Candidatus Zhuqueibacterota bacterium
ATTGGAATTTTTTCACAACTCCGGCCGCCCGCAGTTGTTCGTGCAATGGGAGTTGTTGAACTTCGATTATTTCAATCAAGCGATCGAACTGGCTAAGCGTGCGGAGGTGGTTATTTTTGTCGGCGGTATCACCGCACAGTTGGAGGGTGAGGAAATGCGGGTGGATTACGAGGGCTTTCGTGGCGGCGATCGCACAAGTCTTGACTTGCCCAACGTGCAGGGACGTTTGCTCAAAGCGCTGCATGCCACGGGCACGCCGGTGGTCCTCGTGCTCAGCAGCGGCAGCGCGCTGGCTGTGAATTGGGCCAACGAAAACATTCCGGCCATCATTCAGCTTTGGTATCCGGGGCAGGAGGGCGGAACCGCGGACGTTCTACAAATCCGTCGAGCAACTGCCGCCCTTTGCAGATTACAATATGAAGGGCCGCACCTACCGGTATTTTGAAGGCCAGCCGCTGTTTCCATTTGGCTACGGCTTGAGTTATACGAAATTCGAATATCGCAATCTCTCGCTTCCTGATGAAATCAAAGCTGGAGAGGAGACAAAAGTTTCTGTCGAAGTGCATAACACGGGAATGCGGGCGGGCGATGAAGTGGTTCAACTTTATGTCAAAGATTTGACCGCCTCCGCGCCCGTGCCTTTGCGTGCATTGCAGGGCTTCCAACGCATTCATTTAAAGCCGGGCGAAACGCAAGTTGTCAAGTTTGTATTGCAGCCGAGGCAACTCGCGCACATCGATGAGAAGAATCAATTTGTAGTTGAACCAGGCGGGTTTGAAATAGCCGTGGGCGGCGTACTTCCGGGGACGGCAGCCGCAACGACCGGAACTCTTACAAAAGAAATAAGAATTACCGGCGAAAGCTACTTGGTGAACTGAAGCTCGGGTTTCAAAACTTTTGTGGATTCTCGCACAATAAATTCCGTGTCCAAGACCACACGTTTAGGCGGCAGCAGCGTCGGCGATTCAATGTTTTCGATCAATATTTCCGCAGCTTTTTTGCCGATCTCATGCTGCGGCGCGCGAATGGTGGTCAGCGGTACCGGATAAATTTTAGCGTAATAAATGTCATCGTTGCCGATGATGGAAATATCCTCGGGCACGCGCAGTTTCAGTTCTTTCAAGGCTGTCAAAACCGCCAGCGCCTGCAAATCATTGAAGCAAACAACGGCGGTCGGATAGGTGTCGCGGCTTCTGCACTTGAAATAATCCAGCGTTCTTGCAAAACTTTCTTCATAGTTCGAACCGACGGACACGATCATATCTTTGTGAAACGCCAGCGTGCTTTCGCTGAACGCATGTCGAAAACCCTCGATACGTTCCTGAGTGTGAGAGGAGTTGGGTGGGCCGGCAAAATGGACGATCTTGGTGTGGCCGCTGTCGATCAAGTAGGTCACGGCCCGTTTGATTGCTTTGGTATTGTCAATCGCGACGACGTTCGCCTGTATGCCTTTAACGTCTTCCAAAAGCACAAACGGGTAGTTGATCATTCTTAATTTGAACAGATGCTCGATTTCTGCCCGCCCCTCAACCGTGGGGGCGATGATGGCGCCCTTGATGTCTTTCGTCGAAAAAAGATGCGACAGCTCTTTCTCGCGCTCGTGGTCGCTTTCGGAACTGGCAACAATAACCGAGTAACCCTTGCTGTTTGCATATTCCCGCGCGCCGGTTGCAATGGAAGCATAAAACGGATAATTCAAATCCTTGATGATAACGCCGATACTTTTGTCTTGGCTGGTTTTTTTAAGATTTCGAGCAACGCCTTTGGGCCGGAAATTGAGTTCCTTCATGACCTTCAATATGTGATCGCGAGTTTCTGGCTTGACCGAATTTTTTGAGTTGATAACCGCAGAAACTGTTCCTTTGGAATAGTTCGCGCGTTTTGCAACCTCTGCAATTGTGACTTTTCTCATACTGTTCTCCGATTCGGTTGCAGGGAAAACAAGGCTTTTGAAACGGTTCATTTTTACAGAAGCAAGATACAAAATTTTTAGTTATAAACCAACGATTGAACCGAATACAGCTCTACTTTTTTGTGTAATTCGAAAAACTTCATGCCTACAATCAGCCTGAGGTAATGCCATGCGAAAGGTGAGTATTGGTTGTACGATCCATTTTTGTTTGATATTTTTAGCCACTGAACACGTGTGCTCCTCTGGTTTGACCGATGCAGAGCCGCCTAGAGACAGCCCGGTTGCGGCATTTTCAAATGAAGTAACCTCCTACATCTTAACCAAGAACGAGAAGGGCGCATTTGCCCTTTCCTCCTCCGGCCGGTCGGCGCCATTTCACATCAGTTCGCAGGATTTCCCCGGCGTGCTGCGCGTGCTGAAACACTTGCAGAGCGACATTGCCCGCGTCACGAATGCCTCGCCCGATATCGCGATGGATAAACTTCCCGCTGCTAAGGAAATCGTGCTGGTTGGCACATTGGGCAAAAGCCCGGTGATCGACAAACTCGTGCATGAGAAAAAGCTGGACGTCAACGGGATCGCCGGAAAGTGGGAAACATTTCTTATTCAAGTAATCGAAAAACCGCTGCCCAATGTTGAGCGCGCTTTGATCATCGCCGGCAGCGACAAGCGCGGCACCATTTTCGGGATGTACGATCTCGCCGCGCAGATCGGCGTCTCAGCCTGGCATTATTGGGCGGATGTACCGGTCAAAAAGAAGTCCGAAATCTACGTTGTGCCGGGACGCCACACGCTCGGTGAGCCTGCGGTGAAATATCGTGGCATCTTCATCAACGATGAAAATCCGGCGCTGCTCGGTTGGGTCAATAAAACCTTCGGTGGGTTCAATCATCAATTTTATGAAAAAGTTTTTGAATTGATTTTGCGCATGAAGGGAAACTTTCTCTGGCCGGCGATGTGGGGCAAAGCGTTTTATGACGATGATTCGCTCAACGCGCCGCTCGCGGATGAATATGGTGTGGTGATCAGCACCTCGCACCATGAGCCGATGATGCGCGCGCACGTGGAATGGCAGCGCTACGGCGCCGGCCCGTGGAATTATGAAAAGAACGAAGCCAAACTGCGCGAGTTTTGGAGTACCGGCATCAAGCGCATGAAGAATTACGAAAGCATCGTCACGCTCGCTATGCGCGGCGACGGCGATGAGCCCATGACCGAAGAAGCGAATATCGGATTGTTGCAGAGAATCGTCAAAGATCAGCGCGAAATTCTTGGGCAAGTAACAGGCAAAGACGTAACGACGATTCCGCAAGTGTGGGCGCTTTATAAAGAAGTGCAGGATTATTATGATCACGGCATGCGCGTGCCCGATGACGTGACGCTGCTGTTGTGCGATGACAATTGGGGCAACATTCGCAAGCTTCCGCAGCGTGATGAGAAGCCGCGCGCCGGCGGCTACGGAATTTATTATCACTATGATTACGTCGGCGGCCCGCGAAATTACAAGTGGCTGAACACCAATCAGATTTCCCGCGTGTGGGAGCAGATGCACCTCGCCTACCGCTACGGTGCAAACCGAATCTGGATTGTCAACGTCGGCGACATCAAGCCAATGGAGTTTTCCATCGAGTTCTTTTTGGATTACGCCTGGAATCCGGAACAATGGCCGGCTGAGCATCTGCCGGAGTACACCCGGCTCTGGGCAGAACGGCAATTCGGGCCGGAACATGCGAAAGATATTGCCGATATTTTGACGCAATACACCAGATTCAATTCGCGCCGGAAGCCCGAACTGCTCGCGCCAGACACTTACAGTCTGGTCAACTATCGCGAAGCGGAAACCGTCGTGGCTGAATACAACGAGCTGTCTGCGCGCGCCCGGCGCATCAGTGATTCCTTGCCAGCGAAATACAAAGATGCTTTCTATCAACTCGTCTTGCACCCTGTTGAAGCCTGTGCGAATTTGAATGAGCTTTATGTCACGGTCGGCAAAAATCGCTTGTACGCGCAACAAGGCAGAGCGGCAACGAACGCGCTGGCGCAAAAAGCCAGAGAATTGTTCAAGCGTGACGCTGAGATCACGCATTACTACAACAACGTGATGGCCAACGGCAAATGGGCGCACATGATGGACCAGACGCACATCGGCTACACCTATTGGCAGCAGCCGGACAGCAATTCCATGCCCGCCGTCAAAGAGAGCGTCATTCCAGCCGCTGTAGAAATGGGCGTTGCCATCGAAGGCTCTGCGCGTTGGTGGCCGCATGAAAAAAGTGAAGCCGTGTTGCCGGAGTTCGATCCTTATCACCAGCAAACGTATTTCATCGAAATCTTCAACCGCGGGCGAACGCCTTTTGAGTATTCAGTGCAAGCTGGAGAACCGTGGGTTGAAATTGATGCTGTAAAGGGAAAAATTGAAACTGAGAAAAGATTGTTGGTGACCGTCGATTGGAAGAAGGTGCCGGCTGGAAAGCAACGTGTTCCAATTACGATTACCGGCCCGAATAATAGCCGCGTCGTCGTGCAGGCCGTCATCAACAATCCTTCGACACCGAAACGAGATGAGATCACCGGCTTTGTAGAGAGCAATGGCTATGTTTCCATCGAAGCGGAGCACTATACCCGCGCGGTAGCGCAGGCGTCCCCGCCTGCAGACAAGATGTCCGCGCTACGGTGGCAGCGTATTCCGGATTTGGGACGGACGCTCTCGGCGATGACGCCGGTGCCGGTCACCGCACCGCCGCAAACGCCCGGCGGCGACAGCCCGCGCTTGGAATATCAAATCCATTTCTTCAACAAAGGCGAGGTGAAGGTCAAAGCGTACCTGTCGCCAACGCTGAATTTCCACAACAATCATGGTTTGCGCTACGCAATTTCGTTTGACGATGAAGCGCCGCAGATTGTCAACATGCACGCGAACAAAAATTTTCAAGACTGGGAAGAATCCGTGCGCAACAACGTCACGATTGAAGCATCGAAGCACGTGATCAATGCGCCGGG
>QEVD01000410.1 GCA_003576975.1 Candidatus Zhuqueibacterota bacterium
ATTGAGTTGGTCACCCAAAGGGAAGAGTTTGTATGGCATTTTTCAATATACCTACACCGGACGAACCGGAATCAAAAAGAGAATCGACGAACCACAGATTTCACGGCGCAGCAAAGCTGCAACCAAAGGTTTTGAAGCCACGGATGAACACGGATTTTCACGGATTTTTTTCCTAACATTTTTTTGAAAAAATCTACGCCGATTTTCAGCCAAGCTGAAAATCGAAGCTCTTCGAGCAGTCTTAAACTCCGCCCACAAAAGTAAAAAACTTTTGTGCGATTTCAATTTTGTGAACAGAATCTTTCAGAATTTTACTCTAACTTTGGGCACCTTATCGCTTAAAGAAAAACCGTTGCGAGTTTGCAGTCGGAAATCATCTTGCTCGCATCCGTGTTTCATCAGTGTGCATCTGTGGCTGAATTCTTCGCTTTTTTGGAGCGATTTTGCTACAAAGGCGCTAACGGAATCAATCTTTGGTAAAATTTTTTTGGAGGATTGGCGAACCGGTACGCTGCACATTGCGGCGGAACATCGGCCATTCATGCGGTTGAATTGCGCCATTCGCAGACGGCAACAAATCTCGGATGACGTGAATGCCGTTGTGGCCCCCCACAACGATTTCGCGCCTGCCGTTGCCATCAAGGTCCACCACCATTGGCGAAGAAGACACCTCCGCACCGCACGACAGCGGAAATCCCGGAATGATTTGGCCGCCAGCATCGAACCCATGCAGCAAACCATCGTCACCGCCAATGATGAGGCCGTAGCGATGTTCATAGAGCATGATGAGGGCGGGCGAGCTGTTGATCTCATAACCCGTGCGCACCGGCCAGCCGAGCAAACAATCGCCGGTGGAATTCCACGCATGCACCGCGCCGTCCGTCGTGCCAAAGATGATATCGAGCTTGCCATCGCGGTTGAGATCAACGATGACTGGATTCGAATGAATGCCCTTTCCCACCAGACGCGGAAACGGGGGCAGCGCGCTGCCATCCAGTTGCAGAACATGCAAAAAACCGGCTTCGTCTCCGGCAATGATTTCGACGCGGCCATCGCCATTCAAATCTGCCAGACTCGGGGAGGCCGGCGCATCCATGGGCAAATGCACGGGAAAATTCGGATACAATTCTCCCGAAAGATGCCAGGCATAAACATAGCCACGACTCGCATCGCCGAGCGTCAAAGTTGTGATGACCAACAAATCCTCATGCCACGCCGGAGTTGCCATGGCCCAGCCCCGCATGCTTTGCGGCCAACCCGGCGCAGGTTTGCCGCGACGATCAAACACATGCATCTGCTCGCGGCCGCCGATGGCGAGCAGAGAATCGGCGATCATCACCGGCGAAGACCAGAGACGATATCCGAGCGCGATTGGAAATCCCGTGACAGCCGAACCGTTGAAATGCCAGCCGTGCAATGCACCATCATTTCCGCCAATGAAAATCTCCGGTTGCTGATCGCCGTCAATATCCCACAACGTTGGCGAAGAAAACACGCCACCGGCAACCGGTTGCGGCCAGTTCGGAAGATCGCGCAGGGAATCATCCACCAAATAGCAAAAGCCGTCAAAGGAAGCAAGGACGATCTCGAGGCGGCCGTCGCCATTGAAATCATAAGCAACCGGTGAAGAAACCGTTTCAGCGGAAGTGGCGCGGAAGAGATGGTGGGAGGGGAACTCGTTTTTGTTGCAGCCCAGGAGAAGGAATAGTGTGAATCCGGCAAGCGGGCGTCTAAAAGCGAGCATAGTGTACGCAAGCCTTGACCTGCTCTTCAGTCAAATCCGGATAGTAGTCAGCCATAATGTCGCCCAAAGGCGTACCAGCTTCGATCAGCTCAAAAACATTCGCTACGGTGATTCGTGTGCCGGCGATGCACGGCTTGCCAAAGTGAATTTCAGGATCGACTGAGATCATGCCAGAATACTCCCATTGCTTGTTGTTGATCATGACAATTCTCCTAATAGACGCCAAAAGATAAACAATTGAGCTTTCCTATTCAAGCATTGAAATACTCCACCATCTCCCACTTCAGCACATGCGGGTGAATATCATAATCCGCGAGTTTTTCCACCGGCAGCCAGGTCACCAGACAGTTGTCTTCCGGCGCCAATGCTTGATCCAGCGGCAAATTTCCCTGATCGGCGGCGGCGAGGAAATACCACTCCGCTTTGCTGGCGCGAAAATAGGGGCCGAAACAATGCTGCAATTCGACCGTGAGGCCAAGCTCTTCCCGCAGCTCGCGCTGTGCCGCTTGTTGAGGAGTTTCATTCGGTTCGATACCGCCGCCGGGAATGCGGTAGAAATATCCGCTTTCCGATTGGCAACGAAAGGTCAACAAACGGCGCTCATGAATCACCGCGGCGCCGGCGCGCGAACGGCCGGGCCGCCAGGCTTCTTCGGAATGGGAAACGCGCTCACCCAACCAAATGGGGAAACGCGCGGCGCCACCGTTGCCGGTTTTATCGCGCAGCCATTTTTTGAAATGATCCAGCCTGGAGAAATCGCGGCGCACGCACACAAAACGAAACGCCGACGGTTGTTCAAAGATCTCCTCCGTCAAGCCGCCGTAATTATTTGCCAGCTCGGGAACACCTTGCTGCGCATAATACGAGCGGCTCCGTTCGTGCGCCGCCCGCGCAGCTTCGTGTGTTGGATATACCGGCGAATCCATCACCAGCAACTTGCCGCCCGGGCGCAGCACGTTGCTGACTTGCTTAAAGACTTGCGCTAGATCATGAGTATAATGCAAACTCGCATTGGCAACCACGAGATCAAACGAGTTGCCGGCCAACGGCAAGCGTTCCAATTCCGCCTGCGCTGCCATGAAACGCCGTTGCCCGACCGGCAAAGCTGCCAGGCCGTGGTGCCCGGCGTTCACGTCGAGCGCAAATACCTCGTGCTGATCTGCGAGCAGGCGGCTCATCCAGCCGCTGCCGGCGCCGATATCCAAAATGCGCAGGTTGCGACTGCCGTAATTTTTCTTCAACCAATTTTGCAGAAAACGAAAGGATTGCGCGCGCAAATGCCACTCGTGCTCGTGCTTGCCGGAAAGATCGCGAAAAGGCAAATTCAGATAATATTCCGGGGCCTCGCTGGCCCAGCCTTCGCGCAAGCGCACGGCATCGTATTTCTGGCAAAACGAGGCAATTTCGTTCAGGCGTTCGGGAATGAGGAGACGCGGTATGTGATCCTTTATAGCGTAGCTGGTGCTGCAATTTTTGCAACGCATGGCGGAGGAACTTTCACGTATTTCCAGTAAAAAATCGCCACGGCATTGCGGGCAGCGCAGCACGCCGAACCAGCGGTAGAGTAGGTTGCTATTTGATCGGGGGTGAGACAAAAATCAATCACCTAACAATTGGCACGGTTGCTTTTTGAAAATTTGCTGTTATATTTGAGCAAACAAAATAAGCCATATTCCTAAACAACTCTCGTACGGTAACGCCATGAGTATGACAATTACGGTCTCAAATGAGATTGCCAGGCACCTGGATGATCTCACCTTTGACAACACGCTGGACAACGAAGGCAAATTGCGCAGCTTGATCATCGCCGAATATCAACGGCGATTGGTGCGGTTCCGCCTGACCGATCGACAACTGACGCAAAAATATAACAAAAACTTCGAAGCCTTTGAACAGGAACAGATGACCCGTCAAATGGGCTACACTTGGGAGGTGGAATCTGATGCCATCGCATGGGAAACGGCCGTTGACGGCATTCATACAATTGAGCAACAATTGAGTAGCCTACTTGGCAAGGGGCGTGCAAGTGACCATTGACGAGCTTGAGGTAGAGGCGACGCAGGCGTTCAACCATTTTTGGTGGATTCAGTCCGTTAAAATAGTCGAGCGTACTGCTTTAACGATCACGCTTCACTTCCATATCAATCCCTTTTGAAGACAAGCTTGCCAATCCTCCCCTCCGCGCCTGCCGCCCAGCCAATATTCGCTGATGCCGCAAAACTCATCGTGTGAAAACCTTCGGCGCTGAAGCGCGCCCACGTCAGCCCGCCGTCATTTGAATAATCCGAGCCGGAAGGGCCAACGGCAACGAGTAAAGACGGCGTGAGGTAAGCGACGCAAGATCGGTATTCCATCGCAGCGAGATTCTTGATCAGTTCCCAGGTTTTGCCGCCGTCGGTGGTGAGCGCAGCGTTGGCTTGCGCGGCATTTGGCTCCTGATAATTCCCACCGACAATCACGCCGTGATTTTCATCTCGAAACGCAATCGAAAAAATTCCAGAGGAGGCGTTGCCGCTCACCATCGGGGTCACGGCGACGTTCCAGGTTTTGCCGCGATCCTGCGAATGAAACACGCGCGCAATCGCGCCGCCGGTGGCGATCCAGACATGGCTCTTACCGTGCACGGCGAGATTCGTGCCGCTTGCGGCAAAGCCGTATTCACCTTGCACGACAGCCGGCGCGCTTTCGCCGACCAGAATACCGTTGTTTTCATCCCAAAATGCAAAACCGTTGAAAAAGCCTTCGGCAATTTTGTTGGAATGTTTTAACTGCCAGTTTTTGCCGCCGTCTGCGGTTGTATAAATGCGCGAAAGCTCGCCGGAACCGGCGCTCATGAGAATGGCGCGTTCGGCGTCGAATGCCTGCACATCGCGAAAATCCAAATTGGTGGCGCCGGCAACGGAATCAGCAAGCCAGGTTTGGCCGCCGTCGAGGGTTCTGGCAAAGCTGCCTTTCGTGCCGCTAACCCACGCGATGTTATCGTTCACGACGCAAATGCCACGCAGGGAGGAAGTCAACCCGCTTGATTGGAATTGCCAACTCAACCCGGCTCGTTCGGCTTTATTGTCTTGCGCGAGCAGTGCGCCGGCGAGTGTGGCGAACAAAACGACAAGTGCGATTTTTTGCATCTCCGTTCCGATGTTGTAACATAGCCAGTGCAGGTTCACAGCCTTACGCTTTTTGTTTCGCCACGGATGAACACGGATTTTCACAGATTTTTTTCTTGCTCCAAAATAGTTTTTTTCAGCCTGAAATCCGTGTTGATCGGTGTAAATCAGTGGCTAAAAGCGATATGTTTAAAAGGGTCTGATCATTAAGACAGCAGCACGATTTACTAAAAAGACAAGAAGAAATTCCACGGCCAAGCCGTGGGAGAACTCCCAAACACACTCCACCACTCCAGCTTCATCCCGCCTTCACCAGCGTCAAGCTTGCCAGCACGAACGGTATGTAAACCAATCCAAGCGGATTGCCTTCTTGCAGCAGTTTCAAGCGGGCGCGGCGCACCGCCTCGCCGATGGGAACGCCATTGAAAAAATGTTCCAGGCATTCTTCGCCAAAGGCACAGGCGAGCGGCTCGAAGATGGTGATTTCGGTGCCAATCACGCCGGCGGCATGCGCATCTTCGATAAAACCGCTGACCAGGTTCAACGTTTGTTCCGGCGAAAGCGCGGTGGTGTGGCAGCCGTTCAAAAACACCAGCGGCTTGATCTTATCCCATTTGATGTCATACGCTTCGAAATTGTCGCGTGTGATGCCCTGCGTGTTTTGCGGATCGCCGACGAGCAGATACGGCACATTCCAAACCGGATGCATGCCGCCGTGGCAGTAGAAATAAATCACGTGGCCGGGCTTCTCTTTCATCATTTGCAGGGCGTCATCGCGGGTTTCCGCGTAACTCCATCCCAACCCCTGGCGCAGCGCCTGCAATTTTTCCACATGTTTCTTGCGCAATTTGAACGCTTGATCGGTGCTGACCGCCACGCTCATCGATTGCGTTCCCTCGTAAGTGAGCTTCATCGCCGCCGGCGCCTCACTTTTGCCGATCGACACCGGCAAACCGATATTGTGGCGGTAGCCCCAAAAGCCGCTGGGACAAATGACATCAAGTTTGCCGCGGCTGGCGCAGTCGCCTTGAAAACATTTCATGTCGAGAAGATTTTGTGAGGCTTGCAGCGCGGTAAGAAAATCCGGGCAAAGCGTGTACTTTTCGAGCGGTAGATTGGAATCGAATTTGTAATCATACAACATGGCCACGGGAACCACGTGTTCCGCGGACTCTTTGCTGGCGATTTGCACGAAGCCGGGTTTGCGCATCAATTCTTCCAAAGCTTTGACACGCTGGTCGATTTCTTCCGGCGTTTGTGCGTCACCGGCCAGGCGTTTGCGAATTTCGACATAAAAACGATAACCCTGCGCCGCCATCATGATCATATCGTCTCTCAGGCGTTTGAGGTTTTCCTCGCGTGTGCCTTCATAACGATAGAGATCGCCTTTTTGCCACGGCTCGAATTTGCCCCATGCCGCTTTGCTCATGGCCTTGCGCGCGTTGGCAATCATGCCTTGCAGTTTTTGGCCTTCAAAACTCGCGTCACTTTTGAACTCTTGCGCGCCCTCGGCCGCCAGCACCCGAAAGCCGTGTGTACCTTTGCCGTCGTCGTTGAGCATGAGGCTTAAGCGATGTGTCGGCACTTCGGAAAGATAATCCGCATGCAAGCTTTTGCTCAAGGTGTAATCGGCCTGTGTTTGCAGCGCAGGGCGCTTGCCGGCGCTGCGCATGATTCGTCTGACGCGCGAGCCTACTTCCACTTGCACGAGATGCGATTGCACCAATACTTGTTCACAATAAATATTACACCGCAAGCGAAATGTGCCGGATTTGTTGGGCATTTTCACGGGAAAGAACAAACGCCGTTCGAGCAAAGCAGAATCTTGCAGCTTATCCGGGCGAGCAGCCGGACGCACGACGGGCGCCATACCGTCGGGCCGAAGTTGAATCTCGCCAATATCTGCGCCGCTGGTGATTTCGATCTCGCCCTCGAAAGCGAACAAGGCCACTTTCAGTCGCGCCTCTTTCGGCAAAAATTCCGTTGGCAATGCGGTTGGTGCGACATCGATTGCGCCCGCGATGCGTTTTTTGCTGACTTCAAACCAAAAGTAATAAAACTGGCCTTGCACCAACGGCGCATTTGGCGAGAGCGGCGTTCCGGCTTTCTCTGCCGATGCAAAACCCGTGTTGACCGTGGGCTTGTCTTTTTCGGGGGAACGATCATCGCTTGTGCCGCGCGAAGGAGGTGGCGCCATCTCTTCATCGTCCGCGCGGGGAACGCCACGCGAGCGCTTCGCTGATCGCGTTGGACGCGGCGAGGCCGGGGCGCTGCGTGTACCGCCGCCATTTTTATAAGAACGTTTTGGCGGGCTTGAAGGCGCTTGCGGCGGCGGAGTTGTTTCCCATTGGGTTGGCGGAAGTGATGGCGCAGGCGGTTCTCCCGCGTCGCTCTGCGTTGGCGCCGGCTCGGAGGGCGGCGCAGCAGTCGGTTGCGCGCCGCCATAATGATCCCAAATCGCGGAAATCATTTCTTCAATAAGCGCACGCTGCTCTGCTTGCGACAACTGAACGAACAACTCGCGCAAGCGTTCGCTTGCAACGGCATTTATTTCAGCGGGAAGTTGCGCTTGCTCGGTTGCCGGCAAACGCGCCGGCGAGCTTATGTCGAGCCGTGATTGCAGCACTGCCAGCGTGCGCAATCGCCACCACAAGTTTTCGAATTGGCGCGCTTGTGCGACCGCTTCACCGAGCAAGGTTTCCGGAAGATAATTCGCCGTCTGCATCAACAACTGCGCACGCACCGGCTCAACCGCTTGCAGATTCTTGATGCGCGTCAGCGCAACAGTGAAAAGCCGGGGCGGCAGATGCGGAATCAGTTTGCTTAAAATTCTCTGCTGCTCGGATTCCCACAGTGTCGCCGATGCTTCCAAAGCTGCCGCGCATTGTTCTTCGGACAAACAGTCGGCAAGCTCGACATAATCCCGCAGTGTGTCGGCGTTCGGCAAACTCTGTGCTTGCACCTCTTGCGGCAAGGCCAAACCGGATCGGCGCGTGATTTCAGCCAGTGCGCGCAAATAGTCGGCTTCCGAACCTTGCGCTTTTGCTTCGGCGTGAATTTCACTTTGCAGCGGCTGCGGCAGGCGCAAGCGCAATTCCGTGAGCGCTTCGAGACGACGCGGCGCCCAAGCAACTGCCCGGCTGGCTTGCAAGGCTTCCTGCACAATGCCGGTTTGCGCCGGCGCATTGAAATTCGACAGCAATGCCGCCAAACTCGAGGCCCGGAATGCGGCATCTTTCATTTTGCGCGCCGCGGCCAACAGGGTTTGCTTTTCCTCCTCGCCAAGCAGGACGTTCAGATTTGTAACAAAATACATGAACGCTTCTTGTTGAATATCGTCCCAACCCGGCAATCGCGCCAGGGCTAAAGCTTCTGCAACCAGCGCCTTTTGAATCGCGGCCTCCGGCAGACGCTGCGCCAGCGCGGTTAATGCAATGGCGCGATAGATCTCGCCGCGATAATCATCCCGCGCATGAAATGCCCGCACCGCTTCAAAAAACGGAGTGAGAAGAGCAGAGGGCAAATGCGATACAACTTGAGGAAGGCGCGTGAGCATGCGCGCGGCAAGCTCGTCGTTGCCGGCTTCGTGCGCGCGCGTGAGCAATGCTGCCAGCGTGCGCCAACGATCCGGCTCCGGCATGAAGCCAATGCCGGCGATCGTGTTGAGGGCTTGTTCGACAAGCTCCTGCGGCAGCACCGGCGCAAGATCGGCGAGCAAATCCGGCTCGGGCGCGCCGGAACGTTCGTAGGGCGGCGCGCCGAACAACAGCGCGCGCAATTCTTGTGTGGATGATTCTGGCATGAAGTTCACCGTGCAAAAGCGCGTCACAACACCAAAGGCAAAATGCTCGAGGACAGATCATTTTGTGAATCATCTTGCCCCAAATTATTCGCCTTTAATTTTTGCTCAATTCACATGCGGTTTGCCGCCTTGATTTTCGGGCATGGCCATGGCCGAGCCGGTTTCGCGTGTGCCCTCGGGAATGTATTCATCGCTGGCGAGCGTTTTGCGGCGGCCATCGAGAAACCAATCGCGGTTGAAGTTTTTTGAGGCCGTCACCATGATGATGAGGATGAAAAAGTACCCAAAGAATCC
>QEVD01000411.1 GCA_003576975.1 Candidatus Zhuqueibacterota bacterium
TCTCCGGCATACGCATCGGCGGGCCAACGCCGGAGGAAAGAAACGTTCTTTCCGGCAATGACGGCTATGGCATTTTTTTCGCGAATTATTTGCAGCACGGCACAATTCAAAACAACTATATCGGCACGGATGCCAGCGGTTTGATTGCCCTACGCAACTGGTCCGGCATCATCATCACGGATCACTGCCAGGACGTTTTGATTCAGGGCAATGTGATTTCCGGAAATCTTTATAAGGGTATCGGGTTGCGTTTGGCACATGATATTCGCATCGAAGGGAACATCATCGGGTTGGATGCGCAGCAGAACGCGCTCGCGGGCAACGAGCAACAGGGCATCGCTGCTGATGGCGGGCAAGAGGTGGAAGTCATCTCGCAACTCGCCATTGGAGGAGCAGCAGTCAGCCAGTCCAACTTGATTGCCGGGAATCCTCAGGCCGGGATTGTGATCGGCGCGCAACTAACCGAGTCGCAGATTACCGGCAACACGATCGCGCGCAATGGCACATCCGGGATCCATGTTTACGGCAGTACGACTGCGAATACATTACTCATCTCACGCAATTTGATTCACTCAAATTTTGGCGTCGGTATAAGCATTCTCGGGCCTGGAAGCGGGTATTCCTTTTCGCAAAATGCCATCTATGCCAATGACTGGCTAGGCATTGATCTGGCAGTCGATTACTGCTGTCAGGACGGCGTTACGCCCAATGACCCCGGTGATGACGATACCGGCCCAAACAATTTGATAAATTTTCCCGTGTTGACTTCTGCGAAGACGACGAACGGCAAGCTCATTGTTAAGGGAACGATTGATACGCCCAATCCTCGAAGCGTCACTATCGAATTCTTTGCGAACCCCGTTCCCATTCCGGGCGGCGATCCCTCGGGCTATGGTGAAGGCGCGATTTATTTGGGCAGCGCTCGACCGAACCCACAGGGAAAATTCACAGCTACGCTGCCACCGGTTGCGCCCGGCACGTTGATTACTGCGACTGCGACCGATGCCGAGGGCAATACCTCAGAATTTGCCCTGAACCGGGCGGCAGCCGGGCCAGGCGGCAAGTGAATTTGTTGATACGATGGCAAGCTCATGAAACGTGAATTTCGTCATTCCGCCGCGCTTCTGACGGTGATCGCGCTCTTTTCTCTTGGCGCAAGCGTGGGGATTCTCCACTGAGGCGCAATTGTTCGGGAGAGTTGCAAAAGACGTTGGTGTGGGTTTGTCGGCGTTGCTCAATCTGAACCGGGAAAAGGGCTTTCCTGTGATTATGTTATGTGTGCAAGTCGGCAAGTTGTGGCTGCAATCGGAATGAAACGGTTTGTCGTGATCGACACAGGCGCAAATCTATTTTTGTCGCTGGTGAATTTTGACTACAAAGATACTATGTCAAAAGTCAAGCGCAACTTAAGGAGCGGCCATGAAAAAGACAATGTCCTATCTCGCATTTCTTTGCACAGTGGTTGCAAGTCTGTGCTATGGCCAGGAAGAGTGCTTGATCGTCTCTACCCACCGCATTGACCTCGGTACTCAACCGGGCTGTGAAACGTTTTCGGCCAGTTTTGTTGTCTACAGAAGTGGATGTTTTCCCACCCGTGACGTATCTCTCTCGGTTCAAATCCAAGAGAACGAGAATTGGATTTGGACAATATCTCCGGAGGCCTTCACAATTGACCACGCATTTGGCCAGACCACGGTACGGTTCTCCGGGGGTTTTCCTTACACTGCCGGCAGGTTCGCTGGAACCATTATTGTGACCGGTGATACTCCGTTTTCTCCGCAAGAACGGGAAGAAATTGAGGTGTTTGGCATAGTCGAAGGTCCCCGACTCCAGGTATCGCCTGCAAAGATCGAGTTGGGTACACAGACGGAGGGCGCGGAATTATCGCGTAGTATCACGATCAAGAATGCCGGCGGTGGAATTTTGACCGGCCAGGTATCAGCGAGCACTAATTGGATTACGAACCTGTTGTTTAATGATTTTACCCTACGCTGCAATGATCCTTGGCATGGCGAGCGAGTTCTTGAGTTCGATATCAAGGTACCTTGGGGAGAGGACATACCGGGAAATGGTTCACAATTCAATGGTACCATTAAGATTGACTGGACCAATGCAGATGGACACAGCAAGAGAGATTCGGTTACCATATCTGGCAGCGTGAATGATGGTGCCTGCTCCAATGAGGACGAGCTGGTTCTGTCGCACTATCCTTTGCATGTGCCGTTTCGTCCAGGCAGCAAATGGCAAGTGGGGGGAATGGGGTCGTTCTATGGTGAGGGCTATCACAAGCGAAGAAGTTATTACGCGACCGACTGGTATCTGTCGGCAGGGGCGGACCTGGGAGAGGCAGTTTATCCCGTTGCCCCTGGGAGAGTCGTTGCGGTTCGCAGCGGTTGTGATAATTGTATCGTTGACCAAAACCAAAATGGCCAGCAGGATGATAATGAACCTTGCGAATGGAATTATTGGGATGACAACGGTTGTGCCATTTGCTATCGTACTAACGCGAGATTCGACGACTCCTACAATGTGTTCTCATTCTGGCCGCATGGAGACTTTTCTGCTGGACTGGGCAACTATGTTGCGGTGGAACACAGATTTGGTATGACCAGCGTGTACGGACATCTGCACGAGGTCGTTGTCGAGCCGGGAGAGGAGGTTTTTGTCGATACTAAGATCGGAACCATTGGCAACAATGGATGTTCGTGGGGCTCCCACTTGCATCTGGCCCTCTGGCGCCATACGCGAGGGGTCTATGAGTGCTTTTGCGCGCCCAGCCCGATGATTGCGAGAGACAGCCTCTGGGTATTGACCGATGGCGGCACTGCAACTGTAGCACCCAAAAGCCTGTTTCTGGACGTACCTCAAAACTTCTGGGCGAAGTTATGGATTGACGCCATCATCGCCTCTGGAATCATTCAACGCGACCAGGAGGATATTCGCTATTTCGACCCATATCGCAGAATTCTGAGGTCCGAGATGGCGCGTTACCTCCTCAGGGGCAAATTTGGTCGCGGCTACGATGCCAGCAAGGATATTCCACACCCCGCCGGCATTTTTGCAGATGTCCCACCCAGCCACCCGGATGCCGCCTGGATCGAGAAACTCTATCTCGAAAACATGACAGCCGGTTGCTCTTCAGACCCGCTCAGGTATTGTCCAAATCAGTATCTGACGCGCGCCGAGATGGCAGTCTTCTTATTGCGCGCATTACACCAAAGCTCCTACGTCCCGCCGGCTCCTTCACGACAGACATTTGTCGATGTGCCGCTTGATCACTGGGCCGCCGAGTGGGTCGAGCAGTTGTGGCAGGAGGGTATCACCGGAGGATGTGGGGAAACGCCAAGAAAGTTCTGCCCGGACGATTATGTCACTCGTGCGGAAATTGCGGTATTTTTGCTGCGTGCGTTTAAAAAACATCCGCCTGCCAGGGATCAGGAGGGATTTGGACTACTCGGCGGTCCAGAAGTCGCCGTCTCGGTCGAGACACCTGAAGAGATTGCTCAATTGCCGTGCCAACCAGTGCTGCTACAAAATTACCCCAACCCTTTCAACCCTGGCACAAGCATCGAATTTGTCCTGCCGAGGGCGAGTTTTGTTACGCTAAAAATTTATGATGCGCTGGGCAAAGAAGTCGCCACGCTGGTTGCGGAAAAACTGCCGGCGGGCCAGCACGAGCGTGTGTGGGAGGCGAAGGGAGTAGCCAGCGGCATGTATGTGTGTCGGATCGAAGCCGGTGATTTCGTGCAAACGAAGAAGCTCATGTTGGTGCGATAACTCGAAGCTGAGAGGGAGAAACATGACATGCCAATTGCGCCACCCAGCCGTGGCCCTTGCAGCTTTTACTGTTGTGGCGTTTTTCTGGTGCTCTGCAGCGTTCGCGCAATGCGAGACGCGACCGGTTCATCGGAATTTTTATTGGGTGAATCTCGGAGTCGGTGGCACGGGTTTCGGCGGAGCTTATGGGTTGGGTCTAACTGGCCAGTTCGGCTTGCACCTCTTTTCGTTTCACTGCGCCACGGCTTACAACGTGGAAAGCTCGGAAGTTGGAACAGAGTTCAGCGTGCTGTACGGAATTGGCAGGAGAGGCGAAAAAGGGGCATTTTCTATTGCAGTGGGTGCCGGGAGGGTGGAGGGTAATCGTCACCACGGCGACTATTTGTATGACTTCGAACCCGTGCTGGGGTTTTCCGCTGAGACCCAGGTATTTGGAAGAATCGGGAAAAACGCCGGAATGGGTTTGTCGGTTCTGCTCAATTTGAACAACAAGAAGGATTTTCCCGTGATTCTGTTGTGTGTGCAATTTGGAAAACTATGGCCGAAACGGGAATCTTGAATTCGAATATGTGATCTTGCAGTTTGCCCCGATTTTTTTAACTCAGGAGAAACGAAATGAATACCAAGCTGGAAAGTGACGAGAACGAATTCGTGCGCGAGTTGCTCGCATGGGAGCAACGGCGCCGACCGGCGGAATGGCTGCTCTCCAATTTGGCCTTGCTGCTCGGCGGCGTGGTGATTTTGGTGACGATCTTCTACACGCTTCGGCATTTGACGGACCGCTTGGTGTTTTGGGTCACGGTGCCGGGGTTCCTGTTGGGCGTGGTGTTTGTGGGAATTTATTATTTTGGGGGCAAACGGATCAAAGAGCGCCATCGCGTGGCCGTGATTCTGAAAAAACTTATGGCATAA